>MGTO01000072.1:19468-47001 GCA_001799485.1 Desulfuromonadales bacterium GWC2_61_20 | reverse complement strand
CGCAGAGCCGGCCCCCTGGACGGCACTGCCGATCAGGCGCCCCGCCCATTGCGTCCCTCCGGACAGGGTCACGGTGGCGAGATCCACCTCGGCGCCGAGGGCAACATACCCGGCCGGAGGCGTCCCGTTAGGCCAAATCGTGTAGGTCACCGTGAGGTCGTCCCGAGCCATATTCCCCTCGCCGAGATTCAGCACCTTGGGGCTGATCTGGGAGGTCACGTTGACCCCGTAAACCTCGTATTCCGTCGTTTGCGGGGTCTGCGCAAGGAGTTCTTTCGACGTCTGGTTGAATAATCCCTTTTGTCCGCTCTTTAAGGTCAGGGTGCGCATCGGCAGGGTTGCGCTCGTATACCCCCCTTGAATCGGCACCCCATAGGAGTTGCCATAGACCAGGGGAACGCTCACGGCGGCTTCGCCGAGGGCTGCGATCCGGTTCAGGCTGGGAAGGGGCCCGGTGGTATAGCCCGTCTGGTAGTTGCCATCCCCTTGATCCTCGGTCACACCGGCCGCTCCGCCGCCCGCAACGGGGGTAAACAAAACGGTGCCGGCGTTGATGCGCGCGGTCTTGACCAGGCCGCTCCCTTTAATGCTCCAGCAATCGGTCAGGTACGGTTGACCCTTGGAATCGTATTTGGTGCAGGTCGTCGGCCCCACCATGGTGTAATCGCTGGTCATCAGGAACAGGGTGGCGGCCAGGGGCGCTTTCAACGCTTCACCGGCTTTGGCGGCATTGACCCGCTCGCCCCGGTTGTTGACGCGATCGAGATGGCGGATATAGAGCTGGGGCGGCAGGTAGTCGTCCTGCTTCGCGGAACCACTGCTGTACACCGTGAAGGTCTCGCCCGGGCCGGCCGGCGTTTTGGCCGAGACCACATAGCGGGTATTGACCGTGTTGCCGAGGATCGCATTGACCCCCACGCCGAAATGGGCGCTCAACCGGGTGAGGCTGGGAGAGCTGGCGCATTCGCCAAAGAGGGGGTATGCGCTGGGGCAGCTGTCCCGGCCATAGAAGGTGATGCCGCGGTAGCCTGGGGGGAGGACAACACTGGCGTCCCGCGACACCGCACTTTCGGCCAGGAAGGTCACCGGCACATTGGAGACCGGGTTTTGGTATTGATCGACCACGAGAAGACTCAAGGTTCCCACCGGATTATTGGCCTGCGCCCCGTTGCCGTCCCCGAGCAGTTTGACCATGCCGACCGGGACGTCAGGGCGGCCATAGACTTCAAAAGGTTTGGCCAGGGAAAGCGGCCCGTATTGTCCGGACACCGAGGCACTGAAGAGATTGACGCCGATCTGGGTGAGATAGGCGTCCCCCTGGTTGGCCCGCTGATAGGAAGGTTTATCTTTGGTTCCGGTGCCGAGTGTCGGCCGGCTTTTGGCGATGCCGTTGCTCGCGGTAGGTACACTCACGGTTGCCGAACCATCGAAATGAGCCCCGCCCGCGAGGGCGGTGAAGATCACTTCCGCGCCGACCACCGGCCGGCCTTCAAGATCGACCACCAGAACCGCCAGTGGCTCTTGGACCTTTTGTCCGACGATACCGTTTTGACGATCACTGACGGGGATCATGAAGATCCGGGCGGCCGCGGCCGGATTCAGGTTGGCCGGCTCCGCATAGGCGTTTTCGAAGCGCTGGCGCAGGGCCTCGTCGGCCCACTCCTCGGCCGTCATCCCCCCGGCGATCATCCCCGAAAGCATGTACCCGGCCTCGCCGGTGACCGGGTTTTCCTTGACATAGCCAATCCCCGTCCAGCTCTTGTAACCGCTTTCTGCTTCCGGCAAGGTGACAGTGAGCCCCTGATGGACGGCATTCCCGATGTCGGTTTTAACGTTTTCGCCGATAGCGAGGGTCGGCAGGAGGGCATCGACATTGGCCCCGTCGAGGGTCAGCAGGGGGGTTGGACTTTGCCTCGTCAGCGCCAGGAGCTTGGCGGTGGAAATGGAGGCAACGCCGAAGTCGTCCTCGAAGATGCGGTTTTCGAGGATTGAACCTTCCAGGGCCGACAGGCGCATGAACTCCCCCGCCCGCTCTTCCTGCCCGGGTGCGGCCACGGTTTCAATGCGGCGAAAGCCCGCATCGATGAAGACCCCTTTCCACTCGAAACCCTGGGGAATGCCGAACAGCTCGCTGACATCGATGACTCCGCCAACTGTAACGACCGTCGGCAGCGGGCGGACGATCGTCACCTTGAGAAAAGCCGCCAATTCCTCTTCGGCCGCGTTCCAGCGTTCAACATACGACAGGGCCGCCTCATGCAGCAGTCGCTCGGCGGTCTTTTCCTCCGCGGGAAGGTTCGGCGGCGGCACCACCTTTTGCGCGACGATGGCGAGGGAGGAGAGATTGCCGATGACCTGTTGACTGACGACTTCGTGCCGCCCGTTTGGCGCGGTGAGGCCGATGGTGAGGCGGTAGGTGGTCCCCATGGGGAGACCGTCCCGACCCACCACCTGGCGCTCGCCGTCGACCATGAGGACCGGTCGGAGCTGGACCAGGTAGGCTGGGGTGTTGTCGAGGCCGCCATAGGAGTGGATAATCTGCTGGTCCTCCACCGTCTCTGGCTCGTAGGAGAGGGTGACGTTACGGTTGGAAAGCGCGGAGGCAGCGAAGGAAAGAGTGAAGAGTTCGTCGCCGTCGAGGGTGGTGGCGGTCAGCGTCACCTGGTGCCGCAGATCGGCAGGGAGTTCGCTGTATTCTCCGGTCACGGCCGTCGGGCTGAACTGCAGGCTGGCCGGCAGCAGGCCCAGAGGTTCGGCGATCAGGGTTCTGCCGCGCAGATGGTCCGCAAAGGTTGCCGGGACAAAATTTTCGCTCAGGTACTGGTCGAAGGCGCTGCGCAGATATTCTCGGGGTGATTCGGTGCGGGGCTGAAAAAGGTATTCGTCGCGCAGTGCCGCCAGATTGAAATCGGCACCGAAATCGCTGGGGGTATTCCACCGATAACCGGGGGGCTTCATGTGGGTATCGAGGGCGACCCAGGTTTTACCCATGTTATCGAGGAGGGCTCCGCGGTAATTGGCGTACGGGACCCTGGTTTCGACCCAGACGTGCTCGACGCGGAAGTTGGCGATCTTGCCGCCGGCGATGATCGGCACAAAGGGGATGCCGGCTTTCTGGAGGAAAGCGGCGATCTGCAGCGGATCGTCAAGGCCGGTAAGCCGCTGGGCCTGCTCGATCCCGGGGAAGAACTCGATGGTGCCGCGCACGTAGCGGGCCGGAAATCCGGCCGAACGCAGCAGGGCGATGAGCAGGGCCGCCTGGTCCGCATCATTGCCGCTTCTCTGGCGCAGGGTCTCCTCAGCGCCCTTCATCGAACCCCAGTACCACTCGGTCGCGATATTCAGCTGCACCCATTCATGGATGCGGACCGGGTTCCAGTCGAGGGATTGGGCCAGCACGGCGATTTCCGGAGTAATCGGCGCGTCGGTGCTGCCCTGGGTATCGGCGGCGCCGACGGCGCTGTTCCCGCCCCGATAAGCCGGAACCAGCAGCGGCGCCGCCACCGGTGCGCGCACAGCATCGTTCAGGTGGCTGTAGGGAAGGCTGCCGAGAATGGGGGTATTCTTTTCCGGGCCAATTTGCTTGAACAACCCCTGCAGCGCGTCCAGGGTTGCCGCGGGGGGCGTCCCTTCCCGGGCGATTTCATCGAGGAGGGGCTGGAGCTGCCCAAGAACCTCGTGATAGCGGATCTCCATCACTTCCTGTCGCTGCCGGGCCTTGCCCCCAAGGTCCCGGGCATGCTGGCCACGACCGCGAAAGCGTTCCTCCAGAAGCATTTTCGATGCGCGGAGCCCTTCTGCTTCCGCCTGCAATTCGGCCATTTCCGCCCTGATCGGTTGCCCTTCACCCCGTTTCCTTTGGATCTGTGCGACGACCTTCTGGCTTCTCCGAAGGGAGCTGGCCAAATCTTTCTCAAGCTCCGCATTGCCGGAATATGCCGAGCCGGCACCAAGAAAAACTGATGATAGGACAACCAGGGCGGAGACAAACTTTTTCACCACGTACCCCTCCTTAAAAAACCTCGGCGCGATTCTTCAGCCTAATAACCGGCTATGCCATTCCACAAAACAGAAAACCGGCCGCCACGGCGCAACAACGCGCCGCAAATAGCCGGTCTGCAAGACGTCCCCCCTCGAACATCCCCCCTCCTTCTCTTTATTCTAAATAGGCCCTAACCAATTTAACAGAAACCGACGCTATTTCCTTGATGGTACATTGTCAAGTGTTTTTTTAGGGTGCAAAGTCGCGAACAATGGGCGAGCGGAAGATCAGGGCTTTGCGGCCTCGTTTCATGTCAATGCTAGGGATAAGGGCGAATTCAGTTGAAAAAAATATCATCTCGGCGAAAATGGCTTACGCGCCTGCGACACAGTCCGGACCAGAGACAATGGCGGGAGAGGGGAAGGAACCGATGCGCAGAATTCTCATTGTCGATGACAGCCCGGTCGTTCTCGCCCAGCTCTCCGACGCGTTCAGCAGCGAGTACGAGGTCGTCACCGCCGAGTCGGGGGAGATGGCGGTGGAGATCCTCGAGGATCCGATGCGCGATTCGGTCTGCTTCAGCAACATGTTCGATCTCATCGTCACCGACCTCAACATGCCGGGGATGAACGGCTTCGAACTCGCGGCCTATGTGCGCAAGCGCAACCGGGTGAACAAATTCACCCCGGTGATCCTGCTGACCTCGGAGAAGATCAGCAAGGAGGAAGCGCGGGCGCACGGCTGCGCCGCCTATATCTCCAAAGCCGACAAGCAGCGCCTGGTCTCGATGGTGCGAATCATGCTGACCAATTGAGCAAAGGATGAACGCAATCTGGAGCAGACTGGCTGGCGCTTGCGCCCTCTGCGCAAGGGGAGCGGCGGCGCGACCCTCAGACGGACCTTTCAGGGAGGCAAATTGTCGGCGGATGACGGAGTACAAAGACCGCTGCGGGCAGAAGAGCTCAGGGAGCCGAGGATGAAGCAGGTCGAGCTGTCGCTGGTCGTTTCCGTCTTCAACGAAGCAGAGATGCTCCCGTTATTCTGGGCCGAGACCTGGAGCATCCTGCAAGGATTACCAGGTTCGTGGGAGGTGGTCTTTGTCAATGACGGCAGCAGTGACGGAAGCGGCGAGTTGCTCGCGGAGATCGCCGCCGGGAAAGAACGGGTGCGTATCGTCAACCTGTCGCGCAACTTCGGACATGAAGCGGCGATGCTGGCCGGTATTGACCACTGTCGGGGTAACGCCGTGATCTGCCTCGACGCCGATCTGCAGCACCCGCCGGCGCTGATCCCCGAGATGCTGGCACAACATCGTGCCGGCAAGCGCATCGTTCACATGGTCAGGGAAGACAGTGTCGAACGAAGCTGGAGCCAGCAGCTGAAATCCCGCCTCTTTTATGTCGTGCTCAATGGCCTATCCCCCGAGGGTTTTGTCGCCAATGCCTCGGATTTCTTTCTCCTTGATCGCCGCGTCTGCGAGGTATTGCGGCAAGAGTACCGGGAACGGGCCAGGTTTTTGCGGGGTATCATCCAGACCGTTGGATTCAGCAAAAGCTCCATATCCTTTGTTGCCCCGCGCCGGGCGGCCGGAAACAGCAAATATTCTTTCCTGCAATTGTGCAATTTATCCATTTCGGCCCTGGCCACCTTTTCCCGGCTACCGTTGCGCCTGGCCCTCCTCCTCGGGGTGATCTGCGGTTTATTCTCCATCGGGGTGGGAATTTATTCCCTGATAATGAAAATGATGCTCGGCAATGTCATCTCCGGCTACACAACGATAGTTGTCCTGATTTCTTTTCTCTTCGCGGTACAATTTTTCGTCCTCGGCATAATCGGGGAATATCTCGGTTTCATCTTTGAAGAAGTGAAGCGGCGGCCTATCTATGTTGTCGAATCGTGCCTAGAAAAGAGCGCTCATGGCCCTTCTTGATCGCCAAGTAACGATCTGGCTGAATTGGGGGCTCGATCATTTACTCCCCCCGGCGTTGCGTGACAATCTTCTGGTTATGGGGCCGTTGCTACGCTTGGTGCTCGGAAAACAATGGCGGGAGTTCGCCGGCTTCAAGGAGCGTGCCTTGGCCCTGTCGGCGCCGGAGTTGGAGGCCACCTACAAGCGTCTCGCCGGCAGCCATCTGCAACGGGCAACAGATCTTCATCCCGCCAGTATCGAGCTCGTTTTACAGAGAGTCCAGGGCCCTACGGTTCTCGATGTCGGCTGTGGTCGCGGTTATCTGGCCCGCCGACTATCCAAGGAACTTCAGGTCGAAGTTGTCGGGCTCGACATTTTGCCGCCATGGGGAAGTTCGGAGAAGGGTGCCCCCCGGTACTGCTGCGGCCGGGCCGACAGCCTCCCTTTTGCCGATAAATTCTTCGATACGGTGATCTGCGCACATACCCTCGAACACACGGTCGAGCCGCAGGTGGTGATTCGTGAGCTGCGCCGCGTTACCGGCCGGCGGCTGATCATCGTCGTCCCCCGCCAGCGTCCCTACCGCTACACCTTCGATCTGCATCTGCAATTCTTTCCTTACCCCCATACCCTGGATCTTCTCATGGGTGCGCGCGTGGCAACGACAAAAGTGGTCGGCGGAGAGTTGTACTACGAAGAGGATCTCCTGTGAGCCTAGTGGTAAGATGGGGGGCGACAGTAAAGCTGAGCCTCGCCACGGTGAAGATCGAGACGGTCATCATCATCCTTCTCTGCGGGGGGATTCTCCCCTTTCTGGTGAATGCGGCCTTTGCCCATCCTTGGACCGATGATTTTGCCTTCGCCGCAATAGCACGGGAGAAAGGTTTTGTCGATTCCCTGCACTACTGGTACACCCAGATCACCGGACGTTATTTTTCCGTCAGTCTGATGTTGATCAGTCCCATGGTTTTCGGGCAGCTCTGGGCATACAAACTCCTCCCGGTGCTCCTCTCATTGGCCCTCTTCGGTGCGTTGCTCTTTCTCATTGCGGAGATCACGCAAGAGAATCTTTCGGTGCGGGGGAAAATCATCCTCGCCCTGGCGCTGGTCTTCGTCTATTTCGACCAGATGCCCGACCTCCGCTCCGGTCTGTACTGGGTACCAGGGACCTTTACCTATCTGGCCGGAGCCGTTCTCCTGTTCCTTCTCTCTGCCGTAATCCTCCGCCTGCGGACCAGAACAGAGGCTGGGGAAAGAAGAGGTCTCGTCGTGGTTGGTATCCTTCTCGGTCTCTGCCTGCCGGGGACCAATGAAGTTATCCTGGCCATCCTTTCCCCCGCCCTCCTCCTCTTTTTTCTGTACGACCATCTGCACGGGCGAAGACTCGACCGACGCCTGCTGTGGATCATTGCCGCCGTCGTGGTCGGTAGCGGGCTAGAGCTGCTGGCGCCGGGAAATACTCTGCGACTGGGGAGTTATGCCGGGAGTCGCGACACCCTGGCGGCGGGGTTGCAGGCCATTACCGCCACCTATTCGTCACTCCTGCTCTGGGTCGGCACCCCCCACCTGCTCACCTTGACGCTCCTGGTAGTTTGCTACACACGACGCAATCAGCGCCTGCAAGATCTGGTCAAGGGCATCCACCCGGGGGTGTCATCATTACTGCTTTTGGTATTCCTCTTTGCCTGCTATTTCCCACCGTACTGGGGGATGGGCATACACCCTCCTTACCGCGTGGTGAATCTGATCTACCTGTTGTTTCTCGTCGGTTGGCTCCTCAATGTCGTTGTCTGCACGGCCCGCATCAACCCCGAGAATCTGGGCTTCATCAGCCGGATACCGATCAAATTTGTTGCTCCGCCGTTCATCCTTTACGGCGTTGTTCTCCTGGCCCTGGGGAACTCGAATCTTGTCACCGTCACCGGGGATCTGCTCAGTGGCAAGAGTTACCGCTACGACCAGGAACTACAACTGCGAAATGCCCGGATCAAGGCCAACCCGGCACCTGTCTGCGAAGTTGAAATATTGCAGAATCTGCCGGCCAGTCTCTTTTTCTCCGATATCTATTTTGTGGATATGGACTGGATCAATCGCAGCTATGCTGATTACCATGGAAAAAATTCGATAGTCCTGAAAAGAATTAGGCCGTCGCCCTGAAAGGGAATATTGGTTGTAAATTGCCTCTCACGTACCACGAAGGAGTCTTTGCATGACCAAGATCGCCCCCTCCATCCTCTCCGCCGACTTTGCCCGCCTCGGCGACGAAATCCGCGCCATCGAAGCCGGCGGCGCCGACTATGTCCATATCGACGTCATGGACGGTCACTTCGTCCCCAACATCACCATCGGCCCGCTGGTGGTGGAAGCGGTGCGCAAGGTGACCAGGCTCCCCCTCGATGTCCATCTGATGATCGAGCATGCCGACCGCTACATCCCCGACTTTGCCAGGGCCGGCGCCGACCTCATCACCGTCCACCAGGAAGCGGTGCCACACCTGCACCGCACCGTGCAGCTGATCAAGAGCCTCGGCAAGAAGGCCGGGGTCTCCCTCAACCCGGCAACACCTGTCTCGACCCTCGATGTCATCCTCGACGACCTCGATCTCGTTCTGGTCATGACCGTCAACCCCGGCTTCGGCGGCCAGAGTTTCATCCCTACGGGCCTCGGCAAGATCGCCGAACTGCGCCGGCGCATCGATCTGAGCGGCCGCGCCATCGAACTCGAAGTCGACGGCGGGGTCAAGACCGACAACATCGCCGCTATCGCCGCCGCCGGCGCCGACGTCTTTGTCGCCGGCAGCGCCGTCTTCAATACTCCCGATTATGCGGCGACTATCGCCAAACTCAAGGCCAACGCCGCGCAGCGCGCCTGATGCTCGATCCCGTCGCCCTGCGCACCTGTCTCGCCGCCGTGCCGCCGCGACGTATCGAACACGGGCTGCTGCGTCCGGCGGCGGTGCTGCTCCCCCTCTACAGCCGTGCCGGCGAGGATCTCCTCCTCTTCACCCGGCGCACCGCGACGTTGCGCCACCATCGCGGCGAGATCGCCTTCCCCGGCGGGGCGGCGGAGGCGATGGATGACGATCTCGCCGCCACCGCCCTGCGCGAAACCGAGGAAGAAGTCGGCATCCCGGCCGGCGCCGTCACCCTCCTCGGCCGCCTTGACGATTTCGTTTCGGTCCACGCTTACCACGTCACTCCCTATGTCGGCCTGCTCACCGAACCGCCGCAACTGCATCCCGATCCCGCCGAGATCGCCGCCGTCATCGAACTCCCCCTGGCGCGTCTGTGCGAGCCGGCGCGCTGGCACCGGGAAAACTGGCGCCACCGCGGGTTGCTGGAAACCGTCTATTTTTGCACCGTCGATGGGCATCAGATCTGGGGACTGACCGCTGCCATCCTCCGCCAGTTTTTGCAGCGGATCGACCGCCTGCCGGGTTGAGGCCTTGCCGTGTCGCCGGCGCCGGGTACAATTAGCGAACTCGTCCGTGCCGCGAAGGGGGCAACCACTTATGTCGCCATTCCGTAATTTCAAGCTCGTCAGCCGCGTCAATCTCGTTGTCGCCGCCATCCTCTTGCTCTTTTTTCTCTTGACCCTCGCTCTCGATTACCGGCGCCAGCAAGAGGTGATCATTGCCGAATCGGTGGCCAAGGCGCGCCTCCTCGCCGCCGGCGCCATTCACGCCCGGGAGTATCTTTCGGCCGAACTCCTGCGCGGCGACGTCACCCTCTCCGACCGGCGCTTCGGCCTCATTCCCGTCGTCGCCGCCGACCGCATCATCGCCCGCATCGGCGACGACCTCGGCTATGGCGTCCGCCAGGTGTCAAGCCGTTTCCGCAATCCGCGTAATGCCCCCGACCCCTTTGAGACAGCTACCCTCATCAAGTTTGTTTCCCATCCCGAACTCAAGGAAGCGTACGGCTTCGATGACACTGCCGGCGAGCGGGTCTTCCGCTATCTGCAGCCCTTCCGCGCCGACGGCAGTTGCCTCGAATGTCACGGCGAGCCGGCCGCCGCTCCCGCCTTCATCCGCGCCGCCTACCCGCCGGAGCGCGACCGGGCCTATCATTACCGCCTGGGCGAGATCATCGGTGCGGCCTCGGTGCGCATCTCCGTCGCCAGCCTCGACCGCCAGATCCTGGCCAACCTGCGTGACGACGCGCTGCAAACCGCGGCAGTCTTCCTCGCCCTGGTGGCCTGCCTCGGGCTCCTCATGCGCACCGTGGTCACCCGCCCCCTCGGGCGGCTCGGTACCGCCATTGGCGAAGTCGAGGCGACCGGCCGTCTCGATCAGCGCCTCCCCCCCCGCGGTTCCGACGAAATCGGCACCCTCACCACCGGATTCAACCGCATGATGGACAAGCTGCAAGCGAGTGTCGAACAGCTGGAGGAATCGGAACGCCGCTTCCACCTCCTCACCGACACCGCTCGCGACGCCATCGTCTGTTTCCTCGCCAATGGCCAGATCATCCTCTTCAATGTCCAGGCGGTACGGCTCTTCGGCTACAGTCGTACCGACGCTATCGGTCTGCGCGTCGATGCCCTGATCCACCCTGACTGCCATGAACTGGCTGGTCGCTCGGTCGAGGCATTTCTGGCCGGCGCCGGAGAGACCCTGCCGGCACCGGGGACGCCTCTCGCCGGCCGGCGGCGGGACGGAACCCGGCTGCGCCTCGAACTCTCCCTCTCCGCCGCCGAATCGGATGGCCACCGCTTCTATACGGCGATTCTGCGCGAAACGAGTTGAGGCGTCGGCACCCGGAAGGCCAAGAGGGGCGGAGACAATCCGCCCCTTCTTTCTTTCTCCGGCAATTTGTGGCATAACCGTACAGCTCTTTCGGCCAGCGCCCCGCAGCAAAGGATAAAGCCCGCCATGTCGACCTTTCCCGGCCGCAGTCAGGCCTTTCTCGCACAGTTGCAGGAACGGGTCATCATCGGCGATGGCGCCATGGGGACCCTCCTCTACAGCCGCGGCATCCCCCTCGACGGCAATTTCGAACACCTCAATCTCGTCCGCCCCGAACTGGTGCGGCAGGTTCATGCCGATTATGCCGCCGCCGGCGCCCGCCTCCTCGAAACCAATACCTTCGGCGCCAATGCCCTGCGCCTCGGCGCCATCGGCCTGGAGAAGAAGGTCGCGGCCATCAATGGTGCCGGGGCTCGCCTCGCCCGCGAAGCCGCCGGTGCAGACGGGTTCGTCGCCGGTGCGGTCGGGCCGCTCCTCCCCCCCCGCGGCGAGACGACGGAACTGACCCCGGAAGCAAAAAGCGAAATCTTCACGCAGCAGATGAGTGCCCTCGCCGAGGGGGGTGTCGATCTTTTTCTCCTCGAAACCTTCACCTCCCTGGAGGATCTCGAACTGGCCCTGGCGGTGAGCGCCACCCTCGGACTGCCGGCCCTGGCGCAGATGGCTTTTCTCGAAGAGGGGCGCACCCGCGCCGGTGTCAGCGCCGAAGCCGCCGTGCGGCGTCTCAGCGCCGCCGGCGCCGCCGGTCTCGGCGCCAACTGCGGCGGCGGCCCGCGCGAATTGCTGCGGGTGCTGGAACGGATGGCCCGGGTCACTGCCCTCCCCCTCTCGGCCTTTCCCAATTCGGGCTTTCCCGAATATCACGACGGCCGCTATATCTACCTCGCCACCCCGGAATATTTCAGCGCCGTCGCCCGCGACATGGTCGCCGCCGGGGCGACCCTCATCGGCGGCTGCTGCGGCACCACTCCCGAGCATATCCGCGCCCTCAGCGCCGCCCTCGCCGGCAGCCGCCCCGCCCCCCGTCCGCGACCAGTGCCATCGGCCGTTGTCCCGGCGGCCACTGCGACCGCACCCCCGGAGCTGGCCGGGACTTTCCTCGCCTCCTGGGGCAAGCGGACCGTCGTCACCGTCGAACTCGACCCGCCGCGCGGTCTCGATTGCCGCAAACTCATCGTCGGCGCCCGCGCCCTGACCGCGGCCGGCGCCGACGCCATCAGTCTGGCGGAGAATCCCCTGGCGCGCATCCGCCTCGGCAACATCGCCGCCGCCCGCACCCTGCATGACGAAGTCGGCTGTGCCACCATCGTCCACATCACCGGGCGCGACCGCAATCTCATCGGTCTCCATTCCGACCTCATGGGTGCCCATCTCCTCGGACTCCGCAACATCCTCGCCGTCACCGGCGACCCGGTGGCCGTGGGGGGGGAATCGGGGGCGAGCAGCGTCTTCGACCTCAACTCCGTCGGCATCCTCCAACTCCTCGCCGCCCTCAATGGCGGGCACAACCTTCTCGGCGCCGAGCTCGACGGGGCGACGTCGTTCCTTTGCGGCGCCGCTTTCAACCCCAACCTGCCGAGCATGGACGGACAGTTGCGCCGCCTGCAGAAAAAAATCGCCGCCGGCGCTCGCTTCGTCCAGACTCAGCCGGTCTACGATGTCGCCATTCTCGAAGAACTGGTGACGCGGACCGCCCCTCTGGGGATACCGGTCCTCGTCGGCCTCCTCCCCCTGGTCAGCGAGCGCAATGCCGAGTTCCTCCATAACGAGGTGCCGGGGATCACCCTGCCGCCGGCGGTGCGCGCACGGATGCGCGGCAAGCACGGCGCCGCCGGGGTCAGCGAGGGGATGGCCATTGCCCGCGAGCTGATTGAGGCCGGCAGGGGCCAGGTCGGCGGCTGGTACCTCATGCCCCCCTTCGGCAAGATCGATCTCGCCTGCGAACTGATGGCGAGCATCCGCGCCACGTCTCCTGCCCCGTTGCGCTAAAGGGAATACCCATGAAATCGCTTCGCTTGCTCCTGGTTCATGTCTCCCTCCTCTACCTCTGTGCCTGCATGACCCTCTTGCACCCGGGGGGAGACTGGCCTGCCATCGGCAACGATTTCCTCAAGCAGCTGCGATGGGGCGAATATGAAGCCGCCGCCGCTTTCTTTGCCGAGGAGCAGCAGGCTTCGTTGCGGGCTCAGACCGAAACGCGCGAGCGCCTGCAGATCGTCGAGGTCAAACTCGACGCGTGGACTCCCGGCGACGGCGAACAGAAAGTCGCGACGGTCATGACCCTCGACTATTTCCGTCTCCCCTCGGCAACCATCCGCCACGCCACGGTGCGGCTGCAATGGGCCTATCGGGAGACGGGCAAGGGGATGCCGGAGGGCTGGCGCATCGTCTCCCCCTTTCCGCCCCTTCCCTGACCATGCCCCGCGGCGGCGGGGATAAGTTCATTTCTCCCGTTTTTTCGCCCCCTTTATAGTCGTGGCCGGCTCTTTCTCGGGGAAAATTCCCCTTGATTTGGCCTTTCTCTTTATGGTATTTAGCTGCATACTGTATACAAAATGGAGAGGGTCTGTTCCGGACCGCCGGAAAGGCTCTCTCCTTTTTCCAGAGTGGTCTCCCTCCGTCGCGGCTTGCGCCGCCGGGGGGCGCTGACGGGAGGTTGCATTGTCTCAGGTCGTTTTTTCCAGCTGGGGAAGACAGGTGGTCGATAACCGTGCCGGGGGCGAGGCCGATCTGGCTTCGCTCAAGCTCAAGCTTGCCGACACCTACCTCGATCAGGGGAAAGTCGGAGCGTTCTTCGGCTGGGACGGCATCGTCGTTCTCGATCGTGCTACCGACGTCGTCGCCATGGCCGCCGAATATATGAAGCGGGTCCAGGAGAATTATTGCTGCGCCAGATGCTCCCCCGGCAAGAAGGGGACGCGGGTGCTCATGGACACCCTCGGGCGCATCGTCGCCGGCAAAGGACAGGAAAGCGACCTCGTCACCATCGAAGGACTTGCCGACCTGCTGCAGAGTTGCAAGTGTACCCTGTGCATGACCTCGGTCGTGCCGGTCCTCGATACGGTCAAGCACTTCCGCGACGACTACCTCGCCTACATTCGCGGCGAGCGCCGGCCGGCCCCGGCCAAAGCCTACAGGGAGAAACTGACGGCGCCGTGCATGGATCGCTGCCCGGCCCACATCGATATTCCCGCCTACGTCGAGGGGATCAAGGATTACCGGGCCGACGAAGCCCTCGCCGCCATTCGCCGCAACATGCCGATCCCGGCGGTTTGCGGCCGGGTCTGTCCACATCCCTGCGAAAAGGCCTGCCGCCGCGCCCTGGTCGATGAACCGATCAGCATCATGGTGCTCAAGCGCGTCGCCGCCGATCATGAATGGATGCACCACCTGCTGCCGCCGATGCGCCCCAAGGCCCCGACCGGGAAAAAAGTCATGGTCGTCGGTGCCGGCCCGGCCGGCCTGACCTGCGCTTATTATCTCGCCCTCGAAGGGCACAAGGTCAAGATCATCGACATGCTCAGCGAGCCGGGGGGGACCGTCGCCGTCGGCATCCCCGACTACCGCATGCCGCGCCCGCTGTTGCAGCGCGAGGCCGATATCATCGCCGCCCTCGGCGTCGAGATCGCATACGGCGTCAAGCTCGGCCGCGATGTTTCCCTGCGTCAGCTCAAGGAACAGTACGACGCGGTCTTTCTCGGCACCGGCGCCTTCAAGTCGAAGCCGATGGGGGTCGAGGGCGAGGACGCCGGCTACGAGGGATTCTCCACCGGCGGCATCAACTATCTGCGCGCCGTCGCTCTCGGTGAACCGATCGTAACCCCAAAACGGGTCATCGTCGTCGGCGGCGGCAACACCGCCATCGACTGCGTCCGCGTCGCCCTGCGCGAGGGGGCCGCAGAGTCGATCCTGGTCTACCGCCGTTCGCGCAAGGAGATGCCGGCCGAGCCATACGAGGTCGATGACGCCGAGGAAGAGCATGTCCGCTTCGAGTTCCTCGTCAACCCGACCCGCCTCATCGCCGAGAACAACAAGATCGTCGGCGTCGAAGTCGTCAAGATGGTCCTCGGCGAGCCCGACGCCTCCGGTCGCCGCCGCCCCGAGCCGCAGGCGGGGAGCGAGTACATCATCCCCTGCGACCTGGTCATCCCGGCCATCGGCCAGGATCCCGATCTCTCCTATCTCGAAGATGGCGACTACGGCATCAATCAGACCCGCTGGAACAGCATCCTGACCAAGAACGGGACGATGATGACCGACAATGCCGGCGTCTTCGCCGGGGGCGACTGCGAGTACGGGGCGATGACCGTCGTCGTCGCCGTCGGCCACGGCCGTCGCGCCGCCAGCGCCATGCATCGCTACCTGACCGAAGGCAAGGCCTATCTCAACGACGACGAGGCCATGGAGGATCTGATCAACCGCTTCGGCGCCTTCGACGAGAACGAGCAGGTCGGCATCGCCGGCGGCCTCCACCGCGAGCACCAGCCGAAAATCGCCGGGTCCGCGCGGGCGCAGAACTATGAAGAGATCGAACTGGCCATGCCGGAGAGCCAGGCGGTGCGTGAAGCCGAACGTTGTCTGCGCTGCTACCGGGTGGCGATGGTGGCGGTCAATTAGGGTTGCCAACCGGCCGCTTCGGGCGGCTGCTGCGAATATGTCGAAGGGTGATGCGTTCATGGTCAAGTTGAAGATTGACGGCAAAGTGGTGCAGATCGAAAAGGGGGCCACGATTCTGGCGGCCGCCGCCAAGCTCGGCATCGTCATTCCCACCCTCTGTTTCCTCAAGAAGGTCTCCCCGACCGGGGCCTGCCGCATTTGCGCGGTCGATGTCGCCGGCGCCGACAAACCGATGACCGCCTGCAATACCCCGGCGACGGAAGGGATGGAAATCACCACCGAGTCGCCGCGCCTGCAGGTCATTCGCCGCCAGGTCGTCGAGCTCCTGCTGGTCAACCACCCTCTCGACTGCCCGGTCTGCGACGCCGGCGGCGAATGCGAGCTGCAGAATATCTGCTATAGCCAGGATGTGACCCGGCAACCCTTTGCCGCCGAGGATGTCAATCCCCCGGTCATCGACGGCTGGCCCCTGATCCAGCAGGTGCCGAACCGCTGCATCCTCTGCGAGAAATGCGTCAAGGTCTGCCACGAGGTGGTCGGTTCCAGCGCCCTCTTTGTCAACAACAAGGGGGACCGCGCCTTTATCGACAAGGACCTCGCCAAGTGCGAGTTCTGCGGCAACTGCGTCGCCGTCTGCCCGACGGGGACGATGATTTCCAAGCCCTTCAAGTTCAAGGCGCGTTGCTGGGACCTGACCAAGGTCGCCTCCACCTGTACCAGTTGCGGCAGCCAGTGCCAGATCGACCTGAACGTCAAGAACGGGCAGGTCTACCGGGTCACCTCGGATGACGATACGACGATCAACAACGGCACCCTCTGCTTCAATGGTTTTTTCGGCTACGACTATATCCATGCCCCGCAGCGTCTGCTGCAGCCGCAGCTGCGCCGCGACGGCAAAACCCAGGTCGCGAGCTGGGACGCGGCATTGACGGCGGCCGTCGACGGTTTGCGCCGCGCGGGGTCTGCCACCGCGGGCATTGCCGGCAACCGCCTGACCAACGAAGAAGGCTTTCTCTTCCAGGCCCTGCTGCGTAACGGCCTGGGGAGCAATCACCTCGACAGCGAGGCGCGCTTCGGTATGCAGCGGGTTTACGCCCTCCTCTCCAGCCAGTTCGGCATGGCCGGAGGCACGGCCAATCTGGGCCGGGTCGGTGTCGCCGAAGCGGTGCTGGTCCTCGGCGCCGACCCCACCGCCGAGGCCCCCGCGGTCGACTGGCAGGTGCAGGTGGCGGCGCGCAAAGGGGATGCCAAGCTGGTGGTTGGCAACGCCCGCCGCATCAAGCTGCTGCGTCAGGCCAACGTGCCGCTCCTCTGCCGTCCCGGCAGCGAAGGGGTGCTGGCCCTGGCCCTCGCCCGGCAGATTCTCGACCTGGGGTTGGCCGATCAGGCCTGGCTGCAACGCCAGGTCGGCAATGTCGACGAACTCCGCGCCCAGCTGGCGAGCGTCGATCTCGCTGCCGCCGCCGCGACGTGTGGCGTTGCGCCGGAGCTGATCGCCGAAGCGGCACGGCAGCTTGGCGCGGCGAAGTCGGTGGCCATCGTCATGGGTGGCGATCTCTACCGCAACCAGGCCGCCGGCGCGGCTCTGGCCGCGGTCGCCAACCTGGCCCTGGTCAGTGGCGCCCTGGCCGGCGACGCGGGCGGCATCTTCCCCATCGGTGCCGGCGGCAACACCCAGGGGCTGCTCGACATGGGGGTCGCCTGCGATCTCCTTCCCGGGGGAGAGCGCCATCCCGCTCCGGGCCGCGACCTGAACGGCATCCTCGTCGGCATCGAACAGGGTGAGATCAAGGCGCTCTATCTCGCCGGAGCCAATCCGCTCCTCTTCGCCGACAGCGCCCGCTGGCGCAAGGCTTTGGAGAAGGTCGAATTCCTGGTGGTGCAGGATCTTCTCGCTTCCGAGCTTACCGCCTTGGCGCATGTGGTCCTGCCCGGGGTCTCCTTTGCCGAGAAGAACGGTACGGTGACCTCCAGCGGCCAGCGCCTCAGCCCCCTCGCCGCCGCCATCCCCCCCCTCGGCGCGGCCCGCGCCGACGCGGCTATCCTCGCCGACCTGTTGGCCCGCATCGCCCCCCCGGCTCTTTTGACCACGGAGGCCGTTGCCGCCGAAGTCCAGCGCTGTTCGCAAAAGGCCCCCTTCGCCCCGGCTCCCGGGGCTCTGCGCGCGTCACCGCAGCTGTCCTTCGAGGTACCGTCAGCACCGCTGCTGCTGGCCGGCAAAGATCTCTATTACGCCGCCGCCGTGAATATCGTTTCGGCCAATGCCCGGGCGGTGGTTCCGTCCGGCTACGTCGCGGTGAACCCGGCCGATGCGCAGAGTTGGGGCCTCGCCGACGGGGGGCGGGTGCGACTCGGCACTACCCTCGGCAGCATTGAGGGGACGGCCCGGCTCGACGCGACCACCCCGGCCGGCGTCGTTTTCGTGCCCTTCCATTGTCCCGACCTCAATGTGCAACAATTGCTCCCTGCCGGGACCAATGTCGCTCCGGTCACCGCAGCCAAGGTCTGATGACGGCAATTTGACCCGCATAAACGTACAGGCGCTCCGGATTCCGGAGCGCCTTTTCTTTACAAGGAGCAGACGATGACGACCGCATTCTGGGACTACAAAGACAAGGTGGCGTTCAACAAGGAGAAGGCGGACAAGGTCGTCCTCTCCGAAACCCCCCATTCCCGCACCACCCTCTGGTGCCTCCTCCCCGGGCAGCATATCCACGCCCATGTCCACGAAGGCGACCATATCTGGGTCATCCTCGAAGGGGTCGCCACCTTCCTCGGCGATGGCGGGCCGCGCCGGGTCACCCCGGGGACAGTGCTGGTGGCACCCCAGGGACAAGCCCACGGCATCGACAACAACGGCGACGAAGGGCTGGTTTTCATCAGCGTCTCCGCCGGCGCCTGAGGTCAGGCTGGACGCCAGTGACAGTCCGGACGCCAGTGACAGTCCGGCCGCAAGAACGGCAATAATCGGGGCACGACTTGACTGAGATCGAACGCAAGAGGCGCAATAGCACGACGCGCGTCATCCTCTTCGGGCTGGCACTGATGAGTCTGTCGTGGCTCTTCGACGCCATCGTCGATGCCCGCTTCGTGCCCTCCGCGTTCTCCCGGCAGCTCTTTTCTCCCGACCCGGATGAACTGGCCCTCCGCCTGGCCTTTCTCGGCACGCAACTCGCCTTTATCGTTTATATCCTGGTCCTGTTCACGCGGCGCGAGGCATTGGAGACGGCCCTGGCCGGCGCCTTGCAGCAGACGGCCCTGGAGAAGGCGCGCAGCGAGGCCATCCTCGAGGCCTTCGGCGACGGCATCAGCATCCAGGATCTCGACCTGCGCGTGATTTACCAGAATGCCAAACACCGCGAAATGATGGGGGATCATCGCGGCGAGTATTGTTTCACCGCCTACCAGAAGCGCGCCGATATCTGTCCCGGTTGCCATGTCGCCGCAGCGTTTCGCGATGGCCAGGTCCACCGGCGCGAGACCGCCAGCGAGCATGCGGTCAAGGGGCACATTGATGTTGAAGTCGTCTCGACCCCGCTACGCGATGCCGGGGGGAGGATCTTCGCCGGGATCGAAGCGGTGCGCGACATCACCGAACGCAAGCGCGCCGAGGCGACTATCCGCCGCATCAGCACCGACCTCGAGGGGCGGACGCGTGAGCTCTCTGCCGCCAACGCCGAACTCGAAGCTTTCGGCTCGACCCTGGCCCACGATATCCGCTCCTTCCTCGCCCGCATCGCCACCGCGACCGAAGTACTGCAGCAGCTTGACAGCAAGGTGCTCGGCGCCAACGGCCGCTTCTGTGTCGAAACCATCACCGCCGCCAGCGATGGCATGGAACAGCTCATCGAATCGATCATGGTCCTCTCCCGGATTTCCCATCGTGAACTGCATCGGGAATCGGTCGACCTTTCGACCCTGGCCGGGGCGATTGCCGTGGAGTTGCAGCAGACGGCAGCGGAACGTGACGTCGTCTTTACCATTACCCCCGGCTTGATCGCCCACGGGGACCCAGGACTGTTGCGCATCGCTCTGCAAAACCTCTTGGCCAATGCCTGGAAATACAGTCGCGACGCCCACCCGGCCCGCATCGATTTCAGCGGTCAGGTCGAAGGAGGGCAGCGCTTCTTCTGTGTCGCCGACAACGGCATCGGCTTCGACATGGCCGAAGCCGAACGGCTCTTCCGCCCCTTCGGACGTCTCAGCGGCGGGCGCGCCTTTCCCGGTGTCGGCATCGGCCTGACCACGGTCAAGCGCATCGTTCTGCGCCACGGCGGGAACATCCACGTCAGCGCGACTCCGGGTCACGGGGCCCGCTTCTGTTTCAGCCTCGACGGCGCGGAGCAGGAGCAGGAGCGCAACCTGGAACTGCCGGCGGCGCCGGCGTGAGCTGGTAATGATGCGCAAACCGTTTCCGGAGTACACCGTGATTGCACCGCTTCTTCCCGTCATCGTCCTCGTCGAACCGCAGCACTCCGGCAACCTCGGCATGGTCGCCCGCGCCATGGCCAACTTTGGCGCCCGGGAATTGCGCCTGGTCAATCCCTGCGACCACCTCGCCGGCGAGGCCCGCAAGTTCGCCCTGCACGCTGCGCCGCTGCTGGAGGCAGCGACTCTTTTCCCTGATCTCCCGGCCGCCCTTCATGACCTGCACCTCACCATCGCCACCACCCGGCGCAGCGGCGCCCATCGCGAAGTCCCCCTGACCTTGGCCGACCTCCCCGGGCGGGTGAGTCGCCGCGCCCCCGGAGAGCAGGTCGGTCTGGTCTTCGGTCGCGAGGATAGCGGCCTGACCAGCGACGAAGTTGCCGCCTGCACCGGCGCCGTCACCATCCCCACCGACCCCGATTTCGCCTCCCTCAACCTCGCCCAGGCCGTTGCCATCACCCTCTATGAACTCTCCCGCGAGGGCGAGGCGGTCGGGATGGCCGCCAGCGGGGAGCGCCCGACCCAGGGGGAACTCGAAGAACTCTTCGCACAGATGGAGACGATCCTCACGCGTATCGCCTTTCTTCACCCGGTGCGTCCCGACCTGCGCATGAACCGCCTGCGCCGCATCCACCGCAAGGCCGCTCTCGACCGCCGCGAGTTCAACCTCTTGCGGAGCCTCTGGGACCAGCTCGGCTGGAGCATCCGCGACTGGTCGGGGCGGAAAAAGGTGAAGGGGCAGGAATAAGCGGGGTGACGTACTTTCAGCCGATGACGACCTGGAAGCGGGGGGGATTGTCGAGGGCGCGCTTGACCGCGCACTGATCCGTCGCCTTGAGGATGGCGGCATGGTACTTCTCGGGGAAAGCGGAGGGGAGATAGAGGACGATTCGCACCAGGGTCAGGCGATGGGCGGCTTCGTCGCGTTCCGTCGTCAGGGTCAGGCGCAGGCCGGCGGTGTCGAGGGCGCGCTGCTGGCAGAAACGCAGGGCATAAAAGCCGGCACAGGTGCCGAGGGAGGCGAGGAAAAGATCAAAGGGAGAGGGCGCGCCGTTGGTCCCGCCGGAACTCGCCGGTTGATCGGTCAGGATGGTGAAATTGTTGTAGCGGGCGGCGACGGCGACACCGCCGGGAAAAGTAATCTCCATGGCTAGCCCTTCTGCGTGACCGGAGGGGTCGCCGCCGCCACCGCCTCCTCGATGACGATGTTGTCGAAAAAGACCGGTTTCTGCCGATCCATGGGACCGTCCCGAAAGAGGATGAGATGGAGCATGGCCCCCCTGGCGCTGGTCGTCACGGTGAAGGCATGACTCTTCCAGGGGTTCTTTCCCTTGAGGGTAACCCCGGGATAGTGCGCGGTCTGATGCTGTTCGACCAGGGACTTGGGAAATTGATCCCCGATCCAGAGAAATTTATCGAACTCCAGGGCGCCGAGCCCCGCACTCGCACCTTTGGGCAGTTCTCCCTGAAAATCGAAGGAGATGCGGTAGGTCGTCGCCGGCTTGACCCCGAGAGGGGCGAAAAAAGCGACGGACTCGAGCCCCTTGATGCCGTGAATCTCCCACCCCTTGCTGCCATCGCGCCCGGCGCCCGGGCGCATCCCCGAGGTCCGCAGGATATGATCGATGAAGGCGATCCAGTAGCTGCTGCCGTCCTTGTCATCATCCTCGGGGCGGTAGGATCCGGTCCGGGGAAAGAGGGAGAGCTGCGGCTCGCCGTCGAACGTTTCCCGCACCGGCGGACCGGGGGCGGTCGCTTCCGCCGCGTCGGCCGGGACGGTCGCAGGAGCGGTCGCGGGCGGCACCGGCGTCTCCTCTTTGCTGCAGGCGCACAGGGTGAAGAGGAGCAGGGCGGAGAGGGCGAGGAGGTGTCGCAACATGGGAGATCCCCTGTGAAAGACAAGAGCAGGACTGCAGTCAAGGAGTGACGCCAGATTATAGGCAATTCGCCTGGAAACGGCGAGAAAAAAGGGTGGCGGAACGTCTCGCCTTGAGCTTTGCCCCCGTCAGGTGCTAGAATCCGCCGATCCGATCAAGAACGCGACCAAGGATCATTTGCATGCTGAATTTTTTCAGTTCCCTCAAGCTCACCCTCGCCGTCCTCCTCGGCCTGGCCCTCCTGGCCAGTGGCGGCACCGTTGCTCCCCAGATCGAGGGGCGCTACGATCTTTATTACCAGAGTCTCTGGTTTCGTCTGGGTCTCGGGCTGCTCGCCCTCAATCTGGCGGTCTGTACCCTCAAGACGATCCGCCGCAACCTGGAAGACCGCCGGCGCCACCTGGAAGTCCTCTCGTCGGAGCAACTTTTCGCCCAGCCGTTGCGCTACCTCCTCCCCCACGAGCGCCCCCTCGATTCCTTCGCCAGCGGGCTGAGACGGGCCGGTTACCGGGTCGAAACCGGGACGGGAGGCCAGTTGCTGGCGCGGCGCGGCATGGCCGGACGCTGGGGCTCGACGCTGGTCCATCTCTCTGTTCTGCTCATCATGCTGGGCGCCCTGCTGGCTCAGCTGGGGTTTGTCGGGACGCTGAACCTCTACGTCAACGACCAGACCGACAAATACTTCGACTGGAGCAAGCAGGACGAGCAGCCCCTCGGTTTTACCTTCCGCCTCGATGCCTTTGAACCACAGTACTATCCCATCGCGGTGCAGTTTGTTGCCATCGACCCGGCCAGCCGACAGGTCATCGCCACCCTGACCGCCCGCGAGGGAGAAACGGTCCTGTTGCCGGGGGGGGAGTTGCGGGCCAAAGTCATGCGCTTCTTCCCCTTCGAGGAGGACCTCGTTCTCGGCCTTTACCGGCGCGACAGCTACCTCGGCGAATATCATGCTCTCGGCGGCCAGCAGCTGTTGCGCAATACCTTCGATCCCGGCTTCGAACTCCGTCCGGCGGCTTTTCGGGATCCGATCATCCGTCAGCTGCACAGCGAAGTCGCCATCCTCGAGGGCGAGCGGGTGGTCCAGCGCGGGGTGATCGAAGTCAACTCCCCCCTCACCTATCGGGGAATCAAGATCTACCAGACCGCCTATACTCGCGACAAATTCGGTTTCTGGGCCGCCGGCTTCCAGCTTTCCCGTGACCCCGGCGAGCCGTTGGTCTGGTTCGGTTGCATCACCCTGGTGATCGCCCTGCTTGCCGCCTTCACCATCCCCTACCGGGCTGTCGGGATCAGTCGCCACGAAGGGGAAACCTTCCTCGTCGCCCTCAGCGGCTTTAGTGGCGAAGGCGGAGGGAAGGCCTTCGATGCTTTGGAACAAGGCCTGACGATTGAGGAGAAGAACACCTGACCAGGGGAGTGATTGTGTTGGGGAAGTAAAGGCGTCGACCCCCGGGGGTTGGCGCCTTTTTTCGTGGCTGCGACAAAATCAGTCGTGGAAAGTGACGAGAAAGGGATGGTTGAGTCCAGCCGCGGCCAAGCATTGCGCCGTCGCCTCCCGCCCGGTCGCCAGGGCGCTGCCGAGCTGGTGTTCGCTTTCGGCCAGGAGCAGGACGCAGAGGTGACCGGAGAGGGCGAAGCCGAAGTGCTCCCGCATCCTGGCGAGGACTGCGTCCTCAGCTGCCGCGCCAACTTCCCGGGGGAAACGGGCATAATGGGTGGGAAAGGCGACGATGGCGGGGTCGAGGCTGCTCAAGAAGGCTTCGCGTTCCTGCGGGTGGAGGGTGGCGAAATCAACGGCGCACCAAGCGCTGTCGCGGGTCGAGAGAAGGGCGCGGCAGGCGAGGGGTCGCAGAGGATAGACGGAACAGACCCCGTCAGCGGCGAGGAGAGGGCAGGGGGTCGGCCGGTTGCGGTGGGCGCGCAGGAAACCTTTGAGGTCGGGAGTCTGCGGCAGCAATTCTTGCAGCTCGGCCACTCGTGCCGCGACTCGCCGGCGTTGCCCGGCGTCGAGGTGGGCTACGAGAAGTTGTGCCTCGGCGAAGGTGGTCGCGACATTGAGGGTGCAGCAGTTGGCACAACCGCGCCCGCAGTAAATACGGCTGTCGGCGGGGGGAAGCCAGGCGGCAAGGGCCTGATCGAGGCGCTGCTGTGCGGCCGTCACCAGGGGGGTGAGATCGGGCTGTCGCATCAGCAGATGCGTGGCAGCTGTTCGCCGGCGAGCATCTCCATGGCACGCAGACCGCCGATGGCGGTGCGCAGCAGCAGGCGGCCGCTGGAGGCGGGACCGACTTCGCCGATGATGGCGGTGCCGCGGCCTTCGGGGTGACGGAGCAGGGCGGTGAGGGCGGCGTTAGCCGCCTCCGGCGCGACAATGACGAGGCACTTCCCTTCGTTGGCAACATAGAGGGGGTCGAGGCCGAGGATGGCACAGGCGGCGGCGACGGCCGGGGTGATCGGCAGGGCGCTTTCGTCGAGGACGATATCGACCCCCGACTGCAGGGCGATCTCTTTGAGGGTGGTGGCGACGCCGCCGCGGGTCGGATCGCGCAAGGCATGGATCTCCGCCCCGACGGCGGTCAGCAGCGCCGCGACAAGAGCATTGAGGGGGGCGCTGTCGCTGCGGATATCGCTTTCCAGTTCCAACCCTTCGCGGCTGGCGAGGACCGCCATGCCGTGATCGCCGATGCTGCCGTTGATGAGAATCTTGTCGCCGGGGCGGGCACGGCTGCCGCGAATGTCGAAGTCGTGGTCGCAGACACCGACGCCCGAGGTGTTGATGAAGATGCGGTCGGCCTTGCCGCGGGGAACGACCTTGGTGTCGCCGGTGACGATAGCGACGCCGGCCTGATCGGCGGCGGCGCGCATGGCGACAAGAATGCGGCGCAGATCGGCGAGGGGGAAACCCTCTTCGAGGATGAGGCCGACGCTCAGGGCGAGGGGGCGGGCGCCGACCATGGCGAGGTCGTTGACCGTGCCGTTGACGGCAAGGTCGCCGATGTTGCCGCCGGGGAAGAAGAGGGGATCGACGACGTAGCTGTCGGTGGTGAAGGCGAGGCGCCCGTCAACAGCGGCGAGGAGGGCGGCGTCGTTCTGCTCGCGCGGGGCGAGGCCGGAGAGGGCCGGAACGATGACCTCGTCGAGGAGCTGGTGGCTGAGGCTGCCGCCGCTGCCATGGCCGAGGAGGATGACGTCGGATTTCACGAAGGATGCACCCCTTTCGGGCTGAAGATTCAACTGCCGTACTTGTACTCTGCCGCGCAGGTCCCTTCGCTAGAGACCATGCAGGCGCCGACGGGCTCTTCGGGAGTGCAAACGGTGCGAAAGAGGGGACAGTCGCGGGGACCGATCTGCCCCTTGAGGATTTCGCCGCAGCGGCAGCCGGGGTGTTCCTGCGCCGGTTCGACGTTGACGGGAAGTTGCATGGCGGCGTCGAAGGCGCGCCAGTCGCTGCGCAAGGCGAGGCCGGAACCGGGGATCACTCCAATGCCGCGCCAGTCGGCGGCGCAAGGGGTGAAGACCTCGGCAAGGAGGGCCAGGGCCTTCTTGTTCCCCTCGGGGCGGACGACGCGGCTGTACTGGATTTCGACCCGGGCTTCGCCGGCGACGACCTGGCGGGCGAGGAGGAGGATGCCCTGGAGCATATCGAGGGGTTCGAAGCCGGTGATGACGCAGGGGACGCCGTGCTTGGCCGCCAACTCTTCATAAGGGGTGGCGCCGATGACCGCGGAGACATGGGCCGGGCAGAGGTAGCCGTCGACCTGCAGCTCGGGGTCGGCGGTGAGGGCCGCCATCGGCGCCGGCATGGTCTTGTGGGCGGTGAGGACGAAATAGTTGTGCAGGCCGCGGGACTGCGCCGTGACGATAGAGCCGGCGACGGTCGGCGCCGTGGTTTCGAAGCCGACGCCGAGAAAGACTACCGTCTGCTGCGGATGCTTTGCCGCCAGGGCGACGGCGTCGAGGGGGGAATAAACGATGCGGATATCGGCCCCTTGCGCCTTCTCGCGCAGCAGGCTGCTGGAGGAGCCGGGGACGCGGAGCATGTCGCCGAAGGTGGCGAGAATGGTGTTGGGGCGGCGCGCGAGGGCGACGGCGTGGTCGACGTAGCCGATGGGGGTGACGCAGACCGGGCAGCCGGGGCCGGACACCAGGCGGATCGCCGGCGGCAGCAGGGCGCGGATACCGTGCTGGTAGATGGCCATGGTGTGGGTGCCGCAGACCTCCATCAGGGTCATGGTTTGGTCTGCACCCTGCACCGTTGCCGCGATTTCGTCGAGGAGGCACCGCGCCACGCCGGGGTCGCGGAATTCGCTGCTGTACCTCATTCCGGA
The DNA here is from genome assembly GCA_001799485.1 of Desulfuromonadales bacterium GWC2_61_20. Classification (GTDB taxonomy): domain Bacteria; phylum Desulfobacterota; class Desulfuromonadia; order Desulfuromonadales; family UBA2197; genus UBA12091. Next base: position 21,113 of record MGTO01000072.1, on the reverse strand, counting down.
ACCACCCCGGCAGCGAGCAGTTCGCGGAAGACGCGCAAAGTCTCCTCGGCGTCATCCTCATCGAGCTTGGAGATGGCGAAGCCGGCGTGGATGATGACGTAATCTCCGGTTTCGACCCCGTCGACCATCATCAGACTCGCCTCGCGCCGCACTCCGTCGACCTCACACAGCGCCAGATCACCTTCGATACTCATCACCCGCATCGGTACGCCGAGACACATGTCGTTTGACTCCTTGACGCAGAATTCAACCACCCGCCCGCTTCGCTCGCTGGAGCCACGGAGGAAAGGCAAACCCGGCTTATCTCAAGCTGCTGGTTTAAACCCTAAAGACCAACTTGCCTTTCTCCGTGTCCCGTGTCTCCGTGGTAAAAGCCTCTAGATCTTTTTCTTCTGCACACCCTCCCGCAGCCAGTCGTACCATGCCGCCATCCCTGCGCCGCTGTGGCAGGAGAGCTCGAAGATGCGGATGCCGGGATGGACCTGTCGGGCGTAGGCCTTGCATTTTTCCAGGTCGAAACGGAGGTGCGGCAGCAGGTCGATCTTGTTGATGAGGAGCACCTCGGCGGCACGGAACATCTGCGGGTATTTGACCGGTTTGTCCTCGCCTTCGGTCACCGAGAGGACGGCGACCTTGCACTCTTCACCGAGATCGAAGGCGGCGGGGCAGACAAGATTGCCGACGTTCTCGATAAAGAGGACGGCGGTGTGCGCCAGATCGAAATGCTCGACGCCATGGCCGACCATGTGGGCATCGAGATGACAGCCGGCGCCGGTGTTGATCTGCTGGACCGGCACGCCGGTGGCGGCGATGCGTTCGGCATCGTGGGCGGTCTGCTGATCCCCTTCGAGGACGGCAAAAGCGAGGTCCTCCTTGAGGTCGGCCAGGGTTCGTTCCAGAATCGAGGTCTTGCCCGAGCCGGGGGAGCTGACCAGGTTGAGGACGAGGAGCTGGTGACGGCGGAAGAGCTCGCGGTTGGCGGCGGCGAGCCGGTTGTTCTTGGCGAGGAGGTCCTCTTCGATGCGCACTGTGCGCGTATCCGCCCCGACGTTGCCACGATCCAGATGGTCATGGTCGTGGTGGCGGGAGCCGTGCTTGGGGTCGTGTTGATGACCGTGATGATGCTGTTCGGGGGGGGGACAGCCGCAGTCGGTGCACATCGCTTTAGGGTATCTCCAGTTCGATGACGCGCAGTTCCTCGCCGGCGAGGCGTTCCAGAGTCAGGGCGCCGCAGGCGGGACAGGCGAAGGTATAGGGATCGAGAGGGCACTCGCCGCCACAGTCGCCGCAGCGGCCGCGGCCGGGAATGGCGCGGACAATCAGGCGACTCCCCGCCAGGAGGGTGCCGGCAGCGCAGGCGTCGTAACAGAACTCCACCGCATCGGGAACGATGCCGGAGAGAAGGCCGATTTCCACCGTCACCGACAGCACCCGGGTCGCCCCCTGGGCCGCGGCATTGCGCCCGGCGATATCGATAATGCTTTGGGTAATGCCGAGTTCATGCATGCCAGAGACCCCCACCGAACGCGCGCCAGCGGCCAGACTGATCAGGCGCCGCAGGAACGTCACTATAGAGCGAGGGATTATTAAAAATCAAGGTGCAATAGGCGGGGAGAAGCGCCGAAGTCGGCTACCGTCAGCGCCC
>MGTO01000072.1:0-19458 GCA_001799485.1 Desulfuromonadales bacterium GWC2_61_20 | reverse complement strand
GGGGGGGGGGGGGGTGGGAGAAGTTGTGCGACGGGTTAGCGCATGCGATTGAGCTGGGAGACGACGGCGATATCGACGTCGTTGAAGACGAAGGTTCTTTCATGACATAGGCCAATTTGATGACGGCTGGGTCGTGCGGATTGATCAGGGGTTCTTCGCCGCCATTCTGGGTGACTGCAACAACAAGGAAACCTTGTTTTGCAATCGTGCAAGTCGGTAGCATGCGAATTTCCACTTTATTATCGTGTAGATAACCATTTTATGCTGTCGGCATTTTGCTCGGAAGGATATCAAAATGTCACCCTTTCGCATAATTGCAAATTCTGCCTGCCCTCGAATTTTTCCAGAATAAACTTGGGACCAGAGTTAACAGTCCGAAATAGCGAACTTATTCGCCCGGTAGAAAATTTTGTAAAACGTTGGTATAATGGTTGCTATGAAATGAGCGACACGAGCTTGTTGTCGCAACCACAGAAGACACCTATGGGAGAAGATCCATGAAAACATACGCTGCCGATATTCACCCGGACTATGCTGAAAGCGGCCACGGTCCGGCCCTTGTCGTCATCCACGCCGGCGCCGACAACGGAGAACTTTTACGCACGACATTCCACCCCCTCGCGGCGGCCGGGTTTCGGGTTGTCGTTACCAACCTGCGGCATGGGGAAGAGAGCCCCCTGGCGCACGATCTCGATCGCGCCACCCACAGTGCCGATGGTCTCCTCGATTACCTCGGCATCGGCCGGGCGGTCGTCATCGGCATTGGCACCGGCGGATACGTCCTTTACAACCTCATGGAACAGCAGCGGGGACGGGTCGCCGGCTTCAGTTTTGTCCTTTCTCAGGCCATGGTCCGCGAGATCCAGTCCCGGACCGACCGCAAGGCGATTCGCGCGGCCCTCCACGAAGGACGCATTGCCGAGATCAAGCGGATCTTTTTTTCCACCTTTCCCCCTCTACCCGGGAGTAACCCCGCCACCAGTGACTTGCGGCAATTGCGCAGGCTGGTGACGTCGCTCTGCAACGCGGCCTCGGCAAGCGATGGCAAAAATTACGCCACCCTCCTGGCCCACCTCGAACTCCCCCCCCTGCTGGTGGAGAGCCCGGGCCGGGAGATTCCCCGGCGCCTGCTCGGGGCTTCGCAGCAGTTCGGCGCAGCAACATTGACCGTAGCCGTCGGCGGCATCAGGCGGATCATGGGGCTCAACGCCCAACTTCTCGGGCTTCTGGCCCTGCTGGTCACACAGGAAGAGCTCGATGAGGACGAAACGATTATCATCGAGCCGGGCTGATCTAGCATCCTCTGCCCAGACTGACGCGAACGGGGTCCGGAAACTTTTCCGGACCCCGTTCGCGTGCAAGCGCTCCCCGCACCAATGCATCTGCTCCTCCGGCAGTGGCGGCGAGCGGCGCATGTGTTACTATGATCGCAGTAGCTGGCGGGCGGACCCCGCGAGGACTTGACGCCATGACCCCCTTGCGCATCCTTCTGGTCGATGAATATGCCATCCTTCGCGAGGGGCTGCGGCACATTCTCGCCGAGATTCCCGAATTCTCGGTCGTTGGCGAAGCGGCAGACACCGTCTCCGCGCTGGAGCAGGTGTGGCGTCTGCAGCCCGATGTCGTCGTTCTCGACATCGCCCTTCCCGGCATGAACGGCTTGGATTTGACCGCGCGTCTGCGCCAGAGCCATCCCCAGACGCAAGTTGTCATCCTGACGGGCAAAAGCCATGAGGAGTATGTGCTCAAGGCTCTCGACGCCGGGGCGACCGGCTTCGTCCACAAGCGAGCGGAGAGTCACATGCTGATTGCCGCCATCCGCGCCGCCGGACGCCATGAACACTATCTCTGCCCGATGATCCGTGACGACGTCATTCGCCAGTTTCTCCTCGAACGGCGGCACGGCCCTGCCAACGGGCACTATGATGCCCTGAGCGTGCGCGAGCAGCAGGTGTTGCGCCTCCTTGCCGAGGGACATGCGACGCGCAAGGTCGCCGAGCTCCTCAATATCAGTCCCAAAACGGTGGAAAAACACCGGGTCAATCTGATGCACAAGTTGGGACTGCCCAATCTGGTGGCACTGGTCAAATATGCGGTGAGCCTTGAACTGGTCGGGGTGGAACCGACCAGGCAGGAATTTCCTACCCAAAGGATGCGGACTTCCCTGCCAAAAAAATAGGACCTCCCCCACTTGGCAATAAGTAATTCGTGCTTTAGTATTCACAACAAGAAGCGTAGCTCAGCCAAGGACATGCCGGGCCGTCATGTCTAACCAAAACAGTTATATATTGAATTAATCATATATAACTCAAAGCCATTCGCATACTGCCTGATCGGGAGCGGTGATCATGGCGCAAAGGAGGTCGGCGATGACTCGATGGATGAAGTTCCCCGCATGGTGTGTCCTGGCAGTACTCACCCTTTCCCTGATCGCCTGCGGCGGCGGCGGTGGCGGTGGCGGGGCACCGGCCCTCAGCCTGACCGGGACCGTGAGCGATTCGACCCAGGTCCCGGTGAACGGGGCAACGGTCACCGCCTACAATAACACCGGAACCGCGATTGCCATGACCGCGACCAACGGCGTTGGCCGTTTTAATTTCTACGGGCTGCCGGTTAACGCGGCGCTGACCTTCAAGGTCACCGGCCCGGCCGGCACCTTCCCGGCCCAGGCGGAGAAGGTGACCCTCGCCGCCGGGGTGGTGACGGTGCTCGACTTCTACCTGCCATCGTCGGGGCCGGCGACCGAAAGCCTTGCCCTGCCTGACAACTGGGAGTCGCAAGCGCAGATCGCCGGGCCGCGCCGCACCGTGGTCGATCTCTCCGCCTCGACCCTCTCGGCTACCCCGACCGCTATATACGCCGCGCCCTTCGATGTGAGCCAAATTGGCGACGGCTATCCGGTCGATTCGGTTTCCCCGCTGGCAGTAGGCGTCGACGAGATCGTCGAGTTTTACGCCGCCGCTGCCTTCAGCATCAGCGGCGCGACCTTTGACCAGGCCGATCTCTATCTGCCGGTACCGCCCCCCCTTGACGCTGCTGCCGTCGCGGCTGACCTTGCCGCAACAACGATTCTTTATCGTTTCAACGAAACGACCAGTGCGTGGGTGGCGGAGGCAATCACTCCGACCTTAACGACCGATCCCATCAATGGCTCTCCGGCTTTTAGTGCAACCGTGACTCAACCCGGCTACTACCGAGTCGGGGCCGAGGTTGCGGCCGCCCCGGTCACCGGCACCCTGACCTACAGCGGCGGTGCTACCCCCGCCGCCGGGGTGACGGTTTATGCCACCGGCAGCGACCATGGCTACCAGCAGGTGCTGGTGACCGATGCCCTGGGGCAGTTCACCGCCCTGGTCAAGACCGGCGGCACCACCGCCTACACCTTTACCGCCTGGGGCTTTGGCGTCGAGCTGAGTCAAACTTCGGCCACCGCCAGCGCCACCCTCGATTTCGCCAAGCCGACCTACGGGGTGCCGGCGACGGCCAGGCTAACCCTGGATGACGCCGGCATCCCTCCGAACGATGGCCCCGATAGTATCGGATTGATCGTCGCTTCCGGACGACTCAGCAGCGACCCCCTGGTCATCGACGGCACCGTGCAGACCCCGGGCCGGGCCGACGTCTCTTTCAACGTCAGTTCCTTCGACGGCAGCCTTTCCCTCAATGCCACCACCAAGGGGAGCGGTATCCAGCTCGGTGCGGCCGGCCAGACCTTCGCCAACCTGGCCTTCGCGCCGGCCGCCGGCTACCTCGACTACACGACCTTCGCCTCGATTCCGATCCCGACCACGATCCCGGCCGGCGGGTTGCTGATCCTGGTCAAGACCAGTGCCGGCTATGCCAAAATTTCCATCGACAGCGTCAGCGAAACACCTCCGGCCAGCGGCGACTGGGTAATCACCTATCGCTCGGCCTTCAGCCTCACCGGCAGCTTCTGATGTCCGCGACGACGACCATGCAAGCAGTATCCGGCAATACCCGGAGGGGATCCGTCCCCCCGCGTGAAGGAGATCCTTCCATGAAATCGACGATTATTCGCAACCACTTCCGGAGTCCGTGGATATCCCTGGCGTTGTTGCTGCTGCTCACTGTCGGCCTTGCCAGCCAGGCCGCGGCGTTCACCCTTGAAGTCGTCACCCGCGACGCTGCCGGCGCTCTGGTACCGATGAGCGGCAGCGGTTTCCGCTGGCTTCTTGAGGAGGACAACACCAACCAGCCGCCGGGCTTCCCCACCGCCGGGGCCGACAGCGACAGCCAGCCGCCGGCGCCGCCGGCAAACAAGATCGACTCGGCCTTCAGTATCGGCCTCGATATCCACAAGAGCTATGCCCCGGCGGTCGCCACCGGCAGCGCCACCGGTTCCTCCACCATCATCACCCCGCCGGATACGGGCAAGCGCTACTTCGCCTCCGTCCTCCCCGCCGGCGGCTACAGCCTCGGCGGCGCCCCGGTACCGATCGGTGCCGACACCGTGCGGGTGGTGGTGGTCGAGCACCGCGCCTACAATCCGGCCTATGTTGACATGGGCATACCGACGGCGCAGATCTCAGTTCTGGTCTTCGAAGACCATTACGCCATCAACAATGCCCCCGACGTCCCCAACGAGCGTGGTCTGGAAGGTTTCAGTATTATCCTCTTCGACGCCGCCGGCCAGCAGATGACCGACGCTTTCGGCAACATGCTTGGGACCACCTACACCGACGACGGCAACGGCAACTTTACCGTCGACATGCCGGGGACTGGCGCTATCCGCACCGATGCCAACGGCGAAGCCCTGATCAAGTATCTGATGCCCGGTAAGTACGGAGTGCAGGTCATTCCGCCGACGGTTGATCCGGCCACCGGCTTGCCGGTGAACTGGGTACAGACCGCCACCATCGAGGGGACCAAGACCATCGACGCCTGGGTGGCCGCCAATGAACCGCCCCTTTTCATTGAGGGCTTCGGCGCCGGCGGTAAGCATGTCAATTTTGGTTATGTCAACCCCGCCGCCCTCCCCTGGGCGCTCAACCCGCCGACGGTCGACAACGACGGCATCACCCCATATACCGGCAGCATCAGCGGCACCAACCGCTACAACCATTTTTCCAAGCCGCCCTTCCTGCAGGGTTTCTTCCCCGGCGACCCGGTGGCCGAATGCTGGGTCGGCCTCAACGACGCCGTTACCGGCCAGGGGCTCCTCGCCGTCCCCTGCGATGGCGACAGTAACTTTGCCCTCGATAACGTCCCGCCGGGGTCCTACCAGTTGGTCACCTGGGACGCACCGCTGCAGGCCCTCTTCGGCTTCAACGCCGTTACCGTCCCGGCGGTCGCTGCGCCCACCGGGGATGCCGTTGCCCTCGGCAACGTCCTCTCCTTCCGCTGGTTCGGCACCTACGAGGGCTCGGTCTTCCTCGACCACGATCAGGACGGCTTCCGCGATCCTTGCGTCACCCCCGCCTGCAACGATCCTCTGGTGGATGAAATCGGTCTCCCCGAACAGGTCGTCAACATCCGCTTCCGCGACGGCACCCTCTACCAGACCCAACCGACCGATGTCTTCGGCGGTTTCGAGCTCTCCGGGGTCTTTCCTTTTTTCAAATGGCTGGTGACCGAGGTTGATTTTGCCCGCTACAAAGCGACCGGCATGACGGCGGTCGTCGATGACGGCGGCGAAGTCCTCCCCGACAACGGCTGGGCCATGCCGTCGCGCGACAAACTGACCCCCCAGCCCCAGGCCGAGGTCAACCCCAATACCGGCAACAACCTCTCGCGCACCGAGACCGGCCCGGTGTTGACCGAGGGGCTGATGCTCTTTCTCAACCAGACCAACACCATCGACTGGGGCAAGCATGAATATGCCCCGGGCGAGAACGGCGGCATCAGCGGTATCGTCTACTCCGCCGTCACCCGGGCCGAGAACGATCCGCGCTATGCCACCGGCGAAGACTGGGAACCCGGGATTCCCCGGGTCCAGGTCAACCTCTATCAGGACTTCCGCACCAACGCCACCGGCGTCCCCGGTCCGGACGGCAAGATCGACGACCTTGACCGCGACGGCATGGAGACCCTGGCCGATGTCGACAATCATCCCTTCGGCAATTTCCCAGGAGTGGAGGATATCGACCGCAACGGCAATGGCCTTTTCAACCCCGGCGATGCCATTCAGATCGCCACTTCCGACAGCTGGGACGACAATCTGCCGAGCGGCTGCCTCCAGACGTTGCCGGTGATCGACGGACAGACCGCGCGCGAATGCTTCGACAACTTCGGTACCTGGAACCAGGTGCGCCCGGCGGTCTTCGACGGCGGCTTCGCCTTCAACTCCTATTTCCCCGAAGGCATCTTCAAAGGGCGGCCCGAGGTGGAAGGTTTGCCGGCCGGGACCTATATCGTCGAGGCGGCCAACCCGCGTCCTGGCGTCTACCTGCTGCAGAAGGAAGAGGACAAGAACGTCGATTTCGGCGAGACGCCGATACCGAGTCCTTTGCTCCTGCCGCAAGTCTGCGTCGGTGATCCGCACCTGGTGCCGACCGAGCTGGCGCTCTTCCCCGGCGTCGCCATCGACCCGCCCCTGGGCGGCAGTACCCAACCCCTCTGTGACCGCAAACAGGTGGAATTGAGCGATGCCAACAACACCGGCGTCAACTTTTTCTACTTCACCGAGGTGCCGAAAGCGGCCCGGGTGGTCGGCTTCGTCAACAATGACCTGGCCGCCGAGTTCGACCCGACCAGTCCGATCTTTGGCGAGAAGGCGGCGCCGATGTGGATTCCGGTCTCCTTCCGCGATTGGCAGGGGAACGAGATCACCCGCGTCTACACCGATGCCTATGGCGCCTACAACGCCCTGCTCCCCTCGACCTTCAGCATCAATGTGCCGTCGCCGTCCGGGGTGGCGCCGAACATGATCACGGCGGTGCTCAACGACCCGGGGCCGATCCCCGATCCCAGCAACCCGGGACAGATGATCATCGACCCCAACTACGACGAGCGCTTCGCCGTGGCCCCGTGGACCTTGCATTATGAGGTGGGGCGTACCACCTATCTCGACACCCCGATCGTGCCGGTGGCGGCCTTCGCCACCATTCCCAAGGGGACTCTCGATACCGGTGTCCCGGCCGGTACGCCGGTCGTCGCCAGTGTCATCGGCAATAATAACAGCGCGGCAATCTGTACCGATCTCCCCGAAACGACCCTGACCATCAGCGCCGCTGTTGCCGCCGACGGGCGCGACAACGGTTTCGGCGACGTTGAGGGGCAGATCCTGATCGACGGTTCAGCCGCCGGTATCACCATCGCCGGCTGGAGCGCGACCGTGATTACGGTTACCGTCGATAGCGGCGTGACGGTCAGCGGCGTCCTCAGCGTGGTCCGTGGCGACAACGCCCGTCCCAGCGAGAATGGGGTCGGTGTGGCCATTGTCGACTGTTCGGCCCCGAGCGTTCACTCCATTACCGGCGGCAGCGTCTATCCCTATGTCGGTGGCAGCATTCAGGCGGCCATCGATGCCGCTGCCCCGGGCGACCTGATCCTGGTCGGACCGGGGAGCTACTTCGAAAACGTCATCATGTGGAAACCGGTACGGTTGCAGGGTGCCGGCTCCGGCGTGACGCGAATTTTTGCCAATCCCAATCCGGCCGAACGTCTGCAAGCCTGGCACAGCAAGACCCGCGATTTGCTCGGCACTCCCGATGGCGATCCCAATCCTTTCCTCGCCAACGAGGCTCCCGGCATTCTCGTTTTCAACGCACCCTCGGCCCTGATCGACGGCTTCGAGATCAGCGGCGCCCTCTCCGGCGGCGGCATCGACGTCAACAACGATTCCCCCGGCTTGCAGATCAGCAACAACGTGCTGCGCAGCAACCAGGGGAACTGGGGCGGCGGCATCGTCGTCGGCGTCCCCGATACCGGCGTCGCTTCCGGCAATACCGACCTCATCATCCGCGACAACCGCATCTCTGCCAACAGCGGCGTCCTCGGCCCGGGCGGCATCGCCATCTACGGCGGTTCCGACAGCTACCTGATCGAGAGCAACCGTATCGCCGGCAACTTCTCCCGCGATTCCGGCGGCGGCGTCGGTCATGTCGGTCTCTCCGACGGCGGCGTGATCCGCGCCAACCAGATCCTTTTCAATGAGGTCTTCTACGGCCTCCTCGTCCCGGGTGGCGGCCACGGTGGCGGCATTTTCGTCAGTGGCGACGTACCGCCTCCGCCGGCCGTTCAGATCTCCGGCGGCGCCGGCGACGTCACCATCGAGGGGAACCTGGTCCAGGGGAACCTGGCGGGAGCCGGCAACGGCGGCGGCATCGCCGCCTACGCCTTCAACGGCGACGATGTCGCCAACAATCCGGCGACCCCGGGTGCCTGGGACACCCTGACCATCCGCAACAACATGATTGTCAACAACGTCGCCGCCATCGGCGGGGGCGGCATCTCCCTGCAGGACGTCGCCGCGGGAAACATCGTGCACAACACCGTGGCCCGCAACGACAGCACGGCCACCGCGGCCCTGGCCTTCAACGCCGGCAACCTGACCTTCTCCGTGCCGCAAGGCGCGGGCATCGTCAGCAGCGCCCACAGCCAGTCGCTGCGTAACATCGGCGGCGGCTTTAGCCAGACCTACGCCGATCCGACCCTGGTCAACAACATCGTCTGGCAGAACCGCAGCTTCTACAACGACAGCACCATCAACGGCACCGCCGGCGGCCTCGTCCCCGCCAGCCAGCACCAGGCCGCCGAAGCCGCCTACGCCCTGACCCATCCGGGGTATGTGCCCGATACCACTGCTTATGCGGATTTTGCCGATCTGGCGGTGGCCGGCGCCCTGGACCCGGGCGATGTCTTGCATCCAACCTTTTCCATCCTGACCGACAGCACCGCTTACCCCGGCAACAACAACATGGCCCAGGATCCGGGAGTGGTGCAGAGCTACTACAACGACCTGCAGTCCTCCACCGTTCTCGACGAAGGCGGCAACGCCATTACCGTGCGCTTCACCCCGCTGACGACCGAGGCTGGTGACTATCACCTGCTCACCGCCTGCTCGCCGGCGGTTGACGGCGGCAGCAACGCCGGGGTTACCAGCGATATCGACGGGGCCAACCGCCCCAACGGGTCCGCCTTCGACATCGGTGCCGACGAGTACGATTCTGCCAGCGAGCCAGCACCGGGCAACGTGCTGGCCCTGCTCTATCCCAATGGTGGCGAAGCCCTGACCGCCGGGACCAATCTGATCGTCCGCTGGGCCGGCCTGGCCGGCGCCGCCACTTATGACCTCGGCTACTCCCTCTCGCCGGGGAGCCCGTTCCGCCTTATCGCCACGGGCGTAACCGGGACCTGCTCGTCCGTCCCCATCGCCCCCGAAATCGCCGGCTCTAATGTCCGGCTGGGCGTGATAGCCCGCGACGGCGCCGGGGCGGTGCTGGCCCGCGACCTCACCGATGGTGCGCTGAGCATCGTGGTCGAAGCACTCCTCAGCCCCAACGGCGGCGAGGTGCTAATCGGCGGCAACACCGCCACCGTGACCTGGACCAGCCGTTATGCCCCGGCCCCGGTTAACCGTGTGGCCCTTTGGTACCAGACCGCGGCCAGCGCTCCGTGGACGGCCATCGGCGTGACCAGCGACAGCGGTCGCTTCGACTGGACAGTTCCGTCCCTGCCGACCACGGTCGCCACGGTCCGTGTGGCCCTGGCCTTCTACGGCGCCGACGGCAAGCAGCTGGTCAGTGACCTCAGTGCTGCCCCCTTTACCATCGTCGCCAACCCCCCGGCAGTGCCCGCGGCGACCCTGCAGTCCGCCCCGGCGGCAGCAGTGGCCCCCACCGGCCTCGGGGCCGCCAGCCTCACCTTCCTCGGCAGCATCGATTCCACGCCAACCGCGGTGGCACCGGCGGTGGAACTGCTTGTCCCCGGCGGCGGCGAGGTCTTCGCTGCCGGCGAGAGAATTCCCCTTCTCTGGAGCAGCCCACCGAATGACAAACCCGTTGCCGGCGTCGAAATTGGCTTCAGCGGCGACGGTGGGGCCACCTGGCAGCTCGTCGGTCGGCTGGCCAGTGATACCGGCTACCTCCTCTGGACGGTGCCGGCACTGACGGACGCGTCCGACAAGGGTCTCATCGAGATCCGCCGCCTCGATACTTTCGACGGCGTCATCGACCGCGACCGGAACGATACACCCTTTGCCATCGCCGCTCCGGCCAACTGACCAATGGCCGGGGCTTCCCCCCCCCGGCAGCAAGGGAGTCAACGTCATGACCATTCTCCAGCATAAAATGATCCCCCTGGCAGTCGCCTTCCTGGTTGCGGCCTCGCTCCTGCCGGTGCAGGCCGGGGTCTTCCCCCAGTGCCCGACCCGGGCGCCGGCCCCCGAGCCGAATCCGAACCCCATCGTCTTCAGCAGCTGGTTCGACGATGTCAACGGCGACGGCATGCTGCGCGCCAGCGACGGCGAGATCGTCAATCCCGTCTCTGCCAACCAGGTCTGCGTCCATCTCACCGCCGGCGATGGCTTCACCAACATGGCCGACGGCCGTGAGCAATACATCTTCGGCTTCGCCAATGCCACCGGCTTCAATGCCCCGGCCATGGGTGAACCGTGGGACGCGGTGATGATGAACTACATGGAATCCGCACACTTCCCGGCGCCGACCCTGACCTTCCGCGAGGGGGACGAGGTCTACCTCTCCCTGACCAACGTCGGCATGATCAACCGTCCCGATCTTTTCGATCCGCACTCGGTGCACTGGCACGGCTTCCCCAATGCCGCGGCGATCTTCGACGGGGTTCCCGACGCCTCGATCATCATCAATATGGGTTCGACCCTGACCTACTACTACCAGGTGGTCGAGGCCGGTACCTTCATGTACCACTGCCATGTCGAGGCAACGGAGCACATGCAGATGGGGATGCTCGGCAACCTCTACGTCACCCCGGCCCAGGACGGAACGCCGACCGGTGGTTTTTCCCGCTTCGCCTACAATGACGGCGACGGCTCCACTGGCTACGACGTCGCTTACCCGATCCAGATCGGGGCTTTCGACCCGGTCTTCCATGAGCAGCACATCGGCGTGCAGCCCCTCCCCTTCGCCAACATGGACGACAAGTACCCGATGTTCAATGGCCGCGGTTATCCCGACACGGTCAACACCGGAGCCCTCGATCCGGCGCTGCATCCGCGTCCGGGGGCGGCGCCGATGCCGACCCTGATCGCGGCGACGCCGGGACAACGGATTCTCCTGCGCGTCTCCAGCCTCTCCACCACCTCGTTCCACACCCTGACGGTACTTGGGATCCCCATGCAGGTGGTCGGCAAGGGCTCGCGCAAGCTCGGCCTGACCAACGATATCAGCCAGTACTACACCACTAACGCCATCACCCTCGGCGGCGGCCAGGCGATGGATGTCATTCTCGACACCGCCGGCGTTCCGGCGGGGACCTATTTCCTTTATACGACCAATCTCGACCACCTGGCCAATGAGGCCGAAGACTATGGCGGCATGATGACCGAGATCCGCATCCAGCCCTAGACCAATGCATTCTGACGGGAGAGCGCATATGAACAGCTTTATTTCCAAGCAAACCGTGTGGTGCCTGACCCTGGCCGCCGTCCTGCTCTGGCTCCCCGCCGGCGCGGCCCGCGCCATGCACGGCAATGCTTCGATCGCCGGGGTTACCGGCACCGCCTTCCAGTTCACGGCCAAGGCCGACCATATCACCACCGGCGACGGCAACAACGTCTTCTTCTGGGGGTACGCCAACGGCGGGGGTGAGGTGCAATACCCGGGGCCGACCCTGATCGTGAACGATGGAGATACGGTCACCATCACCCTGGTCAACCGCCTCCCCGAGGCGACCTCCCTCGTCATCCCCGGCTTCGCCGTGACCGCCAGTGGCGGCCAGCCCGGGCTGTTGACCCGCGAGGCGCCGCCCGACGGCATTACCACCGTGACCTATACCTTCGAAGCCAACCGGCCCGGGACCTTCACCTATTACAGCGGGACACACAGCGACCTGCAAGTGGAGATGGGTTTGCTCGGCGCCATCATCGTCCGGCCGAGCGGTTACGTTGCGGCGGACCCGATGTCCTGGACCGCCTACGGCGACGAGCGTTCGGCTTACGACCAGGAGTATCTCTATCTCCTCAGCGAGATGGATCTGACGATACACAAACTGGCCGAGCAAGGTCTTTTTGACCAGATCGATACGACCCGCTTCTGGCCGGTCTACTGGTTCGTCAACGGCCGCACCGCCCCCGACACCATGCTCGACGACGACGTCAGCTGGCTGCCGCACCAGCCCTACAGCGCCATGACCATGATGAATGCCGGCGAGCGCGTGCTGATGCGCATGATCGGCGGAGGGCGTGACTCGCACCCGTTCCACACCCACGGCAACAACTTCGACCAGATTGCCCGCGACGGCTGGCTGCTCGATGAAGGCGGGGGCAACCGCGCCGCGGAGGTCGGGTTCATCCCCGACAAGTCGGTTTCCGACTTTACCCAGACCGTCTCCCCCGGGGGGACCTATGATGCCATCTTTGTCTGGACCGGCAAGGGCCTCGGCTGGGACATCTACAACGGCAGTGACGCGGAGCACATGATGGCGGTGTTGACCGACGCCAACGGCGACGGTTTTGACGATACTACCTTCGAGTACATCGCCGATCATGGCAAACCGTTCCCGGTGGTCCTCCCCGGCCAGCAGGAAGTAACCTTCGGCGCCTTTTACAGCGGTAGCCCTTTTCTCGGCGCCGCCGGCTCGCTGCCGCCGGGGGAGGGGGGGAACAACCCGAATTCCGGTTTCGCCTATATGTGGCATTCGCACAATGAGAAAGAAATGGTTAACAACGACATCTTCCCGGGCGGCTTGATGACCATGGTTATCGTCGATGCACCGGGCGGCGGCGTGATGCCGTAACGCAACCCAGGGGAGGAAGGACACTATGAAAACGCTGAATGCTGGATTCCTGGGAGTTGCGACTTCGCTTCTGCTGCTCTTCGCCGCTCCGCCGTTGCAGGCCGCGACCGTGACCTACAACCTGGCCGCCACCGCCGGTACCGTTGCCATGCCGGATGGCGCCAGTGTCCCGGTCTGGGGGCTGGTGCAAGGTGCGAACCTGCCCTTGACCCCGGTGCCAGTATTGACGGCTGCGGCCGGCGACGACCTGCTGCTCAATCTGACCAACAACCTGCCCGAGCCGGTCTGCCTGACCATCAACGGGCAACAGACGGCCAATCCCGCCGGCTTCGCCGTGCAGGCGCCGACCCCGGTCTTTTTTGCCGACGCCAACGGCCGCAACCGGGGCCGCTCCTTTACCTACGAAACCGCGGCAGGCGGAGGGACGGCCAGCTACGCCTGGACCAATCTCAATCCCGGCACCTACCTGATCGGCAGCGGCAGTCACCCGTCGGTGCAGGTTCCGATGGGGCTTTACGCCGTCCTCAAGGTCGATGTCGCACCCAACGAAGCCTATCCTGGTGAACTTTTCGACAGCGAAGCGACGCTGCTCTTCAGTGAACTTGACCCGGTTCTCAATCAGGCGGTCGCAGCCGGCGCCTATGGCACCGCTACCTATCCAACCGCGTTGAAGGTTGGCTACAAGCCGAAATACTTCCTCCTCAACGGCCGTCCCTGGTCGGCAAGCTCACCGCCGCTGGCCAGCGTCACTGCCGGCGAAACCGTATTGCTGCGCTTGCTTAACGCCGGCCTCCGCGCACGGGCCCCGATTTTCCCCGGCCAGGCGCTGACCATGCTGGCCGAGGACGGCAAACCTGCCGGCTTCCAGCCGATCCAGGTCACCGCCGATCTCTTCGCCGGCAAGACACTCGATGCCGTCTTCACCGCCCCCGCCAATGCTGGCTATCTGCCTCTGCACGACCGCGCCCTCGGCTTGTCCGGCGGCGGCATGCTCGGCTACCTGACGGTCGGCACCCCGACGGTGGCACTGGACGTGACCGTGACCGGCCCCGGTTCGGTTTCGACCACCAGTCTCCCGGGCGGCATCGCAGCCTGTGCCGCCGGTGACTGTTCGGCCAGCTATCTGGCCGACACCGCCGTCGCCCTCCATGCTCTCCCCTCCGGTCCCGACAGCGCCCTGAGCAGTTGGAGCGTCAACCTGACTGCCGGCGGCACGCCGACCGGCGAGTGCATTGGTGGGGGCGACTGCGTCGTTACCCTCGACCAGGGCAAGACCGTCACCGCGATCTTTGCCAACTATGCCGCGACGACCCTGATCTCGCCCAACGGCGGCGAACAGGTTCCCCTTGACCAGACCATGCCGATACGCTGGGCGGCACCGGCCGACGTTTACACCTTTGATCTCGGTTACTCCCCGAGTCCCGGTTCCCCTTTCCGCATGTTCGCCAACCGTGTTGCCGGGCGTGAGTTTCTCTGGGACCTGGCGACGGCCAACTTGCGACCTTCCTCCGCTGTCCGTTTGGCTATCGTCGGTTATGACGCCAGCGGTGCCATCGTCGATCGCGACACCTCCGATACGCCCTTCGCCCTGGTTTCACCGCTGCAGTTGACCTACCCGAATGGTGCCACCGGCGAAGCGGCCATCGTTGCCGGGGACCCGGTGACGATCACCTGGGACGTGCGGCCGACGGTCATCCCGGTCGTTCGCGGCACGCTCTGGTTCCAGGCGAGCACCAATACCCCCTGGACCCTGGTTGCCGATGTCGATCCGATCCTCGGCAGCTATGCCTGGACCGCGCCGGCAACCCCGACGGCCGGAGCGACGGCGCGCATGGCCCTGACTCTCTACGATGCCACCGGCAAAGTCGTCGCCAACGATACCAGCGATGCGCCGTTCAGGATCGAGCCACCGGCTGGCCCTCTCGCGGCCACGTCGCGCCGGACCCTGACCGCAACGACCACGGTCGCCGCTGCCGTCGCGGAACCGGCCGATCTGGTCCTCCTCATCCCCAATGGCGGCGAGATCCTGGCCGGGGAAATCCCCTTCACCATTCTCTGGCAGGACACCACCCAGGCCGCAACCTTCGTCCTTGACTACTCCCTGGACGGGGGGCAGAATTGGCAGAGCCTGGCAACCGCCATCGAAGGTAACCAGTTCGACTGGATCATCGCCACCGAGCTGCGCGGCAGCAATGCCGTACGGTTGCGCATCACCGCCGTCGACGCCAAGGATGCGGTGCTGGCGCGGGATCTCTCGGACGCAGCCTTCGCCATCGACTGACCCGCGTCGCGCGACGCGGATACCTCAGCAAGAGCGAAGGGGCAGGATGTCAATCCTGCCCCTTCGCCATTTTCCCGAGGAGGTCTGGTGAATTACCTTATCCGCAAGCTCATCCTGCCCCTTTGCGCCCTCCCGCTCCTCCTCCTCACCGCCGCTTGCGCTTCCGGGCCACGTCCGCAGGCCCTGCCCGCCCCGGCCGTCACCACGGCGCAAAACCTCGGCATCGAGATCGTCAGGCTGACCCAGGGTTCCGGCGGCTACATGCTCGATTTCCGCTACCGGGTGGTCGATGTCGCCAAGGCGGCGCCGCTGATCGACCATGCCCTGATTCCCTATCTGGTCCATGAGGCCAGCGGTGCCAAATTCGCCGTTCCGGCTCCGGTCAAGGTCGGGCCGATGCGACAGATGCCGCGCCAGCTCGAAGCCGGGCGGCAGTACTTCATCTTCTTCGCCAACCCCGGCCGGTATGTCAAGCCCGGGGATTATGTTACGATCGTGCATGGTCCCTATCGTTTCGAGCATCTGAAGGTCGAATGAAACCGTCACCGACCAGCCACTGCGCAGCCATTCTTGGCGCCGCCCTCCTTCTCACCTTTTGTGCCGGTTCCGCGGCCGACGCCGCTCCCGTGTCTGTCGAGGTGTATCAGCGCATGGCCGCGATCGGGCCGGGCGGGCGCGTGCCGGTCATCGTCCGTTTCGCCGAGCGCAGCGATCTCGCACTGCTGGCCCAACGTGGCGACCGGAAGCAGGCGCGAAGAGAGATGCTGCAAGGCCTGCGCAGCCAGGCCCGCCTCAGCCAGGGCCCGCTGCAAGAACTCCTGCGCCGGCAGGGAGAGGCGCCGACCGAACTCTGGCTGATCAACGCGCTGGCAGTGCGGGTGCCGCCGGCTCTGATCGGAACGCTGGCGGGCTGGCCCGGAGTGGCCGCCGTCGAACTTGACGGTCAGGTAACGCCGCCGACACCGGTCACCCTTGCCGTTCCGTCCGCCCCGACCGGCAACGTTGCCGCCCTCGGCGTTCAGACCCTCTGGGATGCCGGTTTCACCGGCAGCGGTACCGTGGTGGCGAGCTTTGACAGCGGGGTCGACGTTACTCATCCCGATTTGGTCGGGAGCTGGCGCGGCGGCAGCAACAGCTGGTACGATCCTTTCACCCCATCAACAGAGCCTTATGACGGTGAGACGAATAATGGCCACGGCACTGCGGTAACTTCGCTGATGGTCGGGGCTGCTGCCGGAGGCGAAACCATAGGTGTTGCTCCCGGTGCGCAGTGGATCGCTGCCAAGATTTTTTCAGATGCCGGGGTGTCCTCGATCTCGATCATCGTCCAATCGTTTCAGTGGGCACTGGATCCGGACAATAACCTGGACACAGACGACGCACCGGATGTCATCAATAATTCGTGGGGACTTGAAAATTCTCTTGGTGACTGTGTCGATGATACGAGTCTTCACACCCTCATTCAAAATGTCCAGACGGCCGGTATCCACGTGGTTTTCTCCGCCGGCAACGACGGGCCAGCGCCGGCGACCAGCGTCAGCCCGGGCAACTATCCGGAAGGGCTCGCGGTGGGGAGCATCGGCCCAGCTTACGCTGTTAGCGCTTTCAGTTCCCGTGGGCCAAGTGCCTGTAGCGGCAGCATCTATGACGATTTGGTCGACGACGTTTTTCCCGAGGTGGTGGCCCCCGGTGAGCAGGTGACGGTGGCAGTACCGCGGAACATCTTTCCCTCCGGCTATGGAAGTGCCAGCGGTACGTCCTTCTCCGCTCCGCATGTGGCCGGCGCACTGGCGCTTCTGCGCAGTGCCGTAGCTCCGGCAGCCGGAGAAAGTGCTGCCGATTACCGCCTGCGCCTGGAGCGGGGTTTGCTCGCGACCAGCGCCGACCTTGGACCCCGCGGGGCTGACAACAGTTACGGTCGTGGGCTGGTCGATCTGCCCGCCGCCTACGACCGTCTGACGGCGCTGCCGCACCTTTCGGTCTACGACCCGACCGCGCCGGAAAACAATGACCACCTCGATTTCGGCCCTGTCGCACCGGGATCGGTCAGGGAACTGGCTTTTGGGCTGAAAAATGTTGGCGGCAGCGACCTGACCCTGACCGCCATCGACGACATCGGGCTCCCCGCGCCGGAACTTTCCCTGGTCGGCAATAACTGTCCGGGACTGCTCCTCGCTGGGGAAGAGTGCATGCTGACGGTGCGTTTTGCCCCGACAACTTTTGTTAGCCACTCCGGGCAGATATTGGTTACCAGCAACGACGCGCCAAGTCCGAGGGCACTGCATGTCACTGGTATCGGCAACGGCCTGCCACCACCGGCGCAGCTGCTCGGTCCCACTAACGGTGCAGTCGATATCACGCTGCCGGTGACGTTATCCTGGACTCAGGGCGCGGATGCTGATGGTGATGTTTTGTCCATGATCCTGTTTATCGATAACTCCGCGGATTTTTCATTTCCCGACCTGGTTTTCCCAAATCTATTAGCCGCCGCGGCGGGAGTTCTAACGGCGGCCGCGGGAATTATTCTTCTTGGCCCCTGCCGGAACCGGCGGCGCCTGTTACTTGTGAGTGCTTTGCTCCTTGCGTTCTGCATTGCGGCCGCCTGTGGCGGCGGTGGCGGCGGCAGCAGTTCGGCCATCGTACCGACCAATAGCATCACCACCAGCAACCTTTCTCCAGCCACGACCTACTACTGGAAGGTGCGTACCGAGGATAGTCATGGGGGGGTGAGCGAGAGTGCGGTCTGGAGTTTTACCACGCGCTAGCGCCTCGGTCGCGACGTTCGTAAAGGCAAAAAAGGGGCGGAACCTTCAGGTTCCGCCCCTTTTTTGTACTGTACCGGTCGGGCTATTGCCCGAGAAAGGGGGTCAGCACCATGTAGGTGACGTAGGCGACGGCGGCGGAGGCCGGGATGGTCAGGACCCAGGCCCAGAGAATGCGGAAGGCGACGTTCCAGTTGACCGCGCTCATGCGCTTGGAAAGACCGACGCCGAGAATGGTCGAGGTGATGACGTGAGTGGTGGAGACCGGCATGCCGAAGGAGGAAGCGCCGAGGATGACCCCGGCCGATGCGGTCTCGACGCAGAAGCCGTGCACCGGCTGGAGTTTGACGAAGTCCTTGCCGACGGTCTTGATGATGCGCCAGCCGCCGGCGGCGGTGCCGAGGGCCATGGCGATGGCGCAGCTCATCGTCACCCACAGGGGGACTTCGAAGGTGCTGATGGCGCCGTAGCTCAAGAGGGCCATGGTGATGACCCCCATGGATTTTTGTGCGTCGGCGGTGCCGTGGGAGAAGGCCATGACCGCGGCCGAGAGGACCTGGAGTTGGCGGAAGCGCTTGTTCAGGGAAAAGGGGGCGAAATTTCGGAAGATGCGGAAGGTCAGCATCATAAAAATGAAGCCGATGATGACCCCGAGGATCGGCGACAGGACCAGCGACAGCACGATCTTCTTCAGCCCGGCCCAGTGCAGCACCGAGGCGCCGGAGTGGGCGATGACCGCTCCGACCAGGCCGCCGATGATGGCGTGGGAGGAAGAGGAGGGGAGACCGTAATACCAGGTGACGAGATTCCAGACGATGGCGCCGAGAACCCCGGCCAGAACCACCATCTGGGTGACCTCGCTGCCGTCGACGATCCCCTTGCCGATGGTCTTGGCGACCTTGGTCGAGACCAGAGCCCCGGCAAAGTTGAGGACCGCCGCCATGATGATGGCATTGCGCACCGATAGCGCCCGGGTCGAAACGCAGGTGGCGATGGCGTTGGCGGTGTCGTGAAAACCGTTGATGTAGTCGAAGACCAGGGCGGCGACGACCACCAGCACCAGCATCATCAGCATGGTATCAGGCATTCTTCACCACCACGCTTTCGAGGATGTTGGCGGCGTCTTCGCAACGGTCGGTGGCCAACTCCAGGGTTTCGTAGATCTCCTTCCATTTGATCAGCTGGATCGGATCCTTCTCGTTGTCGAAGAGCCAGCTCACCGCCTCGCGCAGGACACGGTCGGCCTCGTTTTCCAGGGAATTGACCTCGACGCAGTAGACGGTGATCGGCTCGACCTTGCCACCGAGGAGGGCCACCGCCTTCTGCAGGGTCTGGCAGCTCTTGAGGATGAGAAAGGCGAGTTCCTTGGCCTGCGAGGTCGGCTTCTCGACGTTGTACATGACCAGGCGCTGGGCACAGGCGTCGATGAGGTCGAGGATGTCGTCGAGACCGCTGGCGAGGGCGTAGATGTCCTCGCGGTCGAGGGGGGTGACGAAGCTCTTGTTGAGCTTCTTGATGATG
>MGTO01000071.1 GCA_001799485.1 Desulfuromonadales bacterium GWC2_61_20 | reverse complement strand
CAAACCTTTTGCTACAACCCCGGACAGTTTACTTGCTTCCGACATTAGTTGTTGCATTTGTTGACAGTCATAAGGGGGGCAGGTAATGTAGCCGCCACAAAATGAGAGAAGGGACCTTGGCTATGGACTTGGAGCATCTCTATCGTGCCTCTCTGGAAAAATGGGGGAGGGAAGCGCAGTTCGATCAGGCGGTGGAAGAGTGCGCCGAGCTGATTGCCGTTCTCAAGCATTATCGGCGTGACAAGGCCGACGCCACTGCCGTCATTGCCGAGCTTGCCGATGTCACACTGATGGTTGGGCAACTTACCTGGATGCTCGGCGAAGACGAAGTGCGGGCGGCGGTTGCAGAAAAATCCCTCAAACTGGAGAGTTTGCTGGCGCGTTGACGCAATTTTTCCAACCATCGTTCTGTCGTTGACACTCTCAATGGGCAGCTGCTATATTTCCGCCGTGCTTAAACTTTTTACTCCGGCTGTATTTCTTGCCGCAACCAGGATCTTTTCAGGCGAGATGGTGACCTTGATCGCCCCGTTGCAGGAGCAGAGGACATGAGTGATCTTCGCTTGAACCGTGGACTGGTGCAGATCTACACCGGCAACGGTAAGGGGAAGACAACTGCGGCCCTGGGCCTGGCTTTGCGTGCTGTCGGCTTTGGCTTGCGCGTCCACATCATGCAGTTCATGAAGGGGCAGACCTATAGCGAGCTGATTTCACTGCGGCGCCTCGCTCCGGAGTTGACCAGCGAACAGGTCGGGCGTGACTGCTTCCTGCGCAAGGGGGCGGTCGATCCCGTCGATGTGCGTATGGCTGAAGAGGCCTTTGTGCGGGCTCGTGTTCTGGTCGCCTCGGGGATTTACGATCTGGTCATTCTCGACGAACTCAATTGTGCTGTCGATTTCGATTTGATTCCGGTTGCTGCCGTTCTCGAGCTGATACGGCACAAGGCGCCGCAGACCGAACTCGTTTTAACCGGGCGCAACGCCCGTCCCGAAGTGATCGAGGTCGCCGATCTGGTTACTGAGATGCGCGAGATCAAGCACTACTTCAACGCCGGCCAGCCCGCTCGTGCCGGCATCGAATCGTAGCTTTACGTTTCAATTTTTTATCACAAGGAGTGCAACATGGCTGAGAGAAGACTGCGACTGCTGGTCGCCAAACCTGGCCTCGACGGCCACGACCGTGGCGCCAAGATTGTTGCCCGGTCCTTCCGCGATGCCGGATTCGAAGTGATCTATACCGGGTTGCGCCAGACTCCGGAGCAGATCGTCAGCGCCGCCATCCAGGAGGATGTCGACGCTGTGACCCTGTCGATCCTCTCCGGGGCGCACAACACGCTCTTCCCGCGGGTCATCGAGCTGCTGCGTCAGCAGGGAGCCGGGGATATCCCGGTTTTCGGCGGTGGCATCATCCCCGAGGACGACATTCCTGGTCTTAAGGCGGCCGGGGTCAAGGAAATTTTTACGCCGGGGACAAGCACCGAGGATATCAACTCCTGGGTCAAGGCCAATATTCATCCCCGTGCCTGATCCGCCGGCAACTGCTTGGTACTGCGCAGGATCGCCCCTTTAGGGTGTTCCTGCGCTTTTTTCTGTCCTGCCTGTAACGGATGAAACCACCATGACCCTTGCTGAACGGATTGTTCGTGGCGAACTGCGCGCCGCCGCGCGGCTGATGCGAGATATCGATGACGGCATGCCGAGCGCCGTCGCTGAGCTCAAAGCCCTTTATCCCCGAACCGGGCGTGCCTTCATCATTGGTATCACCGGTCCGCCGGGGGCCGGCAAGTCGACCTTGACGGACAAAGTCATCGCGGCTTATCGTGCGGCCGGCAAGACTGTTGCCGTGGTCGCCATCGACCCGACCAGTCCCTTCACTGGCGGGGCCATCCTCGGTGATCGCATCCGCATGTCTCGCCATGCCACCGATCCCGGCGTTTTCATTCGTTCCCTCGCCACCCGCGGCCATCTGGGCGGACTTTCCCGTTCCACCGCCGATGTGGTCAACGTCTTCGACGCCATGGGCTGGGAGGTGATCATTATCGAAACGGTCGGCGTCGGCCAGGACGAGATCGACATCGTCCGAACCGCCCATACGTCTCTGGTCGTGATGGTGCCCGGACTTGGCGACGATATCCAGGCGATCAAGGCCGGCATCCTGGAAATTGGCGATGTCTTTGTCGTCAACAAGGCGGATCGTCCCGATGCCGATCGTGCCGTCCGCGACCTCGAAATGATGGTAGAGATGAAGCATCCCGGTGCCGGCGAGTGGTGGCCGCCGGTGCTGCGGACAGTGGCCCAGAAGGGGGACGGGGTCGCCGAGCTGGTCGGTAAAATCGAGGAACACCGGGCCTATTTGCACACATCCGGGCGTCTGCAGCAATTCGAGCAGAACAAAAGCGCCCTGCGTTTTGAGGAGTTGCTGCGCGATCAGCTCTTTGCCCGCGTTCGCGAAAAGATCGAACACGGCGGCGACCTCGCAGTAACGATCAGAGCTATCGCCAACCGCGAACAGGATCCTTATAACGCCGTAGAGGCCCTGCTGGCCCGGCATCTGTCGGAGTGATGCGGCTATAGAGGCATATTTTCATTGACTTCAACTGGTTGAATTGGTATATAAACACTCCATTTTAGGGCGCATAGCTCAGCGGGAGAGCACTGCCTTCACACGGCAGGGGTCGTAGGTTCAATCCCTACTGCGCCCACCAGATTACATTTATAAAGGTCAGCCGTCGCGGTTGGCCTTTGTTTTTGCACTGGTGTAATTCCGCCGATAGCTTCAGACACTATTTTGCTCGAGCCGGTATGACAAAAAATGTCTCATAGTTTCGCTATTTGCCTGAATGAAGAAAAACTCTTTATTTTTTGCTTGAATAGTCAGGCTGCTTTTGTTACATTCTCGCCATGAGCCCCTTCCCCCCCCTCCAGGGGCTCCAGCGCTCTGGCCACCCCCCTCCGGCCGGGGCGCTGTCTTTTTTTGCGCCCTGCATGTGGAGGTCGGTACGAGTCTCTGGTCGCTATCGCCCCATGTGCATTCTTCCTGTCATTTCAACGGCGACCCTCCTGCTCCTTCTCTGCCTTAGCGCTGTCCTCCCCCAATCTCTCGAAGCCGCCAAGCTCTACAAATACCGCGATGCCGATGGCAACCCGGCCTTTTCAGATCGTCCCCTCGTCGGGCTGGAAAAGGTTTCGGTCAAACAAGTCACTCCGGGGCGGCGCAGTGAACGGGTCACGGTATCCCAGATCGGCACCAGTGACGAACCGGTTCTTCAGCTCATCAATGAATATTACGGACCGGCGGAAATCGAAATCGACCTGATCGAAAAAAATAATGTCAAGACAATCAACCCTCTGCCCGGCCGTTGGGTCGTGCCGGCTCGTCAAGAGGTACGTGCCGTCACAGTGCAGGCGGTCAAGGCGGGACAACCCTGGTCGTTCCGTTATCAGTATCGCAGTGTTCCCGGAAGTCCCGCGGCTCGGCACCGACCGCTATCGCCCTATCGGATGCCCTTTCCTGCCGCCAGCAGTTTTGTCGTGTCGCAAGGTTTTGGCGGTCAGGTCAGTCACAAGGGGCCGGCAAGCGCCTACGCCATCGATATTTCCATGCCGGATGGAACCCCGGTGCGGGCGGCCCGCGAGGGGGTGATCATGGATGTGGCTTTCGATTATTACGACGGCGGACTCGACCGGAACAAGTATCGTGAGCGGGCCAATTATGTGCGGATCTTGCACGACGATGGCACCATGGCGATCTACGTCCATCTTCGCCTGGAATCGGTGCGCTATCCCCTCGGCGCGCGGGTCAAGGCCGGAGCGGTGATCGCCAAATCGGGCAATACCGGTTACAGCAGCGGCCCCCATCTGCATTTTGCCATTCAGCGCAACGCCGGCATGCAGCTGGTCTCCGAGCCCTTCACCTTTGCCGGACCAGCCGGCACATCGATCATTCCGCTGCGGGGAGGTGTTCTGACGGGCCATTGACGCAACGTGCAAGTGCCTGTGCCACGGCCTTAAGCGCTGTTGATGCGGGCTTGACACGACCCGGCGATTGGCATATTCTCCCGGCACCAAAAACCTCTTCCTCTCGCCCGGCGGTAGATTTCCATGATCAAGAGTATGACCGGTTTCGGCAAAGGAATGACGACCCTTACCCGGGCGACACTGACCGTAGAAGTCAAAACGGTCAATCACCGTTTTTGCGATGTTTCGGTCAAATCTCCCCGGAGCATCGCGCTCTGGGAAAGCGAGATCAAAAAGCGCGTGGGTGAGCGTCTCAAGCGCGGCAAGATCGATATCTTCATTGCGGTGGAATCCTCTTCCGGGGGGGCGACGGTGCCGACCCTCAACCTGCCCTTGGCGGAAGCCTATTTTCGCCTTTTCGATGATTTGCGCGGCCGTCTCGGGCTGGCAGGAGAGGTCCCCCTGAGCTTGGTGACCGGGCAGCGGGATGTCCTGGTCCTGCAGGAAGAACCGATTGCCGAGACGGACCTGTGGCCCGGACTTGAGCAAGCCCTGGAGGGGGCACTTGAGGGGGTGGAGGCCATGCGGTTGGCGGAAGGGGAAGCGACCGGACGTGATTTGGCAGCGCGTCTTGCCATCCTTGCCGATCTTCTCGATGGCGTGACTCTCCGCAGCGCTCTGGTCCCCCAGGAGTGGCAAGCGCGATTGCGTGAGCGTATCGCCCGTCTGACCCAGGAGCTTGAATTCGATCCGGCACGGGTTGCCCAAGAAGTGGCGCTCTTTGCCGACCGCTGTGATATCAGCGAGGAATTGGCGCGTTTTCGGAGTCATCTCGACCAGTTTCGCAGCCTCATGGGATCTGGTGAAGCGGTGGGGAGGCAGCTCGATTTTCTTGTGCAGGAATTGAATCGCGAGACCAATACCATAGGATCCAAATCGAACGATGCCGAACTGGCGCGTCTGGTGGTGACGATAAAGTCTGAACTGGAAAAAATCCGTGAGCAGGTGCAGAACATCGAATAGGCCATGGCCGGGCTCTTTGCGTCGCCAAATTCTCGTTATGGACCACCTATGACGCGCGAGGGCATTCTTTTTGTCATCTCGGCCCCTTCGGGTACCGGCAAGACCTCCTTATGCAAGGAGATCGTTGACATCTTTCCGGCGCTGCGGCATTCTGTCTCGTACACGACGCGCCCCATGCGGACTGGCGAGAAAGATGGTGCCGATTATCATTTTGTCTCGTCGGAAAAGTTTGCCGCCATGGTTGAGGCCGGCGCTTTTGTCGAATGGGCCGAAGTTCACGGCAATCGCTACGGAACGGCGCTGGCGACGCTGGAGCAGGCACGCGTGGCCGGTACCGATATCCTCCTCGATATCGATTGCCAGGGCGCGGCGCAGCTGAAGGCATCTTCCGCCCAGGCGGTGTTTATTTTTGTGCTGCCGCCGTCGCTGGAAGAGTTGGAGCGGCGACTGCGCGGCCGCAACACCGATCACCCCGAGGTCATTGCCCGGCGTATCAACAATGCGCGGGATGAACTGAGCCAGGCGCACTGGTACGATTACCTAGTAGTGAACGATGATTTTTTCCAGGCTCGCGATCTCTTGCGGGCCATCATCCTGGCCGAATCGTGCCGGACCACGCGTCTGGCAGATGTCATCGGCAGCGTACTCAACGTAGATTGATCCCCCCACCGGGTGGACTTTTCCTGTCCGGATATCATTTTTTAGGAGTCAATAAGCATGGCCAGAATTACCGTCGAAGATTGCCTCGTTCAGATCCCCAATCGTTTTTTGCTGGTCATGATCGCGTCCAAACGCACCAAACAACTTTACAAAGGCGCCCAGGTTCTGGTCGAGAACAAGTCGGGCAACAAAAAGGTCGTGCAGAGTCTGCGCGAAATCGCCGCCGGTAAGGTCGATTACGAAATCCCGAACCGCCGGCGCTGATTGCCGATCCTCCCTTGCGCCAGCGGTGCATTGCCGCTGGCGCCCCCTTTTCACCAAGCCATTCCATGACAGCGCCCCCTCCCTGTTCCCTTGACGGCGTTTTCCTCTCCTTATTGCGGCACAGGCCAATGCCTTATGGTCCGTCTCGAAGACATCCTCGCCAACATCCTCGCCTACAACAGCTCCGCCGATCTTGATCCGGTCCGCAAGGCCTATGCCTTTTGTGCCAAGGTCCATCAGGGGCAAGTACGTCTGTCGGGAGAGGCTTATCTGATCCACCCCATGGAAGTCGCCCTTGTCCTGACCGAACTGAAGATGGACGTCGCGACGATCGTCACCGGGTTGCTGCACGATACCCTCGAGGATACCCTGACCACGGCCGAGGAATTGCGCACACTCTTTGGCGAAGAGGTGGTCGACCTCGTCGATGGGGTGACCAAGCTCAGCAAGATCACCTTTCGCACCAGCGAAGAACGCCAGGCGGAGAATTTCCGCAAAATGTTGCTGGCCATGGCTCGCGATATCCGTGTAGTCATGGTCAAACTGGCCGACCGTCTTCATAACATGCGCACCCTCGGCTTTCAGCCGGAAGCCCGTCAGCTTGGCATCGCCCAGGAAACCCTCGATATCTACGCGCCCCTGGCCAACCGCATGGGGATCAGCTGGTTGAAAAGCGAGCTGGAAGACCTCTCATTCCGCTATTTGCAGCCCGAAGTCTATCGGGATCTGGAGGCGCGGGTTTCCCAGCGCCTGGCGGAACGGGCGCGTTATATCGAAGAAACCCGGGGAAGGCTTGAGCAGAAACTGCTTGAGGCTGGGATCGAGGGGGAAGTGTCGGGGCGCGGCAAGCATCTCTATTCGCTGCATAACAAGATGCTTCGGCAGGGGGTCGATCTCGATCAGATCTACGATCTCATCGCCTTTCGCATCCTGGTCAAGTCGTTGCGCGACTGTTATGCCGTTCTCGGCATCGTGCATTCAAGCTGGAAACCGGTTCCCGGGCGTTTCAAGGACTACATCGCCATGCCCAAGGGGAATATGTACCAGTCGCTGCACACGACGGTCGTCGGGCCCGACGGCGAGAGGATGGAGGTGCAGATCCGTACCGAGGAGATGCATCGGGTTGCCGAGGAGGGGATCGCCGCCCATTGGAAATACAAAGAGAAGGGAGTGGCGGTTGCCGGGGACAAGGACGACCGGCGCTTTGCCTGGTTACGGCAGATGCTGGAGTCGCAGCAGGAGCTCAAGGATTCCCGGGAATTCATGGATTCGGTCCGCTTCGAGCTCTTTCCCGAAGAGGTCTATGTCTTCACCCCCAATGGCGAAGTGAAGGAGCTGCCGCGCGGCTCGACCCCCGTCGACTTCGCTTTTGCCGTCCACACCGATGTCGGTTTTCGCTGCGTCGGCGCCCGCGTCAATGGCAAGTTGGTGCCACTGAAAACCCCGTTGCATAACGGCGACGCCGTCGAAATTCTGACTGCCGCCAACCAGACCCCGAGCAAGGATTGGCTGAAGTTCGTCCATTCGACCAAGGCGCGCAACAAGATACGGCAGTGGATCAAGACGGCCGAGCGCGAGAAGAGTATTACCATCGGCCGCGATGTCCTGGAAAAAGAGCTGCGTAAATACGGCCTCGGCATCAACCGCACCCTGGCTTCCGACGAGTCCGCCCGAGCTGTCGAGGATCTCGGCTTTCAGTCGGCCGATGATCTTCTGGCCGGGCTCGGTTACGGCAAGGTGCCCCTGGGCCAAGTCATTGGCCGACTGGTGCCGCAGGAAAAATTGCGCGAAGAGCCAGCCCGGCCCGGGGCCCTCGAGCGGGAGGCAGATAAACGGCGCAAAAAGCCAGCTAACGCCATCCGTATTCACGGTGTCGATGACATTATGGTGCGTTTTGCCAAGTGTTGTACGCCGCTGCCGGGGGATGCCGTCGTCGGTTTCATCACCCGTGGCCGCGGGGTCACGGTCCATGCCGCCGACTGTCCGCATGCCCGTGACAGCGATCCAGAGCGGCGCATCGATGTCGAATGGGACATGAAAAAGAAAGCGACCCGGGCGGTCAAGATCCGCGTCCATTGTCAGGACCAGAAGGGGATACTCGCCAGCATTACCGGCGCCATTACCAACAGTGAGGCGAATATCGTCAGCGCCCAGGTTTTGACCCTGCCGGATCAGAAGGGGGTCAACACCTTTGAAGTCGATGTCGCCGATCTTGATCATCTTAATCGCGTCATTAACGCCCTGATGAAGATCAAAGGGGTCCTGAAGGTCGAGCGCATGCGCAGTCAGGCATGACCCGACAAAAGATAGCGGAGGATGTGCCATGA
The DNA here is from genome assembly GCA_001799485.1 of Desulfuromonadales bacterium GWC2_61_20. GTDB lineage: Bacteria > Desulfobacterota > Desulfuromonadia > Desulfuromonadales > UBA2197 > UBA12091. The sequence goes on along the minus strand of MGTO01000071.1, from coordinate 11,447 downwards.
AGCTGGAACAAGTGAAAACAACGGCGGCGCCGGCGGCCATCGGGCCTTATTCGCAAGCGATCAGGGCGGGGGCGTTCCTCTTCTGCTCCGGGCAGATTCCCCTCGACCCGGTCAGTGGCGAGCTGGTGGCTGGCGGCATCGCCGCACAGACGGAACAGGTCATGCGGAATATGGCGGGGGTGTTGACGGCGGTTGGGCTGAATTTCGATCGCGTGGTCAAGACCACGATCTTCCTGACCAACCTGGGTGACTTCGCTGCCGTCAATGCTATCTATGGCGGTCGCTTTGGGGCGGCACCGCCGGCGCGGTCAACGGTTCAGGTCGCTGCCTTGCCGCGGGGGGCGGCCATAGAGATCGAGTTTGTCGCCTGCTTCGATTAGTCGGGGAAGTACAGAGAAATGAAAGCGGGGGGATGGACAATGTCCATCCCCCCGCTTCTTTACTTGGAGGTGGGTGTTGCAGTCGTTCAGACGACCTTGGTAACGCTGCCACTGCGGATGCAGCGGGTGCAGACCTTGATCGAACGCACAACGCCCTGGTTGAGGGCTTTGACCTTCTGGAGATTGGGATACCAGACTTTTTTGGTTTTGTTGTTAGCGTGGCTGACGTTGTTGCCAGTCGAAGGTTTTTTTCCGCAGATGGAACAGATTCTCGACATAACGCATTACCTCCCGGATATTTAGAACGCGCACTTTTAGCATAGCCACTAGATGAAATCAACCCTTTTTTGCAGCATCGCTGATTCTTTTCCGGGATTGACCGGGGCCCTGGGTATGACCACCGATTCAGGGGAGGGGCGGATTGATCAGGGCGGCAACGGGGGAAGGCGGTGGTGAGTCGATGATGACCCGGCGACCTTCGAGGCGCAAGCGCCCCTCGGCGATGAGTTGAATCGCCTGGGGGTAGATGCGGTGCTCTTGTACGAGGATGCGGGCGGCCAAGGCCGCTTCGGTGTCGTCGTCGAGGATCGGAACGACGGCCTGAACGATGATCGGGCCGGTATCGACTCCGCCATCGACGAAATGGACGGTGCAGCCGGCAAAGCGGGCACCGTACTCGAGGGCCTTGCGTTGTACGTGCAGACCGGGGAAGGCGGGGAGGAGGGCGGGATGGATATTGATGATGCGCTGGGGAAAGGCGGCGACAAAAGCTTCGCCGATGATGCGCATGAACCCGGCCAGCACCACCAGCTCGACGCCGGCGTCGTGCAGGGTTTTTACTACTGCCCGGTCAAAGGATTCGCGGTCGGGATAACTACGATGATCGAGGCAGCAGGTGGCAAGACCGGCTGTCTCGGCCCGCACCAGGGCGCCGGCGCCGGGGACATTGGAAAGGACCAGAGCGATCTCTGCGGAGAGGGAACCGTCGGTGCAGCGATCGATGATCGCCTGCAGATTGGTGCCGCCGCCGGAAGCAAGGACACCGAGGCGCAGTTTTTTGATCACAGAGGAATTCCTTGGGTCGATCAGATCAGTTCGACCTGTTCGGCGCAATCCTGGCACTTCTCGATTTCGCCGATGAGGTAGGGAGTTTCCTGCATGCCGCTGAGACGGTCCATGATCTCGGTGACATCCTTGGCCGGGACGATGACGACCATGCCGATACCATAGTTGAAGACCCGGAACATCTCCGCTTCAGGGATGTTGCCGCCGGCGCGGATGATCTCGAAAATTGCCGGTTTGGGCCAGGCATCGCGTTTGATGACGGCGCGGCAGTGTTTGGGGAGAACCCGGGGGATGTTTTCGACCAGGCCGCCGCCGGTGATGTGGGCCATCGCCTTGACCTGGAAGTTGCGCAGGATGTTGAGGAGGCTCTTGACGTAGATCCGGGTCGGGGTCAGCAGCGTCTCGCCGACCGTGGCGTCGAGCCCTTCGACCTGGCTTGACACGGTCAGGCCCATGCGGTCGAAGAGGACCTTGCGCGCCAGGGAGTAGCCGTTGGAATGGAGGCCGGTGGAGGCGAGGCCGATGATCTTGTCGCCGACGGTGACGGTCGAACCGTCGATGATGCGGCTGTTGTCGACGATGCCGACGGTGAAACCGGCCAGATCGTATTCGCCGTCGCCGTACATCCCCGGCATCTCCGCCGTTTCCCCGCCGAGAAGGGCGCAGCCGGCCTGCACGCAGCCGTCGGAAATTCCCTTGAGAATCTCCACCGCCTTCTCCGGCGAGAGTTTGCCGGTGGCGAGATAATCGAGGAAGAAGAGGGGTTCGGCCCCCTGGACGATAATGTCGTTGACGCACATCGCCACCAGATCGATGCCGACGGTGTCGTGTTTGTCCATGGCGAAGGCGACCTTGAGTTTGGTGCCGACGCCGTCGGTCGAGGCGACCAGGGTCGGCTTCTCGCACTTGCTGTTGGCCAGGGAGAAGAGACCGCCGAAGCCGCCGATGTCGGTGACGACTTCGGGGCGATTGGTCGCCTTGACCAGCGGTTTGATCATCTGGACAAAACGGTTGCCGGCGTCGATATCGACCCCGGCGTCTTTATAGGTAATCTGGTCTTTTCTCGGCAATTGCGGCTCCTCTGCGTGAAGTGCGTAATACATAAAGCAACTCCCCCCCCTTGTCAACGTCAAACACCCGTGGGAGAAGCAAAAAAGCGACGGTATGTCCGGCTTGCTCACCAGGGCCACAATGAGTGAAGAGGTGGAGATTGCCGCTCGTTATGAAACTCGGGGTGAATGCCAATCAGACATGATTGCGCAGCATCAGTTCGGCCGGATGAGGGGCCAGATAGACCTGCTCGCGCAGATGGGGCTGTTGATATTTGCCGACATAATGCTGCAACAGGGTCAGGGGGACGACCAGCGGCAGTTGCTGGTCATGGTAGCGGCCGATAACCTGCAGCAGTTCGGCTTTTTCCCAAGGAGAGAGCTCCTTTTTGAAGTAGCCCATGATGTGCTGCAGGACGTTGGTGTTTTTTTTCGCCGTCGCCAGCAGCGCTAACCCGGCCATGAACAGCTCCTCGTAATGTCGCAGCAACTCCGCCAACGGCAGCGATTTCCCCTGCGCCACCAGAACCCCCAATTCCCGGTAGTGCCGAGGGCTATGGGCCATCATCGACAGTTTGTGCCGGGTATGAAAGGCGACCAGTCCGCCAAGATCGGGCCGGGTCAGCAAAAAGTCTTTCCAGCGGCGGGAGGAGAAGACCCGTTCGATGAAGTTCTCGCGCAGGGCCGGATCATTGAGACGGCCTTCCTCCTCCACAGGCAACAGCGGGAAACGCCGGGCCACCGCGGCGGCAAAGAGGCCGCTGCCGTTATTGCTGGCGCTGCCACCGCCGACCGGATAGACCTTGACCCGGAAGAGGCCGGAGCTGGGAGAGCCCTTCTTGAAGATGAAACCGCAGAGATCTTCCCGCGCCAGCTCGTCGACCTTGCCGGCGCAGAAGGCGAGCATGCAATCGGTATGGTCGATGTGACTCTTGCTTGTCATCAGGCGGGGATGAGCGGGGTCCCCTTCCAGGCGCATCGCTTCGCGTGGTGTCGGCAGGCCGCAACCGACCTCGGGGCAGACCGGGACGAAGGTGCAATATTGCCCCAGTATGTCGGTAATGTAGCGCTCATGCTTGTGGCCGCCGTCGTAGCGGACCGTTTGGCCGAGGAGGCAGGCGCTGACGCCGATTTTGATCGGGGTGGGCATGGCAATCCTTCGGGCGGGGAGAGGATGGCGACGCGCAGATGCGCCGAGCCGCAGGCGAAATGTAACAGTGCTCGAACGTTTATGCAATTGATGGACGGCGATGGGCGGGGTCACAGGGATGTGATGCCCGAGCTTGAAGGTCAAGAGTGGGACAAGAGAGAGATCGAACCGCCCGTTTCGGCTTTGTGCCGGCGGGCGGTTTTTACATTGGAACTGTTTGCTGGATGTTTGCCTTGATAACTCAGAAGCCTGACCCTGTGGCTGCATTCCAAGGCCGAGCCGATCAAGCTCTGGCTGGCCAGGGTCGGTTATGAGCGGATGCAGGACATGGCCGATCCCTCCCGCTCCCTCGACCGCGCCCGGGAATACTGGCAGCAACACGGCCGGAGCGAAAAATGGATCCAGCAGCGGATGACCGGTCAGGAGACCCGTAACAAGCTGATCGACTACTGGAAAGAGCACGAGATCAGGAAAGAAGCGGAGTTCGCCCTCCTCACCGACATCATTCACCGGGAATGGGCCGGGGTCAAGGTGCAGGAGCACAAGGCACTCAAAGGGCTGAAGGGCCAGAACCTGCGCGACCACATGAGCGAGGCGGAGCTGATCTTTACCGCCCTGGCCGAGCTTTCCACCCGCCAGATTGCCGAGACCATGAATGCCACCGGCATGGCAGAGAAAAAGGTCGCGGGGAAGAAGGGGGGCGGCATCGCCCGCAAGGCGCGCCGCGATCTGGAGGATAAGACCGGCAGGAGTGTTGTCACCGGGGAGAATTTTTTGCCGCCGGGACAGGGGAAGCTGAGGGATGAGTAACAAGTGTCGGCGGGGGGCGCCACCCCCGGAACTAAGTCTTTGGCCGGTCTTGCCCGGCCGGGCGCTTTCCTTTCTTTGCTGCCTCTCCCCCCCTCTGACGTCGCCGGAGCGGAGGGGACGTTTTGGGGAATTGCCGCGAGGTTGAGCAAAGCGAATGTGAGCGGCCCCGATACGTCTGCGGAGTGCAGGGAATCTGCCGCAGGCAGGCGAGGGCAGTGGGGCGCGCTTTTCTGCTGACTCTTTGCCGCGCTGCAAAAGAGTCAGGCGTCGGCGGGGGGCGCCACCCCCGGAACTTGGTCTTATCTGCGTACATCTGTGACATCTGTGGATAGGCATTGCCTTGCGGTCTTGACCAGGGCGGGATTTGATTGACGAGGGGCGGGGTGGCGGTGTATGAAAGGACGGTATTTTTTTCCAATGTGGCTGTAATGACTAAAGGGATGTGATGCCCGAACTTGAAGGTCATGAGTGGGACAATAGATAGATCGAACCGCCCGTTTCGGCTTAAGTGCCGGCGGGCGGTTTTTCGTTTGAAAATGTATATTGGATTTTTGACTTGGGAACTTGGAAGCCTGACCCTGCGGCTGTTTCCGACCGAAACGGTCGTCAGCGCCAAGGCGCGGCTCGGTCAGCGCTTCTTTCGTATGAGCGTGCTCGCCTCATACAACAGCCGCTGCTGCATCACCGGCAATCCGGTTCCGGAGTTGCTGGTGGCGAGTCATATCCTGCCGTGGGGGAGTCACCCCGAGCAACGCCTCAATCCGCGTAACGGGCTCTGTCTGGCGCAGACGCAGGATGCGGCCTTTGATCGTGGCTTGATTACCTTCGATGCGGATTTTCGGCTGGTGGCCGGGCCACGCTTGAAGGCGTATCTGCCGGATGAGGCGTTGGAGCGGAATTTTCTGGTTTACGAGGGGCAGCCGCTGCAGATGCCGGATAAGTTTTTGCCGGAGGGGGAGTTTATGCGGAGGCATAGGGAAGCAGCAATGCAGCTACAACTGTAAGCAGATATATACCGGATGTCCAAAATTAGGTATTATCTCACCGGCATTTCTCAAACGTTCAGCTGTTTTCCGGTTAGCGTCTTACAAGTGATTCAGGAAATTTCGGTAAGGAATGCAAAAATGAAAATTGTGGCACAGACTAAAAGTGGAGCGACGAAAGGACGTAAAGTCTATGCCGTTGACTTGTTCTGCGGGGCGGGTGGACTGACACATGGCCTCGTGAGGGCTGGTGTCGATGTCCGTCTCGGCGTGGACGTTGATCCGGCTTGTGAGTATCCCTATATTGCGAACAACGACGCAAAATTTCTGCTGAAATCGGTGGAGGAGTTGGATGTCAGCGAACTGAAGCCCCACTACAGAAAGAACGGGATAAAGCTTTTGGCCGGCTGCGCTCCGTGCCAGACCTTTTCCACCTACAATCAGAAGGCGACGGAATCCGACAAACGTTGGTGGTTGCTGTTGCAGTTTTCGAGACTTGTGGATGAGCTGTCGCCGGAACTGGTGACGATGGAGAATGTCCCACGACTCATCGAACAGAACGTTTTCGACGAGTTCGTGATCAACCTTAAATCCAAGGGATATTCTGTCGCGTACCAGGTAGTCAATTGCGCCGAATACGGCATTCCTCAACAACGCAACCGCTTGGTATTGCTGGCGTCCAAGCTTGGCCACATCTCACTTCTGACCCCACAGGAATTTGGCAAGGAGCCGAGAACCGTCAAAGAGGCCATCGGGGACTTGCCTCCGCTCAAGGCCGGGACAAGCCATCCGAAGGACCCTTTGCACCAGTGCGCGGCTCTTTCAGAAATCAATATGCGGCGCATAAAGGCTTCCAGACCTGGCGGAACTTGGCGTGATTGGCCGAGGGAGTTGGTGGCTACCTGTCACAAAAAATTGTCGGGGAAGACCTATCCCAGTGTCTATGGCCGAATGACCTGGGAAGATCCCGCCCCAACAATGACGACCCAATTCTTCGGGTTCGGTAACGGTCGTTTCGGGCACCCGGAGCAAGAAAGAGCGATTTCGCTTCGAGAAGGTGCGATCCTGCAGAGCTTCCCAGCGGATTATGAGTTCACTCGGCCGGGAGAACAGGTCTGTCAGAAGTCCATCGGCAGACTGATAGGCAATGCCGTTCCCGTCGCGCTCGGTGAGGTCATTGGCGCCAGCTTGCTATCGCATGTTTCGGAAGTGACCAAAAAAGCGTATCGGTCGAGGCGGAGGAATCAGCCAAACTGACAACGTTCAACGTGACAACCACCGCTCTAGAGACATCGCTCCGCATAGGGAGATCCTCAATATGACGAAACCAAGCAACGATAAGGCTCAAGCCAGTCCGACGAAACAGTTCTTCGTGTCCATGCTGACGCGGGATATCACTCTCGCGGACGCAATCCTTGATCTCGTCGACAACTGCCTTGACGGTGCCCTTCGTCTCGCGGACGGTGAAGCTGTCGACTATGGGCGGTATTTCGTAAAGATCTCAATATCCGCCGATCGTTTTTTGATTGAAGACAACTGCGGAGGAATCCCGCGCGATGTCGCAAAAAACTATGCCTTCAAGATGGGGCGTGAGCCTGAAGACGACCGCGACTCGGAGTCGGAAACTATAGGAATGTACGGTGTCGGCATGAAGCGCGCAATCTTCAAGATGGGCCGCAATGCACTGGTACGCACGCGGAACGGCGAGGATACGTTCGAAGTGCCGATCACGTCGGAATGGCTTGATGCCAAAAACTGGGACCCACTGCCGATCAATGAGCCTACGGAGGCAAGTGAAAATCTTGACGAGCCTGGTACCACCATCCACGTCAGCGATTTATACGAGGGCGTCGCAAGGCACTTCGCCAACCCCGCTTTCGTCAATGAGGTGGCAACGGCTATCTCGCAGCACTTCACGATGTTTCTCCAGTGGGGTTTCAAAATCGAGCTAAACGACCAACGTGTGGCACCGGTCCACGTTGATGTGCTCGTCTCACCGCGTGAGGACGGTCCGGCGCCGTATGTGTTTCGCAAGACGATCAATGATGTAACTGTATCAATTACGGTGGGCCTAAACACAAGCCGCCGAGCTGAGGGCGAAGATGACGACGACGCGGATTTCTCCGGGCAGCGCGATTCGGCCACTGCGGGATGGACGGTTCTCTGCAATGACCGTGCGGTCATCGTCGGCGACAAAAGCCGCCTGACGGGCTGGGGAGATCTTCCGCTCGTTCCGCTGTACCACCCGCAGTTCTCGGTCATCACCGGTATCATTGAGTTTCGCTCTAAGGATGCGAAGAAGTTGCCGGTCACGACCACCAAACGTGCGCTGGATACGTCGTCGGAGATTTGGCTCGAATCCCTCGTGAAGATGAAGGAGGGGATGCGGGTGTGGATCTCCTACACGAACGACTGGAAGAACCATCCGCGTTCCGATCAGCAGAGCTACTGGCAGGACGCACAGCCGTTTTCGTTGAGCAGGGCGATTGAGGCGGTCGCATCGCGGACGACCGTTAAGAAGACGAACGTCAGCGACGCATCAGGACATGCCAGCGAAGTTGTGGAGTTCAACCCAAGGAAGAACAACGTACTACCAAAGCCAGAAGAGAAGAAGCCGTCGTCGAAGAAGATTGTGTTCTCTCGGCCGGCCGAGGAGGTTCGCCTAGTTTCCAAAATGCTTTTCGACGACCCCGACGAGAAACCGGGTACCATCGGAGACGAGTGCTTCAAGATCCAGCTTGCGAAGGCTAATACGAAAAAGCGGGGTGAGTGAACGATGAGCGCCGGTTCTTCATTGCCGTACCGCTTGCGGCCAAACAAAGCCGTGGACCGTGAGCTGTTCCTGTCCCTGTTGGCGCGCTTGGCTCCAGCGTTGGCGCTGGAGGGACACCACTACATCGGGCTCGGTGGTCCGTTCCTCGAAGACTTCCGGTTGGTTCATGCGCGGCTCGGAATAGTCCACATGACATGCGTCGAGGTCGAAGAGGAGGTCCACAAGCGCCAGCTCTTCAATCGCCCCATCGCGTCGGTCGAGTGCGTCCATTCGAGCCTTGAGGACTATCTCGATGGACACGACTTCGACCAGCCAGTGGTCGTGTGGTTCGACTACACCGAGCCGCGGCCGGTCACCGAGCAGATCGGACGGTTCGCACGCACCGTCGGAGAAGTGCCGCTCTACAGTGTGCTCAGAATCACACTAAATGCGAATCCTGGTTCGCTCGGCAAACCCACCGAGAACCTATCGGCGGAAGCGCTCTGGATCTGGAGACTCGAGAAATTCAGGAGCCGTCTTGGCACGCTGTTTCCGAGCGATCTCACAGCCGCCGGGATGGAGACGAAGACCTACGGCCCGAGCGTCCTGCGCGCCTTGTACCTCGCTGTAGAGAAGGAGGTGCTAAGCTACGCAGGCCGCAAAGTCGTGTGGGCGCTGAGCACTCACTACGCGGACGGACAACCCATGGTTACGGCGGCGCTCATCGTGTGCGCCGCCGACGACAAGCTCGTCGAATCGCTTGTGCAAAGGTGGTGTTTTTACTCCCCGCCTGAGCATCCTCTCTGCATTGATCTACCCGCCCTCTCGTCATTGGAGCGTCTGACAATGGAGTCAAACACTAACGCCCGTGAGAGGCTCGGCTTTCAGCTGCCTGAGTCGAAGCTCGGAGAAGATCCCTTTGAAGTCTTCGAGAAGTTCTATCGCATTTATCCGCACTTCTCGCGTGTGGAGCTTTGATCAGGAGAAAACCTCATGAGCTTGCAACCCGAACTGTTTAACCCCAACGCTCTCGTCCGTCGGAATCATCGACAGATTAATGGCGTTCACATAGTGTGAAGGCAGTGGATACCGTGGACAAGACGACACGTTCGACAATCATGTCCAAGGTCGGTCAAAAGAATACTGGTCCGGAGATAATGCTTCGAAGGTCGCTGCACAAAATTGGGCTGCGATATCGTCTTCATGACAAGAAGTTGCCGGGATCTCCGGACATCATCTTCCCTCGGTACAAAGCGGTGGTATTCGTACATGGTTGTTTCTGGCATCGACACGGCTGCAAAGCGACCACAACGCCCGGAACCAATGTAGATTTCTGGCTCAAAAAATTCGATGAAAACATCGCCAGGGACCGGAGGCATAACGAGACCCTTCAGGATGCGGGGTGGAGGGTCGCCGTAGTCTGGGAGTGTGCGCTCAAAAACAGAAGTGCTGACCCCGATGAGGTTGCGAGATTGCTGTGCGATTGGTTGAAGTCGGAAAATAAACACCATGAATATCCCTGCCCAACCACAGAGTCAGGCTTCCAAGTCGCTAAGATGATTCTCGAAATAAAGAGCCCATGAACGACCTCACCCCCGCCATCCACCAATTCACCCACCTCAACCGCGCCCCCGGCCCAACCTGGCCCGCTGCCACCAAGCGCAAGGCCCCGCACAAGCCGCTCCTGCCGCTGGCGGTGTTCCCTTGTGGCAGAAATCAACGAAGTAAGTAAGGTGATCAATTATGTCTAATGCAGTATTTTTATTTCTCTTTGCGATTGTTGCTCTGTCGATGTTGTGCTCGACTTTAGTTGCGCTCATTTTGTTCAGGCGCAAGCGCAGGGAGCGGCGTACTCCTTTAACGAGCAGTCTACTACGCAGTCCCGGTGAGACCCTGCGCAAAGAACTCGAAAATCACGACAGTAAGCTCGGTGATTATGTTTTGACGACAGCCTGGACTTCCCTCCTCCCCGTTTTCTTTCTGTCAGTGCTGATGACTTTCGGGGACAAAAAACTTCATCTGTGGCAATTGTTGGTCAATGGTGTGTTTTACATCGCAATCATCGCATGGCAGATTCGTCGTCTTTACGTATTTATGGTCACACGACAAAATCTAGCTCTTGGCCTAGACGCCGAACTCGCCGTCGGCCAGGAACTCAACCACCTGATGCTTCTCGGTTGCCGCGTCTTCCACGACTTCCCTGCGGAGAACTTCAATATTGATCATGTTGTCGTCGGCCCCGGTGGCATCATTGCTGTTGAGACCAAGGGAAGGGCCAAGCCCGACAAAGGGCGGGGGAGTGTGGACGCGACGGTGGTTTATGACGGTCAAATCCTGCGTTTCCCAGATTGGCATGAAAGCGAGCCCCTTGAGCAAGCCAAACGTCAGGCCGAATGGCTGCAAAAATGGTTGTGTAGCGCAGTGGGTGAAATTGTGCAGGTTAAGCCCGCACTGGCTCTCCCCGGTTGGTTTATCGAACGCACCAAGCTGGGTAGCGTATTCATCTTCAATGGCAAGAATCCCGTTGCTCTCGCCAAACCTTTGGATTCTAGTCCCACCATGGACCCACAATTGGTTCAGCGCATCGCCCACCAACTGGAGCAGCGCTGTCGTGACGTCGAGCCGGTGGCCTATCGCAAAGAAAAGAAATGAAGATTGAAATATCCACGGTGCCAGCGCTCCCCCGCATCCCGCAGCGCCGAAATTTTCAAGTTCGGAGATCCACATTGGCTCGTATCTCAACTCCAAACTGATGTATAAAGACCGAAAACCCATGCCCTCACTCACCGATTCCATCAAACTCTTCACCTCCCTCAACCGCGCCCCCGGCCCAACCTGGACCGCCGCCACCAAGCGCAAGGCCCCGCACAAGCCGCTCCTGCTGCTGGCCGTCCTCGACCTGGTCCATCGCGGCGTCATCACCGCACCCTTCATCGCCGTCACCGGTGATCTGGTCGAACTCAACGAACTCTTCAACCTCTACTGGCGGCGCATCATCCCCATCGGCCAAACCAGCAGCATCGCCTTCCCCTTCTCCCGCTTGGATCGCGAAACGTTCTGGCAACTGGTACCGAAGCCGGGTATGGCAATGAACGAAACAAACTGTTTCTAGCCGCAGATCAGGGCCGAAAATGCGGATTTGAATCAATCCTGTGTATGATGGACTACTTAATCGGCATTTATCCTCAGTTTCCGGTTCTTCTGCGTACAATTCGTATTTGTATTTAGCCGCAGATCAAAGCGGAAAAGGCGGATTTG
>MGTO01000070.1 GCA_001799485.1 Desulfuromonadales bacterium GWC2_61_20 | reverse complement strand
TATAAGTTCTGCCAATTTCCCGGGAGTCTATCCCGGCCCAAGGAGGATTTTCACGATGAAGGTTTATTACGACAAGGATGCCGACCTTTCCCTGATCCGCAAGAAGAAGGTCGCGATCGTCGGCTATGGTTCCCAGGGTCATGCCCATGCCAATAATCTCAAGGATTCCGGGGTCGATGTCACTGTCGCCCTGCGCCCGGGTTCCACCTCGGCAATCAAGGCGCAGAATTCCGGCCTGACCGTGAAGAGCGTGGCCGAGGCCGTCGCCGCCGCCGATGTGGTCATGGTCCTGACCCCCGACGAGTTCCAGTTTCAGCTTTATAAAAACGAGCTGGAGCCGAACCTGAAAAAAGGGGCGACCCTCGCCTTTGCCCACGGCTTTTCCATTCACTACAATCAGATCGTGCCGCGCCCCGACCTCGACGTCATCATGATCGCCCCCAAAGCCCCCGGCCACACGGTGCGGTCCGAATTCGTCAAGGGGGGCGGCATTCCCGACCTCATCGCCGTTTTCCAGGATGCGTCGGGCCAGGCCAAGAGTGTTGCCCTCTCCTATGCCAGCGCCATCGGCGGCGGCCGTACCGGCATCATCGAAACCTCTTTCAAGGATGAGACCGAAACCGATCTTTTCGGCGAGCAGGCGGTCCTCTGCGGTGGCGCCGTCGAACTGGTCAAGGCCGGGTTCGAGACCCTGGTCGAGGCCGGCTACGAGCCGGAGATGGCCTATTTCGAGTGTCTGCACGAACTCAAGCTCATTGTCGATTTGATGTACGAAGGCGGCATCGCCAATATGAACTATTCGATCTCCAACAACGCCGAGTACGGCGAATATGTCACCGGTCCGCAGGTCATCAACGCCCAGAGCCGCCAGGCCATGCGCGAGTGTCTGGCCAACATCCAGAATGGCAGCTACGCCAAGCGCTTCATCCTCGAGGGGCAGTCCAATTACCCCGAGATGACCGCCCGCCGGCGCCTCAATGCCGCCCACCCCATCGAACAGGTCGGGGAGCGGCTGCGCAGCATGATGCCGTGGATTCAGAAGATCGTCGACAAATCCAAGAACTAGGCCCTCCCGGACGCGGGAACTTCCCGCGTCCGGTTCTCGCATGCAAGGACCTGCAACCATGCGCAACCTGAAACATCCGGTAGCTGTCGAGGGCTATCCCTTTATTGCCCTCTTCGCTTTTATCACCCTCGTCTTTGCGCTTCTTAGCTGGGGTTTCCTGACCCTGCTCCTCCTCGGTTTGACCCTCTTCACCGTCTATTTCTTCCGCGATCCCGAGCGTGCGACGACCCAGGAGCCCGGCGCTGTTGTCGCTCCCGCCGACGGCAAGGTCATTTTCGTCGGCGAAGTTCCGGAAACGCAGGGTCTCAAGGAGGCCTCGATCAAGGTCAGCATCTTCATGTCGGTCTTCAATGTCCATGTCAACCGCGTCCCCTGCTCGGGGAAGGTGGTGGAGATGTTCTACAATCGGGGGGAGTTTTTCAATGCCGCCCTCGACAAGGCGAGCCTGCACAACGAGCAGGCCGGGATTCTGCTGGAAACCCCGGAAGGGGTGCGCCTCCTCTTTGTCCAGATTGCCGGGCTCATTGCCCGGCGCATCGTCACCTACCCGGTGGTCGGCGATGTGCTGCAACGGGGGGAACGCTACGGTTTGATCCGCTTCGGCTCGCGCGTCGATATCTATTTCCCGCGCAATGCCGATCTGCTGGTGCAACTCGGTGATCGCACGGTCGCCGGCGAAACCATTCTGGGCTATGTGAAATGAGCCGCGAGCAACGCGCCGTCGAGCGGCATGAGAATTTACGCCGGGGGGTCTATATCCTCCCCAACCTCCTGACCACCGGGAGCCTCTTCGCCGGCTTCTACTGCATGGTTGCCACTCTGAACGGCAACTATCTGACGGCGGCCTGGTTCATCCTCGTCTCTGCCATATTCGACGGTCTCGACGGCAAGGTCGCCCGCCTGACCGGGACCACCAGCAAATTCGGCGTCGAGTACGACTCCCTCGCCGATGTCGTCGCCTTTGGCGCCGCGCCCGGGCTGCTCATGTATTCCTGGGCGCTCAAGCCCTTCGGCAAGCTCGGCTGGTTGGCGGCTTTCCTTTACGTCGTCTGCTGTGCCCTGCGCCTGGCCCGTTTCAACGTCCAGGTGGCGACGGTCGAGTCCAAGCGTTTCGTCGGTTTGCCGACACCGGCGGCAGCCGGCATGGTGGCGTCCTGCGTCCTCCTCTTTTACGAACTGGGAGGGAGCGGAACGATCAAAAAGGCTTCGGTCCTGGTGCTGATCTACGTGCTGGCCATGCTCATGGTCAGCAACTTCCGCTTCTACTCGTTCAAGGATCCCGAGCTCTTCCGTCGCCAACCCTTTGGCGTCCTCGTTATCCTGATTTTTCTCATCATCGTTATCGTTGCCCAGCCGGAAATCAGTCTGTTTGTCCTTTCCCTGACCTACGTGGTATCCGGTCCGGTCGGTTATCTCATCTACCTGGCGCGACGCCCGCGCAAAGGAGGGGGGGATTCCACCCCCTCAAACCCGGTCTGACCGCATCGAAAATGCGCAGGGCCAAAGGCAAACCGTAAGCTGCGGGCTTGACAGCCTCTGCCGATTTGTTCTATTAGGTAAAACACAACAACACAGGCGAAGAAGAGGAGTAGTAGATTCTCCTCCCGTTTCAGAGAGCCGGCGGTCGCTGCAAGCCGGTACGGGACAGAGTCGAACTCGCCTCGGAGCCGCAGCGGCGAATTAGCAGTAGCCCCTGCCGCGACACCGGCGTAACACGGTGATAACAGGTCCGTCGCACCCTGCCGGGGTTGCGACAGACGAACCAGGGTGGTACCGCGAAGCTTATTGCTCTCGCCCCTGTAACGGGGCGGGAGTTTTTTTATTTTCACCGGACAGATTGAGGACAAGGAAGGGAGGTGGTTGGTTGTGGAATCGGACCTTGGCGAGCTAGACCCGAGCAATTCAACGGCTAGAATGGAAGCGCACACGGAACCTGCACAAAACCACCGCCCCTGCTTTGGCGCGGCGACATTCAAGGAGGCAGTATGAGCAAGAGCAAAGCCCAGTCCATCATGATTTTCGACACCACCCTGCGCGATGGCGAGCAGTCCCCCGGCGCCAGCATGAACATCGAGGAGAAGCTGCGCATCGCCTACCAGTTGCAGAAGCTCAATGTCGATGTCATCGAGGCCGGTTTTCCCATCGCTTCGGACGGCGACTTCGAGGCGGTGAAAAAGGTGGCGCAAACCATCAAGGGGCCGCAGATCGCCGGCCTCTCCCGCGCCGGCGACATGGATATCGACCGGGCCTGGGAAGCCCTCAAGTACGCCAAGGACCGCGGCCGCATCCACACCTTCATCGCTACCAGCGATATCCACATGAAGTACAAGCTGAAAATGAGCGAGCAGCAGGTCATCGACACGGCGGTCAAGGCGGTCAAACGCGCCGCCGGCTACACCCCCAACGTCGAGTTTTCGGCCGAGGATGCGGTACGCACCCGGCTGCCCTTTCTGGTCAAGGTGGTGCAGGCGGTGATCGAGGCCGGCGCGACCACGGTCAACATCCCCGACACCGTCGGTTACACCATCCCGACGGAGTATTTCAATATCATCCGCTACCTCAAAGAGAACGTGCCCAACATCGAGAAGGCGGTGATCTCGGTCCACTGCCACAACGATCTCGGCCTTTCCGTGGCCAACTCCCTGGCGGCGGTGCAGGCCGGCGCCGGGCAGGTCGAATGCACCATCAACGGCATCGGCGAGCGTGCCGGCAACTGTTCCCTCGAGGAAGTGGTGATGGCGCTGCGCACCCGGCACGATATCCTCCCCTATACCTGCAACGTCAACACCGAGCATCTCTATCCGACCAGCCGCATGCTCTCGACCATCACCGGCATTGTCGTGCAGCCGAACAAGGCGATTGTCGGCGCCAACGCCTTCGCCCACGAGGCCGGCATCCATCAGCACGGCGTGATGATGGAGAAGTCGACCTACGAGATCATGACCCCGGAGTCCATCGGCCTGACCCAGAATAAACTGGTCCTCGGCAAGCACTCCGGCCGCCACGCCTTCATCCAGCGCCTCAAGGAGCTTGGCTACGACCTCGGCAAGGAGGATATCGAGAAGGCCTTCGTCCGCTTCAAGTCCCTCGCCGACAAGAAGAAGGAGATCTTCGACGAGGATCTCGATGCCATCGTCGCCGACGAGATCGTGCGGGTCCCGGAGCGCTACAAGCTGGTGCAGATGAACGTCTCCTCCGGCACCTTCGCCATGCCGACCGCCACCGTGCAGCTGGAGATCGACGGCAAGGCGAAGAAAACGGCAGTCATGGGGGACGGCCCGGTCGATGCCACCTTCAAAGCGATCAAGACCTTGACCAAGAGCAAGGCGACCCTGGTCAGCTTCACCGTCGGCGCCATCACCGGCGGCACCGACGCGCAAGGGGAATGCACCGTGCGCCTGGAGGAGAACGGACGCGAGGCGTTGGGGCAGGGGGCGCATTCGGACATCATCGTCGCCAGCGCCAAGGCCTTCATCAACGCGCTCAACAAACTGAGCAGCGGCGTGCCGCAGCGCGGGCATCAGCTGTAGCGTTCACATTCATGTGACTGCTTGCGGCGTTGCACGTCTCTTTGCTGGTTGCAACGCCGCAGCACTTTGAGTAGAATCGCGCCACCGTTTTGCCAGCCTAACAAGGAGTGATCGATTCATGGGAAAAACCATCGCAGAAAAAATCTTCGACGCCCACCTGCGCGACGAGCCGTTTCCGGGGGCGAAAGTCCTCAATCTCGACCGCGTCCTCTGCCACGAGATCACCACGCCGGTGGCGATTGCCGATCTGGAAGTGCGCGGCAAGGACCGGGTCTTCGATCCGAGCAAGATCAAGGCGGTCGTCGATCACGTCACCCCGTCCAAGGACAGCAAGACCGCCCTCCAGGCGAAGATGCTGCGCGACTGGGCGCGGCGCCATGCCATCAAGGACTTCTTCGATGTCGGCCACAACGGCGTCTGCCATGCCCTTTTCCCGGAGAAGGGCTACATCCGCCCCGGCTTCACCGTCATCATGGGGGACTCGCACACCTGCACCCACGGCGCCTTTGGCGCTTTTGCCGCCGGGGTCGGCACCACCGACCTCGAGGTCGGCATCCTCAAAGGGGTCTGCGCCTTTCGCGAGCCGGCGACGATTCGCATCAATCTCAACGGCCAGCTGCCGGCGCAGGTCTACGCCAAGGACGCCATCCTCTACGTCATCGGCCAGATCGGCGTCAACGGCGCCACCGACCGGGTCATCGAGTTCCGCGGTCCCATCGTCGAGAGCATGAGCATGGAGTCGCGCATGACCCTGTGCAACATGGCGATCGAGGCGGGTGGCACCAGCGGTATCTGTCTCCCCGATATGACCACCGTCGACTACCTGTGGCCCTTCATCCAGAGTGACTACGCCAACAAGGAGGCGGCCCTGGCCGACTACAAGAAGTGGTGGTCGGACGCCGACGCCAAGTACGAGAAGGTCCTCGACTTTGATCTCTCCCGGCTCGAGCCGATGATTACCTACAACTACAAGCCGGACTGCGTCAAGCCGGTGCGGGAGCTGGCGGGAGCGAAGGTCGACCAGATCTACATCGGCACCTGCACCAACGGCCGTATCGAGGATCTGCGCGAAGCCGCCGCCATCCTCAAGGGGAAGCAGATCTCCGAGAACGTCCGTGGCATCGTTTCGCCGGCGACGCCGAAGATCTATCAGGAAGCCCTGAAAGAGGGGATCATCGAGATCTTCATGGCGGCCGGCTTCTGTGTCACCAATCCGACTTGCGGCGCCTGCCTGGGCATGAGCAACGGCGTCCTCGCCGAAGGGGAGGTCTGCGCCTCGACCAGCAACCGCAACTTTCAGGGGCGCATGGGCAAAGGGGGGATGGTGCATCTGATGAGCCCGGCCACCGCCGCCGCCACCGCCATCACCGGCGTCATCACCGACCCGCGCGATATCTGACGGTTGCACATGGGTGGTAGGGGCGCACCGCATGCGCCCTGGGCGCACGCGGTGCGCCCCTACAAGAATATTCAACAGGGAGTCACGATATGAAAAAGGTTTTCGGCGGGGCGGCGCTGTTTCTCGACCGTTCCGACATCAATACCGACGAGATCATCCCGGCCAAGTACCTGACCGAGGTGACCAAGGAAGCCCTCAAACCCTACTGCCTGGAGGATCTCAAGCTCGACGGCTTCGATCCCAAGGGGGAGAAGCTCAAAGCCGCACGCGTGGTCATCTCCCGCGCCAACTTCGGCTGCGGTTCCTCGCGCGAGCATGCACCGTGGGTTTTCGAGGTCAACGACATCCACACCATCATCGCCGAGAGCTACGCGCGCATCTTCCGCCAGAACATGTTCAACGGCGGCATGCTCGCCATCGAATTGCCCAAGGCCGACCTCGACAGGATTTTTGCCCTGCAATCGGCCGGCACGGTCAGCATCGCCGTCGATCTGCCGCAGCAGAAGGTGATGGCCTCAGCCGGTGGCAAGTCGGAAACTTTGCATTTCGAGATCAGTCAGTTCGACAAGGCCCTGGTCGAAGCCGGCGGCTGGGTCGAGTTCGCCGACGCGCGTTACTGATTCTTTCGCAGATAGCCATAACGACAAAGGCCCACCCCCCTTGCGGGAGTGGGCCTTTGTCGTTGGTGAAGTAGCCGATAGCTGAAAGCTGACAGCTAATAGCTGCTTTTCTAGTTTTCCGCCTTCCACTGCCCGTGCAGATTACAGTACTCGCGGGCGGTGACCTTCTTGGCGATGACGGGGAAGACGGCCTCCGGCTTCTCGCCGGGCTTGAGGAACTGGGTGTACGCTTTGCCGTCGGCGATCAGTTCGATCCATTCGATGTAATGCTTCTCTTCCATGGGATGAGGGACGGCGCCGATCTTGACGGTGATGGAGTCCTTGCCGAACTCGATCACCGGCACATGTTTTTCCTTGGCGGCATCGACGGTATTTTCGACTAGCAGTTTCATCTTTTCGTTGCAGCAGACCAGGGCGGCGGGTCCGGCATGCAGGACCTCGACGATGTTGCCGCAGAGTTCACACTTGTAGATTTCGAGTTGTTTCGGCATCGGTTTCTCCTTAAAAGGGGGATGGGGTGGACAAAAACGCGTTGAGTTTAACAGCCATCTTCCCGGCTGCAACCACCTCTGTGCTGTTGCAGCTGACGGAATCAAAATTTGCATTAAGATCGCCGGCGTGTTATATCAACATAAATTGATTTAATCAATCTATGGAATTTGATTATGCCTCTGCTCATTCTCCTCAAAGCTCTTTCCGACGAAAACCGCCTGCGGCTGGTGGCGGTTCTCGCTCGGGGCGAGTTTACCGTGCAGGAGCTGACCGCCATCCTGGTCCAGGGGCAGTCGCGGATTTCCCACCATCTCAAGTCTCTGTCCGAAGCCGGGGTGGTGACGGTGAAACGGCAGGGGACCTGGGGCTACTATCGCCTTGACGCTGGCAATCCTCTGTTTGCCGCACTCCGGCCACTTCTGGAGCGATCCTTTACCGAGCTCCCCGCCCATGCCGGCGACGTGGTGCGTTTGGCCAAGGTGCTGGAGGAGCGCCAGCGCAAGAGCCGCGCTTTTTTCGACCAGCACGCCCGCCAATGGGACGAGCTCGCTCTCCGCCTCCTCCCTCTCCCCGACTACCGCCAACGACTGCTGGCGCTTCTGCCCGAGAGGACGGTTCTGGTCGAGATCGGCAGCGGCACCGGCGCCCTCCTGGGGGCATTGAGCCGTCGCAGCGATCAGCTCATTGCCATCGATCATTCTCCGGCGATGCTGGAGCTGGCGCGGCAACGGGTCGCGAACGAAGGGCTGACCAATGTCGAACTGCGCCTCGGCGAGATGTCGCATCTCCCCCTGGCCGACGGTCTGACCGGCGGAGTGGTCCTCAACATGGTGCTGCATCACGCCGCCGACCCCCTGGCGGTGCTCAAGGAGGTTCGCCGTGTCCTCGCTCCCGGCGGGGTGCTGGTTCTCGCCGATGTCGCCCGCCATGAACGGGAGGCGGCGCGGGACGAACTCGCCGACCAATGGCTCGGGTTCGAAGTCGAGGAATTGAACAACT
>MGTO01000069.1 GCA_001799485.1 Desulfuromonadales bacterium GWC2_61_20 | reverse complement strand
GACAAGGTCATCCAGCAGAACGCTTCGGCGACGGAGGAGATGGCCAGCACCGCCGAGGAACTGACGAGTCAGAGCGAGCAACTCCAGGAGATGGTCGCGTTCTTCCGGATCAAAGGGGTTGCAGCACACCCGCAGATGGCTCGCGACACGCAACGCGGCACTCCGCGCAAAGCCTTTGCCCATGAGCAGTTGCAGTTGCACGACAAACCCCACCAGCGGCGGCAGAGAACCGGGGGCGAGGACAAGATCGACAGCGAATTTGAACGATTCTAAAGCAAGGAGCCGCTTTTCCGAGCAAAACGTCACCCCCTCAGCAAAAGCAAAAAGGCCCCGACAGCATTGCGCTGCCGGGGCCTTCCTGCTTTCAGCAAACTATAATCTCTAGCGGCGGTCGCCGAGGAGATTGAGAAGCATGAGGAAGAGGTTGATGAAGTCGAGATAGAGCTTGAGGGCGCCGATGATGCCGGCCTTGCGCGCCGTCTCTTCGTCGGCGAAGCCGTAGCGGGCCATCTGCTTGAGGGACCAGGTGTCGTAGGCGGTGAGGCCGGTGAAGACGAGGACGCCGATGCAGGAGACGACCCAGGTGACCATGGCGCTCTGCAGGAAGATGTTGACCACCGAGGCGATGACGACACCGATGAGCCCCATGAAGAGGAAGCTCCCCCACGACGTCAGATCCCGCTTGGTGACGTGGGCGTAGACGCTCATGGCGGTAAAGGTGCCGGCGGTGATGAAAAAGGTCGAGGCGATGGACGAGGCGGTGTAGACGACGAAGATGGAGGCGAAGGTCAGGCCGCTCAGCGCCGCATAGGCGCAGAAGAGGAGGGTCGCCTGGACGGCGGTGAGGCGGTTGATCGCCGCGCTCAGGCCGATGACCATGCCGATCTGAGCGATGATCAGGCCGTAAAACATCCAGCGGTTGCCGAGGACCAGTTGCAGCATCGGCTCGCTGGTGGCGGTGAAGAAGGCGACGACGCCGGTCAGGGCGAGGCCGACCCCCATCCAGTTGTAAACGCGGCGGAAGAATTCGCCGGTGGCGGCGATGCTGCCTTCGATGGGGAAAATTGCGGGTTTGTCCACGGTTCATTACTCCTTGTTGTGGGTGGCGAAATCAGATGCCGAGATTACACCAAAACGGGGCCGGACTGCAAGAGGCGGAATCTCCCCGCGCCACCCTACCCCGCCGCCAGCTCGCGCACATCGGCGACCAGAGCCTCGACGTCGGCGAAAGTGGTATTCCACGAGCACATGAAACGCGCCTGACCACTGCCGATGAAGGTGTAGAAGTGCCAGCCGCGGCCGCGCAGAGCGTCGATGAGGGTCGGCGCCAGCGCGACAAAAACGGCGTCGGCCTCGCAGGGGTGGACGATGCGGACCCCGGGGATGGCGGCAAGTTCGACGGCGAGTTTGCGGGCGCAGACGTTGGCATGGGCGGCATGGCGCAGCATGGCGCCATCGCGGAGCATGCCGATCCAGGGAGCGGAAAGAAAGCGCATCTTGCTGGCGAGCTGCCCCGCCTGTTTGCAGCGGTAATCGAATTCTTCGGCCAATCCCTTGTTGAAGAAGATCACCGCCTCCCCCACCGCCATCCCCGCCTTGGTCCCGCCGAAGGTGAGGACATCGACTCCGGCCCGCCACGACAGCTCGGCCGGGGTGCAGCCAAGGGTGACAAGGGCGTTGGCGAAACGGGCGCCGTCCATGTGCAGCTTGAGGTCGAGCTGCCGGCAGAGAGCACCAGCCGCGGCCACTTCGGCCGGGGTGTAGACGGTGCCGAGCTCCGTCGCCTGGGTGAGGGAGAGGACCCGCGGCTTGGGGTAGTGGATATCACTGCGCCGCTGCACCGTATGGGCGACGGCGGCGAGATCGACCTTGCCGTGGTCGCCGGGGATGTGCAGGAGCTTGGTGCCGTTGGAAAAGAACTCCGGCGCCCCGCACTCGTCAGTCTCGATGTGGGCGAGGTCATGGCAGATGATGCTGTGATAGGAGCGGCAGAGGCTGGAGAGGGCGAGGGAATTGGCGGCGGTGCCGTTGAAAACGAAAAAGACCTGACAATCGGCTGCGAAGAAGTCGCGCAGCAGATCACAGGCCTGGGCGGTCCAGAGGTCGGCGCCATAGGAGGGGGCAAAGCCGCTATTGACTTCGGCCATGGCGGCCCAGGCTTCGGGGCAGATGCCGGCGTAATTGTCGCTGGCAAAATGATAGCGGGGGGCTACAGCCATGGACGAGACCTCGCGGGTTGGGGGGGGAAGACCGATCCGGTCTCAGTTGAGACGTTGTGAGAACGGCGAAATATTCGGCACGGCGATCGGCGTTTCGCCACCGGCCGCGACGACCGCAACCGTAGCGACTTCGAATTCGACCGTGACCGTCGTCCCTTTGCCGAGATGACTCTCGAACCGCACTTCACCGGCCATGAGCTCGGCCAGACGCTTGACGATGGAAAGACCGAGACCGGCGCCTTGATATTGGCGCTGGCAGGAGCTGTCCTCCTGTTCGAAGGGCTGGCAGACCCGGGCCAGCATCGCCGGGGACATGCCGATACCGCTGTCCCTCACCGTCAGGACCAGGCGCGGGCGCCCGGCGACCGACCCGGGAACCTGGGTCACGGCGACATGAACCGCCCCTTGCCGGGAAAACTTGATGGCATTGCCGATGATATTGAAAAAAATCTGGCGGATGCGGGTAACGTCCCCGGAGAGGACCTCCGGGAGATCGGCGTCGATGCGCCCGTGCAGGACCAGACCCTTTTCCATGGCGGCCTGGCGAAAGAACTGCAGGCAGTAATCGACGATATCCCGGATAGCGAAAGGCTCGGAGCGAAGATCCATGCGCCCGGCCTCGACCCGGGAGAGGTCGAGGATGTCGTTGATGAGACTGAGGAGCATCCAGCCCGAGGACGCCGCGAGATTGACGTATTCCTGCTGCTCGGGGTCGAGCGTCGTCGTTTCGAGAAGCTGCATCATCCCGAGGATGCCGTTGAGGGGAGTGCGCAGTTCATGGCTCATGTTGGCGAGGAATTCGCTCTTGGCGCGATTGGCGGCCTCGGCCCGCTGCGCCGCCTCGGCCAGATTGAATTCGACATGCTTGCGATCGCTGACATCCTGGCTGACGCCGACAATCGCCATGGGACTGCCGTCGCCGTGGGGAACGACTTCGCCGATGGAGAGGACATGTTTATGCCGGCCGTCGGGCATGACCAGCCGGTATTCGCTCTGGGCGATGCCACCTCCGGCGAGGGCCGCGGCGATATCCCGCTGCAACTGGGGCCGATCCTCGGGAACAATGAAGTCAAGCCACTGGTCGATGGTCTGGTCGAAGGTCCCGGCGGGACGCTCCAGCAACTGATAACCCTGCGGGGTCCAATCGATATGTCCCGACGCCAGATCCCACTCGAAGCTGGCGATCTTGCCCATCTCCTGTGCCTGCAAGAGGCGACGCTGGCTCCGCCGCAGTTCATCCTCCACCTCCTGCTGCCGGAGAGTGGCAAGAACCCGCGTAGAGACATCGGAAAAGATGACGGCGAAACGTCCCGGTTGCGGACTGAAGCACCAGGTCTTGAAATGGCGGCCGAGCTCACGGGATAAACGTTCAAAGGCCAACGGTTCGCCGCCGAGAGCGACGCCACCGTAGAGTTCGACCCAGTATTCCTCCGAGTCCGGGAAGACCTCGCGCACCGTGCGTCCGATGACCGCGTCGGCGGCGATCCCGGTCAGGCGTTCGAAGGCCGGATTGACTTCGAGATAGCGGTAATCGCACGGCCGTCCCGCGGCATCGAGAAGGATCTCGTGCAGGGCAAAGGCGGTCGTCATGTTTTCGAAGAGCAAGCGGTAGCGTTCTTCGCTCTGGCGCAGGGCGCTTTCGGCGGCGCGCAGTTGCCGCTCCGTCGCCAGCATGGCCAAAACCCGGTCCACCACCATGGGCAGCATGACGGCAAAGGTCTGATCCTTGATCAGATAATCCCGCGCCCCGCGCCGTTGCATGGCCACGACCAGGCGTTCGTCCCCCGCCCCGGTGGCGACGATGAAGGGAGGGGGATCGACGCCCGCCGCGGCGAGACGGTCGAGGAGATCGAGGGCGGTACCGTCGGGGAGGAGGTAATCGAGCAAGAGGAGGGTCGGCGGAGCGGCGGAAATGAGGTCGAAGGCCTGCCGCACCGTTGTTGCCAGCACCAGTTCGGCACGAGCATCAAGGGTGGTGCGAACGACTTCAGCCGCGACCGGATCATCTTCGACAATAAGGATGCGATCAGGTGGCATCGAATGATCCGGCAAAAAGCGAGAAAACTGGACGACAATCCGTCGGCAGGTTCGGGTGTCGTGAGCAGCACCCCCGATTTATTATCACGGCAACGGCCGCCGATCGTCAATGACCTTGCCGTCGTTGGGAAGCGCCCCGGGCGGAGCGAACCGGACTGCGGCGCGCAAACCGGCGACTTCGCGCACGGTCGCGGTCAGGACATCGCTCAAGGTCGCATCGGCGACCTCCGTTTCGGCCTCGATGGTCAGGACATCCTGGTCGTCGCAGCGTTCGACCACCAGGCGGGCACGCAGGATCTCCGGCGTCCGCGCCACGATCGTCGCCACCTGGGCGGGGTGGACGAACATCCCCCGCACCTTGGTCGACTGATCGGCGCGCCCGAGCCAGCCGCGCAGGCGGGGCGCGGTGCGTCCGCAAGGGCTGGTCCCGGCAAGGAGGGCGGAGAGGTCCCCGGTGGCGAGGCGAATCAGGGGGTAGGTCGGATCGAGGAGGGTCACCACGACTTCCCCGACTTCGCCATCAGGCAGGGGGTCGCCGGTGCCGGGACGAACGATTTCGACGACCATCCCCTCATCGAGCATCAGCCCTTCCCCGCCCGACGACTCATAGGCTATGAGGCCGGCTTCGGCGGTGCCGTAACACTGCTGCACCGCCACCCCGCGCGCAGCGAAAATCGCCCGCAACGAAGCCGGGAAGGCTTCGCCGGTAACCAGGGCGCAGCGCAGCGAGTCGAGATCGGCGCCGAGTTCATCCCCCTTGTCCAGAATCAGCTTCAGAAAGGACGGCGTACCGACATAACCCTGCGGGCGCAGTTCAGCGATGGTGCGCACCTGCTGCTCGACCTGCCCCGGACCGGCCGGGATGACGGCACAGCCGAGGGCGCAGGCGGCGGCTTCGAACATCCTCCCGGCGGGGGTGAAATGGTAAGCGAAGGTATTGTGCACCAGCATGCCGGGGCGCATGCCGGCGGCGAAGAGGGCGCGGGCAAAACGCCAGCGGTCGACTCCGGCCAGCCCCGGCTCATAGAGGGGTCCGGGCGAGACGAAGATATGGCTGAGGAGGGGTGGCGCCAGTTGCGCCATGCCGCCAAAGGGGAGAGAGCGCTGCTGCAGAGCGCCAAGTTCCGATTTGCGCGTCAGCGGCAGTTGCGCCAGGGTGCGACGGTCGCCAACGATCGGTGAAGCCGCGGCAAAAAGCTCGCGGTAGTAGGGCGAGGCGCTGCGGGCCTGGCGCACGGTGGCCGCCAGTTGCCGCATCTGGGCGGATTCGCGCAGCGCCGGTTCACGCTGCTCGAGATCGTCGTAAAATTCCATAAACCCCTCTGCCTTTCCCTTTCCCCTCTCCCCTCTGTGGGAGAGGGTGGCCGCAGGCCGGGTGAGGGGTGCGATCTACAACCAGCGTTTGCGCCGTTTGTACGACTTGAGATTCTTGAAGGAGCGGCGTTCTTCGCCGCCGCCGAGGTAGAACTGCTTGATGTCTTCGTTGTTCGCCAGCTCGTCGCGGCTGCCGTCGAGGACGATCTTACCCGACTCCATGACATAGCCGTAGGTCGCATGCTGCAGGGCGACATGGGCGTTCTGCTCGACCAGGAGCATGGTGATCCCCTGTTCGCGATTGATGGTCTGGAGAATGCGAAAGACCTCCTTGACCAAGAGCGGCGAGAGACCCATGGACGGTTCGTCGAGGAGGATCATCTGCGGCCGCGCCATCAGCGCCCGGCCGATGGCGAGCATCTGCTGCTCGCCGCCGGAG
>MGTO01000068.1 GCA_001799485.1 Desulfuromonadales bacterium GWC2_61_20 | reverse complement strand
GGCGGCGCGGGACGAACTCGCCGACCAATGGCTCGGGTTCGAAGTCGAGGAATTGAACAACTGGTTGACCTTGGCTGGTTTTTCCGCCATTCGCTGTGAGCAGCTTGCCGCAGCAGCCGGCGAAGAGTCGGTGTTGCTGCTGCGGGCATCAAGAATTTAGATCCAAAACAATTTCACGCAACGACGTAACGAAAGTCAAAGAAATTGGTTTTACGTGGCGTCGTTGCGCCGTCGCGTGAGGCGCTTCGCTTTTGTTCCACCCATCATCATATCCACACCAGCAAAGGAGTCACACCATGTCCCAGGATTACATCATCGCCGACCTCGCCCTTGCTCCGTGGGGGCAGAAGGAAATCAAAATCGCCGAGACCGAGATGCCCGGTCTCATGGCGATTAGGGAGGAGTTTGCCAAGTCCCAGCCCCTCAAAGGCGCACGCATCACCGGGTCGCTGCACATGACCATCCAGACCGCGGTCCTCATCGAGACCTTGAAAGCCCTCGGCGCGCAGGTGCGCTGGGCCTCGTGCAACATCTTCTCGACCCAGGACCACGCCGCCGCCGCCATCGCCGCCGGCGGAACGGCTGTTTTTGCGGTCAAGGGGGAAAGCCTGGAAGAATACTGGGATTACACCCACCGTATCTTCGAGTGGCCCGACGGCGGCTACTCCAACATGATTCTCGATGACGGCGGCGACGCCACGTTGCTGCTGCACCTCGGCGCCCGCGCCGAGAAAAATCTTGCGGTCCTGGCCAAGCCCGGGTCCGAGGAGGAGACCATTCTCTTTGCCGCCATCAAGACCCAACTCGCCAAGGACAAGTCCTGGTATTCGACCCGCCTCTCCCAGATCAAGGGGGTGACCGAGGAAACCACCACCGGCGTCCACCGGCTTTACCAGATGCACGAGCGCGGCGAGCTCAAGTTTCCGGCGATCAACGTCAACGACTCGGTGACCAAGTCCAAGTTCGACAACCTCTACGGCTGCCGCGAGTCGCTGGTCGATGGCATCAAACGCGCCACCGATGTCATGATTGCCGGCAAGGTCGCCTTGATCTGCGGTTACGGCGATGTCGGCAAGGGCTCGGCCCAGGCCATGCGCGCCCTCTCGGCCCAGGTCTGGGTCACCGAGGTCGACCCCATCTGCGCCCTGCAGGCGGCGATGGAAGGCTACCGCGTGGTGACCATGGATGAAGCCTGCGACAAGGCCGACATCTTCGTCACCTGCACCGGCAATTACCATGTCATCACCCACAACCATATGGCCAAGATGAAGGATCAGGCCATCGTCTGCAACATCGGCCACTTCGACAACGAGATCGAGGTCGCGGCGCTGGAACAATACCAGTGGGAAGAGATCAAGCCGCAGGTCGATCACATCATCTTCCCCGACGGCAAGCGCATCATCCTCTTGGCCAAGGGGCGTCTGGTCAACCTCGGCTGCGGCACCGGCCACCCGAGCTATGTCATGTCGTCCTCCTTCGCCAACCAGACCATCGCCCAGATCGAGATCTTCACCAACCCCGGCAAGTACCCGGTTGGGGTCTACACCCTGCCCAAGCACCTTGACGAGAAGGTCGCGCGGTTGCAGCTGAAGACCCTCAATGCCCGCCTTTCGACCCTCACCGCGGAGCAGGCGGCCTATATCGGCGTCCCGGTCGAGGGGCCGTACAAGACCGAGCATTACCGTTATTGATCCTTGGCTTCTGGCACAACAGACGGTCGTAAAAGTGGGGCCCCGCTCGATGAGCGGGGCCTTTTCTGCAGCACTTACGGCGGGAAAGCGGCCAAAATGCAGGGATGAATTTTGTTCCGGTCAATGTAATATTTGGACTTGCCAAACTGTTTGTTGGCAGAATAGAACATTGTTGCAAAGTTATTGAAAAGCCCCCGCCAGCTTGCTAAGATGCGCCCTCGATGCATGGCCGGTGCTGCCGGCATCTCATTTGCGGAGCTTCGGCATGACCCCCTACGAACCGCTCTTACAGATTGAGGATATTTCCCTCGCCTTTGGCGGGGTTCAGGCTCTGCGCGACGTCAGTTTTGGCGTGCGCCGGGGAGAAATCTTTTCCATTATCGGCCCCAACGGCGCCGGCAAGACTTCACTCCTCAACTGCATTTCCGGGCGCTATCGGCCCCAGCAGGGGGTTATCCGCTTCAAGGGGGCCGAGATCGGCCACCTCCGGCCCAATGCCCGCTGCCATCTCGGTATCGGCCGCACCTTCCAGAACCTCGCGCTCTTCAACCATATGAGTGTCCTCGACAACATCATGGTCGGGCGTCATCATCTGCTGCGCAACAACTTCCTCACCGGCGGCATCTACTGGCTCACCGGCGCCCGCCGCGAAGAGCTGGAGCATCGCCGCGAGGCCGAGCAGATCATCGATTTTCTCGAAATCGCCCATATCCGCAAGGCCATGGCCGGAACCCTCTCCTACGGTCTGCGCAAACGGGTCGAGCTGGCCCGTGCCGTCGCCACCCGGCCCGATCTCATCCTCCTCGACGAACCGATGGCGGGGATGAACCATGAAGAGAAGGAGGACATGGCCCGCTACATCATCGATCTCAACGAGGAATGGGGGATGACGGTGGTGATGATCGAGCATGACATGGGGGTGGTCATGGATCTCTCCCACCGGGTCATGGTCCTCGATTTCGGCAAACGCATCGCCAAGGGGTTGCCGGCGGAGATCATGGCCAATCCCCTGGTCAAGAAGGCTTACCTCGGGGAAGAGGATGAGCAATTGCATGACGACCTCGGCGAAGAGGCGGTGGTCTGATGGCGCAGCATCCCGACGTCCACATCTACGATACCTTTCCCAAGCTTCTCGCCTACAACGCCGCCCACTGGCCGGAGAGCGTGGCGCTGCGGGAGAAGGAATTCGGCATCTGGCGCGAAATCACCTGGGCCGGCTATCAGGATCAGGTGCGGCGCATGGCCCTTGGCCTGCACAACCTCGGCATCGCCCGTGGCGATGTCGTCGGCCTCATCGGCGATAACCGCCCGTCGTGGGTCTGTGGCGAGATCGCGGCCCACACCCTTGGCGCCATGATCTTCGGCCTCTATCAGGATTCCCTCAACGAGGAGGTCGCCTACCTCGTCAACTACGCCGGGGCCCGCGTCATCGTCGCCGAGGATGAGGAGCAGATCGACAAGGTCTTGGAGCTGACCGAGCGCTGTCCCTGCATCGAACACATCATCTACTGCGACCCCCGCGGCCTGCGCAAGTACGACGATCCCCGCCTGATGAGTCTCGACGACCTCTGCCGCCGCGGCGACGCCGTCGCCCATCAGCATCCCCACCTTTACCAAGAACTGGTGGCGGCAGGGCAGGGAAGCGATGTCGCCATCCTCTGCCCGACCTCGGGGACGACGGCCAATCCCAAGCTGGCCATGCTTCAGGCCGGCGCCCTGCTGCGGCACTGCGTCGATTACCTGGCGGCCGATCCGCGCCAGCCCGGGGACGAATACGTCTCGGTGCTGCCGCTGCCGTGGATCATGGAGCAGATCTACGCCGTCGCCCAGGGGCTGATGGCACGGCTGATCGTCAATTTTGTCGAGGAACCGGAAACGATGATGGCCGATCTGCGCGAGATCGGTCCCCACTTCGTTCTCCTTGCGCCGCGGGTCTGGGAATCGCTGGCGGCGGAGGTGCAGTCGCGGATGATGGACGCCTCGCCGCTGAAGCAGGCCCTCTATCGTTTCGCCATCCGCCGCGCCATTGCCAGTTTCAAGGCGACAGGCAAGCCATCGCGCCTCGCCTATTGGCTCATCTTCTCTCCCTTGAAGGACCGCCTCGGTTTTACCCACCTGCGCTCGGCCGCCACCGGCGGCGCCGCCCTCGGTCCCGATACCTTCAAGTTCTTCCTCTCCATGGGCGTTCCCCTGCGCCAGATCTACGGCCAGACCGAACTCGCCGGCGCTTATACCATCCACGCCGCCGACGATGTCGACTATGACTCCGTCGGTCTCCCCTTTGCCGGGAGCGAGGTGCGCATCGACAATCCCGACGAGAACGGCATCGGCGAGATCGTCGCCCGCACCCCGGGGATGTTCTGCGGCTACTACAAGAACGAGAAGGCGACAGCGGAAGCGTTAAGCGACGGCTGGATGCGCACCGGCGATGCCGGTTATTTCAAGAAGGAGAACGGGCATCTCGTCGTCATCGATCGGGTCAGCGACATCATGGTCACCGCCTGCGGCACCCGCTTCTCGCCGCAGTTCATCGAGAACAAGCTCAAATTCTCCCCTTTCATCGCCGAGGTCGTCGTCCTCGGCCACGAACAGCCCTACCTGACGGCGATGGTCTGCATCCGCTTCGATATCGTTGCCAAATGGGCGGAGAAGCGGGGGATCGCCTTTACCAACTACATCAACCTCTCGGCCCGTCCCGAGGTCTATGAGCGGATCCGCCGCGAAATCGAGACGGTCAACGCCACCTTGCCGGCGGCCCACCACATCCGCAAATTTCTCCTCCTCTACAAGCAGCTCGATGCCGACGACGGCGAGCTGACCCGCACGCGCAAGGTGCGGCGCGGGGTCATCCGCGAGATCTATGGGCCGCTTATCGATGCGCTCTACAGCGAGGCCCGCACCATTCCGGTCGATGCCGTGATCTCCTTCCAGGATGGCAGCAAGTCGCGGGTGCAGACCGAACTGGCGGTGCTGGAGCTGGAAAAGAAGGCGTAGGGGCGGACCGCGTCCGCCCTGGGCGCATGCAATGCGCCCCTACCAGAACCATCTGATGAAGGGTTTGTCCCGTGAACACCAGCCTCCTCACGCAACTGATCGTCAACGGTCTCATCGTCGGCACCCTCTACGGGGTGGTGGCGATGTGTTTCGTCCTCATCTACAAGTCGACGCGCATCGTCAACTTCGCCCAGGGGGAGTTCCTCCTCATCGGCGCCTGGACCTGCTGGGCGCTGCTGGTCAAATTCGCGGTGCCGTTCTGGCTCGGCTTCCCCTTGACCCTGGCCTTCATGGTCCTTTTCGGCATCCTGCTGCAGATCGTCGTGCTGCGGCCGATGATCGGCGAGCCGATCATCTCGGTGATCATGGTCACCATCGGCCTGTCGATGTTCTTTCAGGCCCTCATGGGGTGGATCTTCGGTACCTTCGCCCGTCCCTTTCCCGAGGTCTTCTCCACCGCCAACGTCACCTTCCTCGGCCTGCAGATCCAGACCGCCTACATCATGAGCCTGATCATCTCCGTTGTCGTCATGGCCGGTTTCTACCTCTTCTTCCGCTATTCGCGCATGGGCTTGGCCATGCGCGCCACCGCCTATGACCAGCAGGTCGCCCAGAGCCTGGGGATCTCGGTGAAGACCGTCTTTGCCGTCGCCTGGGCGATCTCGGCCGTGGTCTCGGCCCTGGCCGGGGTGGTCGTCGCCATGGTCAGCGGGGTCTCCTCGGCCCTCTCCTTCTTCGGCATCAAGGTCTTCCCGGCGGTCATCCTCGGCGGCCTCGATTCCATCGTCGGCGCCGTCGTCGGCGGACTGATCGTCGGCGTCCTTGAAAACTCCGCCGAGTTTGTCGACAGCCAGTGGCTCCATGTCGGCAACCTCTACACCATCGCCCCCTTCTACGCCCTGGTCATCATCCTCATGATCCGTCCCTACGGGCTCTTCGGCACCAAGGACATCGAAAGGATCTAACCGCCCATGGCTCTCGGCACTTCTCTACGCCCCTGCGGCGATTACCGCACCGACTATGCCGCCGATACGACGATCTTCGAGACCCCGGCGATTCGTTATGTGGCGGTGCTGACGGTCATCCTCCTCCTCTGTGCGCCCTTTTTCTGCAATCGCTACATCCTCAATCTCGCCATCCAGATCGGCACCTACGGCATCGCCGCCTTGGGGCTCAATCTGGTGGTCGGTTTTACCGGGCAGATTTCCCTCGGCCATGCCGCCTTCTTCGGTTTCGGCGCCTTCGCCTCGGCCTGGCTCAACAACCGTTTCGGCGTCCCGGTCTTTTTCGCCATCCCCCTCGCCGGCCTCTTGACCATGGCGGTGGGGCTCCTTTTCGGCGTCCCCGCCGGGCGCATCAAAGGCCTTTATCTCGCCATCGCCACCCTCGCCGCCCAGTTTATCCTCGAGGATTTCTTCGCCCGCGCCGAGTGGTTTACCGGCGGCTCTTCCGGCGCCATGGCTGCCCCTTTTACCCTTTTCGGCACCGCCCTCAATACCGATAAGACCTACTTTTATGTCGTCCTCGTCTATGTCGTGGTCCTTTATCTCTTCGCCTCCAACCTGCTGCGCAGCCGTGATGGGCGGGCGCTGGTGGCGGTGCGCGACCACTACCTGTCGGCGGAGATCATGGGGATCAATCTCGCCTGGTACCGCATCCTTTCCTTCGGCCTCTCCGCCGCCTACGCCGGCATCGGCGGCGCCCTCTTCGGCCACTATCTCGGCTTCGTCTCGGCCGAAGGTTTCACCATTCTCGTCTCCATCCAGTTTCTCGGCATGATCATCATCGGCGGCCTCGGGTCCATCGCCGGGTCTCTCCTCGGCACCGCCTTCATGGTTCTTCTCCCCGAGGTCATGCAGGGGGCCGTCGGCCTCTTCGGCCAGAAATCCCCGGCGATGATCCAGGGGCTGGCCTATCTCAAGG
>MGTO01000067.1 GCA_001799485.1 Desulfuromonadales bacterium GWC2_61_20 | reverse complement strand
GAGACGGTAGACCGCCAGCCCCTTGGTGATGAAATCGATGCCGAGGTAGCCGGAGAGGAAGAGGTCGGCCTGGCCGGCTTCGACCGCGACGCAGGTCGGGATGCGCCCGGCATCGAGATACCAGCGCTCTCCGGTGACGTCATGCTCGGTGACGACGCGGCCGCTGGTCATGGAGCGTGGCTCCCCCTCGATGGCGACGATGCGGTCGACCAGCATGAGGGGTTCGTCCGGCAACCGCACCCGGGTCGGGTAGCTGTCGACCTCGGCGAACTCGGGTCCGAGCATCTTGGTGATGGAACCGATGGCGAACTCCATGCACATGGCGCGGTCGAAGGCCGGGGGCACCGGCTGGGCGACAGAGAAGGAGCGAGGAGTTCCACCCTCCCCCAGCCCCCTCCCATCAAGGGAGGGGGTAAAGTTCTGTGCACTTGCGGGGATAGCAGTGAATATCTCCCTCTCCCCTGGTGGGAGAGGGTCGGGGAGAGGGGGGGCATTCCCCCCGAGCTGCCGCAGCAATCCCATTTGCAGGGCGATGTTCTCGCTCAGCGCCTGGCTCATGGTGGCGGAAAAGCGCAGGTAAGCCTCGTGACTCTCGGCCTGTTGCGTCAGGGTCTGCTGCATCTGGGTGAGCAGCGGTTTGCTTGCAGGCGCTGGCGCGGTTGGCACGGGCGGTTTTTCCATTAGGCTGATCGGACTGATCGGACTGATCGGACTGATCGGTCCGATTGGCGTTAACGACTCAACAACCTTGCTCTTCTCCGACGCCAGCGGACGCGGCGGCGCAAAGGACTCCCCGCCGATGCGGGTGAAGATGCGCGGCCCCGGGCTCACGGCCGGCGACGCCGTTGCCACCCCGGCATAGAGAGGGGCCAGATTCACCGGCAACCGCTCCGCCAGGCACTGAGCGAGGAGGCGCAGGATCAGCGACGTTGCTTCCTGACCGGGATAACAGGCGGCCCGCGCCAGATGGGGCCGGCCCTTGAGAATCTGCCCGATCATGCGACTGCAGGAGTTGCCCGGGCCCATTTCGAGAAAGATGCGCACGCCGTCGGCATAGGCCTGTTCGATGACCCGGGTGTAGTTCACCGTCTCGAGGGCCTGGGCGAGGATGGCGTCGGCGACCTTATCCTGCGACAGGTCGTAGCGTTTGCCCCAGGCGCTGCTGTAGAAATCGACCCCCGCTGGCGGTGTCGTCGGGAAGCGGTGCAGCTGCCGGTACGGTTCGGCCACCGGCCGGGCAACCTCACAGTGAACCGTCGTCACCCCCTGCAAGGGGAAGAAGGACGAGCCGAGGCGGGCGACCAGTTCTTCGAGCTGGCGCCGCTCGCCGCCGACCACACACTCCTCGTGGGTGTTGATGATGAGGAGGTAAACCCGATTCAATTCGACTAACGCCTTGCTGACCTCGGCGGCCGGCGCGGTGACGAGACCGAGGGCCCAATCCACCGTCTCCTGCGGCGCCAATCCCCAGACCTTTTGCGCCGCCCGGCAGGGACCGGCAAGTTCCTCGGTGAAGAGGGTGGAGGCGGCCAGGCGGCTGGCCATGCCGTCGCGATCGTGCCAAGCCCCGAGGGAGAAAAGGCCGGCCGATTCGCCGAGGCTGTAGCCGCTCACTACCGCCGGTTCGATGCCGAAACTCCGCACCACATCGCTGACTGCGGTGCCAATGGCGACCTGGGCGATGACCAGGGCGTTGTGGTTGTGGTGGACCGCCTCGGCCAGACTGCTCTGCCAGAAGTGTTGCGGCAGAAACTGCCGGGCGAGATAGTGGCTGTGGGCGTCCTGCTCGCGGAAAATTACGGGCCATTCCACCGAGAGATCGCGCCCCATGCCGGCGAAGTGATTCCCCGAGCCGGGGAAGACGAAGGCGACTTTGCCGGCCGGCGCTAACGGTTGCGGTGCATAGAAGATACGGTCGCGCAGGGCGGCGGAGAGGAGGCTGCCGGCGGCACCGAGGGCTTCTTCGGGATGTTCCTCCAGCCAGCGCCGCGCGTAGATCAGTTGTTCCGCCAGTTCCGTCCGGGTGGCGACGACCAGGGCGAGGCAACGCCCCTTCGCCGGGTTCTGTGGCACCTGGCGCAGCCAGAGGGCGGCCAGCGCTTCCATCCCGGCGGCAGGGCTATGGTCGCTGAGGGTCTGCAACGCCGCCAGCGCTGTCAGCAGCTCGGCAGGGGTGTCACCTTCGAGGGCGAAGAGCCCTTCCTGGCGCGGGCCAAGGGGTTGCTCCAGGCTGAATCCCCCCCCCGCTCGCGCTTTCTCCTCCACCCCTTCAAGGAGGACGTGGGAAACGCTGCCGTCGATGCCAAAACCGCTGACCAAAGCCCGCCGCGGCCCCTCGGCGCGATTGCGCAACCAGAACTGCGGGGCAACGGGGACGATGAACTCGCGCTTACCGCGAATCCATTCGTAGCGCGGCGTCTGCACTTGGCGCAATGGCGGGATAATCGCGTGGTGCAGACTGAGGCAGGTCTTGACCAGGGAAGCGAGACCGGAGGCCCCGCCGGCATGGCCGATAGCGGCCTTGACGCTGCCGAGGTAGCAGGGGTTGTCGTTCGTTTCGGCGGCAAAAAAGGCGCCGAGGACGTCGGCCTCGGCTGCATCCTCCGCCGGCACGCCACTGCCGCTGGTTTCAAGATAACTCACAGAGGCCGGCGCCACCCCCCCCCCCTGAAAAGTCCGCTCCAAAGCGAGACGATAACTCCGCTTGTCGGGGGTGGAGAAGTCGGCCTGGCCGCCGCTGGCCGAGCCGACGCCGCGAATGACGGCGTAAATGCGGTCGCCATCCTGCTGGGCGTCTTCGAGTCGTTTGAGAACCAGCGCGGCGGCGCCTTCGCCGATGATGGTGCCGTCGGCCTCCTTGTCGAAGGGACGAATGGTGCTGCTGGTTGACATCGGGCGCAAACGGTTCTGACCGAGGACCGCACGCAGGTCGCCGGCCATGTCGGCGGCCCCGACCAGGGCGCGGTTGATGGAGCCTTCCTGCAAAGCCCGGACCCCGACCTCGAGGGCGCGCAGTCCCGAGTTCTCCTCACAGGAAAGGGTAAAACTCGGGCCGCCGATGCGAAACTCTTTGGCAATGCGGCTGGCGACAATGCTGCCGAGGGCGCCCATGGTCCGGTTCGCCGTCAGCGCCGGCCCGACCGCTTCACGCAGTTCGGCAATCCACCCTGCCAGTTCCTCCGCCGATAGTTCCCGCCCGAGCGCTTTGGCCCAAACTCGGGCCCGCTCCTGCACCGCCCAGCGAAAGCTGAAGTTGGTGGCATTGAGATCGAGTCCGCTGCCGACAAAGACACCAGTAAAGAGGAGGTCGTCGTTTTTCATCCCGGCATCGCTGAGGGCCGCCGCCGCCACCTGCAGCATGAGCAACTGGCGCGGCAGCATCTCTTCGA
Source organism: Desulfuromonadales bacterium GWC2_61_20 (assembly GCA_001799485.1). Lineage (GTDB taxonomy): Bacteria > Desulfobacterota > Desulfuromonadia > Desulfuromonadales > UBA2197 > UBA12091. The sequence continues at coordinate 17,344 of MGTO01000067.1, read as the reverse complement.
GTTCTTTCGGCGGGATGCGAAACGCACCAGGGGTTGCCGCGACTTCGGGGACGAAGAAGCCCTTGAAGCCGGTCTGGACGAGGCCGGCCGCGGCAAACCACTGGCTCTGCTCCGCCCCCCACCAGTGTTTGGGAGCTGTGGGAACGACCTCTTCGCGATTGCCGAGGACCCGGTGCTGGAAGGCAGTCAGGGAATCCCAGGGACCGAAGTGGGCGCCCATGCCGACAATAGCCACCGCCTGGTTTTGCCGCTGCGACGAAGGGAGAAAGGCGACGGAACCCTTGCCGGCTTTCTGCGGCAGCCATTCCTCGATGAGGAGATGGGCATTGATGCCGCCAAAACCGAAGGCGCTGATCGCCGCCCGCCGTGGCACCCCTTTATTGCGCACCGGCCACGGCGTCGCCGCCCCGAGAAGGGTAAAGGGACTGCTGTCGAGGTCGATCCCCTTGGCCGGCACGGAAAAGTTGGCCGTCGGCGGCAGCATCTCCGCCTTGAGGGCGAGGAGGGTCTTGAGCAGGGCGGCCGAGCCGGCGGCGGTGAGAAGATGGCCGATATTCGACTTGACCGAGCCGATGACGCATTGGCCGCGGCGCCAGCCGCCCTCCCCCCAAAGCGCCTTGAGGGAAGCAAATTCGACGGCATCCCCCACCGGGGTGCCGGTGGCATGGCATTCGATGTGATCGACGTCGCTCGGGGCCCAGCCGGCCTGCTGGTAGGCGGCGCGCATGGCCCGTAACTGTCCCTCGGAAGCGGGAGCGAGGAGGCTGCCGCCGAGATCGTTGGACAGGCCGATACCGCGGATCACCCCGTAGATGTGATCGCCGTCGCGTACGGCGTCCTCGGTCCGTTTGAGCAGGACCATGCCGCAACCTTCGCCAACAACCAGCCCATCTCCCTTGGCGTCGAAGGGGGAGCAGGTGCCGGACGGCGACAGGGCATGGAGCTGGGAAAAGCCCATCTGCGTATAGAGGGGATCGGGACGGGAGAGCCCGCCGGCGAGCATGGCATCGGCGCGGCGGGCGACGAGTTCGTCGACCGCCAGCTTGATGGCGTAAAGGGAGGAGGCACAGGCGGCGTCGAGGGTGAAACAGCTGCCGCCGAGACCGAGGGCGCGGGCGAGGATGCCGGCGGGGAGACCGGCGACATGGAGATTCAGGAGATCGATCTCTCCCCCCGGAGAAGGGAGCGCCTGGCCGAGGAGCTTTTCCTCGAAGGTGCGACCGAGAAGATCCCGGGCGATGGCCGACGAAGTTTCACTCGGCAGGGCGAGGTTGCCGATGATGACCCCGACCCGGTCGCGCTCGAGGGTGCCGGTGACACCGTCGTCGTAGGCCTGGCGGCCGGCATGGAGGAGGAGATGAAAGAGGGGGTCGAGACGCTGCAGCAACTCCGCCGGCAGGGCGAGGTCGTCGAGGGCGAGAGGTCCGTCCGCCGGATCGACGAAACAGCCATTCTGCGCATAGACCTTGTCCGCCAGACCGACCCCGGGAGCGAAGACCTCTTCCGGCTCAAGGAGCCAGCGCCCTTGCGGCGGACGCCGGGCGGCGGTGATGTTGCCGGTAATGTTGGTCCAAAAACTGTCCAGGGTCGGCGACTGAGGAAAAATGCCGCCGACCCCGACGATCGCCACGGATCTGCCGTGCTTCATGCTCAGGCGACCCCTTGCAGTTTGTTGCGCTGGAAGCTTTCATTGAGGGAGGCGTCGATGACGCACTCGTAATTCTCCATGCGGGCGATGAGTGCTCCCGTCGTCGGATGGAGAAAATCGATGTCGGCCTGGGCCTTGCTGGCACTCTCCCGGACGACGCGGATGCGGATTTCGGCGCCGCTGTCGGGGAAGGAGTCGCTGTACTGACGATAGCGTTCGACAAAGACCGGCAGGGAGGCGGCCCGGTAACGCTCGAAACTCCACAGGATCATCATCTGGAAACTGCTGTCGAGCACCAGCGGATCGGCCAGCCAGGCATTGCGTAGCGGCTGATGAATCCACTCCGTGGGCCGGGGGGCCGGACGCACCAGAGAAGAGATGCCGGCGGCGGAACAGCCGAGGACTTCGCGAATGCCGTGGAAATCGATTCCGTGGAAGAGCCGTTCCGGACGGTAGATCGTTTCGACCGGATGCGGGTAAGCCGGGAGTTCGAGCGCTTCCGCCGCGATCTTGCTCTCGGGAAGGCGGACGGCGAGGACGATTTTGGCCCGGGCATGGACGAACTGCTGCCCGGCGGCCGTCGTCCCGGAGAGCTCCACCGGGACGATATGGAAGGCGCCACTCTTGAAGGCCTTGCCGGTCATGAGTTGCAGGGCGTGGAGCTGCCCGACATCCAGGGTGACCCCCTTGAGCACGCGCAGGTCGTTGAAACCATGGAAGCGCAGCCCCGGGTTGTTATGAATGGCGCCGTGGGCCATCCATTCGACAATCATGGCCAGAGGGAGAACCGCCTTCTTGTCGATGACGTGAGACTTGAGAAAGGGGAACTGCTCGATGGAGAGATCGAGATCGAAGGCCTTGGAGACATAGACATTCGCCTGCATCTGCGGCGTCTCCTCGATCTGCGCCTGCTCCTGGGCGCCGAGGATAACCAGCTCCACCGGTCCCCCCGGCGGCGTGGCGATCTCGCGCAAAAGGTACTCGGCCCCGGCGCGCAGATCGATGGTGGCAATCCCCTCGGCAGCAAAGAGTTTTTTCAGGGGCGGCGTGACCATGCCGCCATCCCAGGGACCCCAGTTCAACGCCACCACCCGGCAGGCTGGTCGCTTGCGCGCTTCGTCCTGCGCCATCTTGTTCAGAACCTCGTTGGCGACGGCATAATCGACCTGGCCGGTGCGGCCGAAGCGCCCGGTCGAGGAGGAAAAAAGGGCCAGGAAACGGAGGTCGTCGCTCTCCAGCGCCGCCAGCAGGGAGCGCAGTCCGACGATCTTGGTCGAGTAAACCTGTTCAAACTGAGCGGCGGTCTTGTCCTTGATCAGGCGGTCGGCCAGCACCCCGGCGCCATGCACCAGACCGCGGATGGGGCCATGGACCCGGCGCACATCGGCAATGGCGGCACGGACGCTGTCGGCGTCACGCAGATCGAGGGAACGATAGATGGCCTGACCGCCGGCCTCGCGGATACGTCGCAGGTTGCCGGCAATCTCGCGGTTGCAGAGGATGGCCTGATAGCGTTCCTCGACCTCCTTCGGTTTCAGGGGAGAAGCGGCCTGGGCGATGAGCCCCTTCTTGATTTCCGCCTCCCCGGTGAGCCCGGTCAGCCACTCCGGCTCTTCTTCCGGACTGCTGCTGCGCCCGAGAAGGAGGAGGGTGGCCTGCGACGATGCAGCGAATGCCACGGCAACCTCGGCGGTGACACCACGGGCGCCACCACTGACGACGACGGCGCCGCGCTCCAGCGGGGCCGACACTTCGTCGGTGGACAGAGAAATTTCTGTGAGTTTGAGGGCATGCAGACCCTGAGCGGAGAGGCCAACCTCGATGGGGCCATCGAGAAAGAGTTCACCGACGATGGCACGGGCGGCCTCGGTGGTGTCGAGTTCAGCGGCGAGGTCAAGGGCCTTGGTATGGATGCCGGTCCATTCGTGGGCCGCGGTTTTGACCAGCCCGGCCAGCCCCCCTGAGAGGGGGTCAGCGGTTGACCCTCCCGGCATCAGGCCAAAGTAGCCGTTGAGACGGGAGACTGAGGAGAGCAGAGCGGTTTCGCCGGCAGCGACGCTCGCCAGCAGCGGCGCGGCGGCGCGCTGAAGGAGCGCGAAAGCCTGCTGCAAGGAGGTGTCGCTGGTCCCTTGCGCCGGCGTGAGGAGGAGCAGCCCGCCGAGGGTGGTCGGCACGATCAGGTTATCAAGGGCAAAGGGGTCGATCAGCTGCGGGGTCAGCTTCCGCGCTGCCAATTCCTGGCCCAATGCCCGGGCCAGCTCCGAACCGTCATCGCTGATCCAGACCATGGCACCTTCAGGCAGGGTCAGGGTCTCACGCTTGCCGGTGGCCTGCAACGGCACCACCTTCAGCACCTTGCGCTCGATTCCCAGTCCCGACGATGCCGGTTCGTCGACAGGTCCGGCAACTGGGATCGAAGTGGTGGCACCGGAGACACTGGCGAGAAAATCGACGATCTGGCCGACAGTCTGCAGGGTGCCGAGATGTTCGGGCCTGACCGCCGGAGCTGCCGGGAGTCTGGCCTGGAGAGCGGAGAGAATCTCGACCCGTTTGATCGAATCGATGCCGAGATCGGCATCAAGGGCCATCTCAAGTTCGAGCATGCCGACCGGGTAGCCGGTCTTCTCGGCAATGACTTCCAGCAGGACCCTGGCGACGGTGTCACGCTCGACCGCCGGATTCGTGGCAACGCTTGGCGCTGCCGTTGGCCGTGAACTGCCGGCACTGAGGTGGGCGACGATCTGGCCCAGGGTCTGCAGGGTGCCGAGGTCCTCGGGGCGCACTGCCGGCAGGTTGGGAAGGGCGCCTTGCAGGGCTGAAAGGATTTCAACTCGCTTGATCGAATCGATACCGAGATCGGCATCGAGGGACATGTCGAGGGCAAGCATGTCGACCGGGTAGCCGGTCTTCTCGGCGACAACGGCCAGGAGGGTCGCGGCAACGTCCGCGCCATTGCTGACTGTCTTCAAGGTGGTGTTCGGTGCCATGGCCTCCTGGGGGGCAACGGTACTGAGGTGAGCGACGATCTGCCCCAGGGTCTGCAGGATGCCGAGGTCTTCGGGACGCACCGCCGGCAGATCGGGGAGGGCTCCTTGCAGGGCCGAAAGGATTTCGACCCGCTTGATCGAATCGATGCCGAGGTCGGCGTCGAGGGACATGCCAAGTTCGAGCATCGCCACCGGGTAACCGGTCTTTTCGGCGACAACGGCAAGGAGGGTGCTGGCGATGGTGCCATCATCAACGGACTTCACCGAAGAAGCGGCCGTGGCAACTGGCACCGCCGGCGAGCCGGCGGCCAGGTAATCGACGATCTGCCCCAAGGTCTGCAGGGTGCCGAGATCCTCGGGGCGCACCGCCGGCAGATCGGGGAGGGCACCTTGCAGGGCGGAGAGAATTTCGACCCGTTTGATCGAATCGATACCGAGATCGGCATCGAGGGACATACCGAGTTCGAGCATCTCCAGCGGATAACCGGTCTTCTCGCTGACGACGGCAAGGAGAGCCGCGGCAGCGCGGCCGCTGTCAAGGGAAGCCGCCGCAGCAGGAGCGACAACGGGAACCATTGGCGCCGAGGCCGGGACCGAAGTTGGCACCACCGCTGCCGACGCAGCCGGAAACTGCGTCAGCGGTTGGCCGGTCAGAAGCTGGCGCTGCTGCTCAATCAGGGCAAGAAAGGAGCGCGCCGTCGTCTCCTGATTGGTGAGAAACTGCTGGTGCAGGCGTGCCGTCTGTTCCTGCAACGCCTGCAAGGTCTGCATGCTCTGCTGGGAGAGGCGCAGGGCATCGCTGAGCGCAGCCGGGGGGGCGACAGGAGCTGTGTTGGCAATCGGCCTGATCGGACTGATCGGACCGATGATTTTTTGCTCTGCGAGTTTTCTCTCCACCGGTGGCCGTTTCGGCGGACGCTGGAAATAGTTGGCGCCGCTGATCTGTACGGTCAGCCCCTTTTTCGGCGCCGGCGGCACAACAAAACCGGCATCCCAACGGCCAAGGTCCAGGGGGTAGCCGAGAACGGCGAGCTGGGCGAGGAGACGGGCGAGATCGCCGAGGCCGGAGCGTTTGCCGCTGGAAGCGTCGAGGGCCAGCGCCTGATAGTCACGAGTCCCGAGGATCGCCTTGACCATGCCGGTGAGGCGGGCGCCGGGGCCGACTTCGATGAAGGTGCGGATACCGGCGGCATAAAGGGCTTCGATCTCGGCGACAAACTCCACCGGACTGGCGAGCTGGCGGCCGAGGAGCGCGCGGGCCGCGGCACTCTCTGCCGGGTAGGCGGCGCCGCTGGTGTTGGCATAGACCGGGACCAGTGCCGATTGCCAATCGACAGTGGCCAGCGCCTCGGCAAACGGTGCGGCCGCCGCCGCGACCAGTTCGCTGTGGAAGGCGGCCGAGACCGCAAGCGGGGTAACGCGCAAGCCGCGGGCAGCGAGGCGCTCGGCGGCCCGGGCAATCTCGCTGCTGCTGCCGGAAAGGACCCCTTGCTCGGGGGTGTTCTTGTTGGCAAGAACGAGGGGCAGCCCCTCCTCGCGCAGTGCCGTCTCGATTTCGGCCAGAGGAGCGGAAACCGCCAGCATCGAACCGCGGTCCCCCGCTCCGGCCGCCATGAGTTCACCGCGCAACTGCGAAAGCTGATGCAGGGTGGCGGCATCGAAAACCCCGGCGGCACAGAGCGCCACCAGTTCACCGTAGCTATGGCCGGCAAAGGCATCGGCTTTCACCCCGAAAGCGCCCAGGATTTCCCAGGCCCCGAGGGAAACGGCACCGAGGGCCGGCTGGGCGTTATCGGTGGCACGCAGACGCGTCTCCTGGGCACTCTTCTCCTCGGCGGTGAAGGCCGGCCGCGGATAAAGCAGCTCGGCCAGGCGCTGTCCGCGGCGGGCGTGGAAAGCGATATCGGCCGACTGCACCACACGAAAGAGTTCGGGGAAGAGGGTACTTAATTCCTTGAGCATGTGGGGATACTGCGCCCCTTGCCCGGGGAAGAGGACGGCGAGTTTCCCGGCAGGACTCCCCATGGCGTAGAAGGCGCCGTCCGGCGTGCTCCAGAACCCCTCGCCCTCTTTCTCCAGCAGGGTCAGGGCACTCTTCAGCTGGGCCGGCAGATTAGCTTTCTCCTCTTCGATCATCAGGGCGAGACGACAGCGGTTGTTGGCGTCAAAACCTGCGCGACTCGCCTGGGCAGCGGCACGCACCGCCGACCAGCCAGTGTTGGCGGGAAAGGCCTGCACAGCAGCGCGCAGACCGGCGGCATCGGCCGCGCCGAAGAGGGCAAGTTGGACCTCTCCGCGCCACTCGCCCTGGGGTTTTTCCCGATCGTACTCTTCGAGGACGCAGTGGTAGTTGCTGCCGCCGAAGCCGAGGGCGCTGACCGCGGCGCGACGCGGCGTTGTCCCGGTCTGCAGCCAGGGGCGAGTCTCACTGTTGACGTAAAAAGGACTGTTACCGCCGGTGACCGCTTCGTTAGGACGTTGCACCTTGATCGTCGGCGGCAGGATCTTGTGATGGAGGGCGAGGACCGCCTTGATCAGTCCAGCCGAACCGGCGGCGGCCTTGGTGTGGCCGATCTGCGACTTGACCGAGCCGAGGGCACACCACGGCTGATCGGCTTCGCCGTAGACCGCGCGCAAGGCCTTGACCTCGACGGCGTCACCAACCTTGGTCCCGGTGCCGTGGGCCTCGATCAGGCCGATGGTGGCCGGCTCGACCCCGGCCTGCTCGTAGGCGCGGCGCAACGCCTTCTGCTGACCGGCGGCGCTCGGCTCGTAGATCGCCGCGCCGCGGCCGTCGCTGGAGGAACCGATCCCCTTGACTACGGCGTAGATGCGGTCGCCGTCGCGCTCGGCATCGGCCAGGCGTTTGAGGACAAGAATGCCCAAACCTTCGCCGAGGGTGGTGCCGTCGCCGTCGGCATCGAAAGGCCGGGCGTGCCCCGAGGGGGAGAGGGCCGGAGTCTTGCTGAAACAGGTGTACATGAAGATGTCGTTGAAGGTATCGATGCCGCCGGTGACGACCATGTCGGCCTTGCCGGCAGCCAGTTCCAGGGCAGCGAGGTTGAGGGCACTCAAGGAACTGCCGCAAGCGGCATCGACCACGCAGTTGGTGCCGCCGAAGTTGAAGTGGCGGCTGATGCGGCCGGCGACGACGTTACCGAGGAGACCGGGGAAGGAGGTTTCCTGCCAGGGGACGTAAGAGTCGGCGATGCGCTGCATGGCATCGGCGGCGACATCGTCGGCGACCCCGGCCTCCTTGAGGGCCGACTTCCACAGGGGGTGACCGAGGCGAGCGCCGAGGGGGATGACGAGTTCGAGGGTGCCGGTGACACCGAGGATGACGCTGACCCGTTCACGGTCAAAGTCACGTTCCGGACCGTAGCCGGCATCGGTCAGCGCCTGTCCGACGGCGACCATGCCGAGGAGCTGCGCGGTGTCCGTCGCCTCCAGGGCATTGGGGAGGATGCCGTACTCCATCGGCTGGAAGTCGATGGGGCTCAGGAAACCGCCGAGTTTGGCGTAAACCTTGTCCGCCGTCTTGGGGTCCTGGTCGTAGTAATCCTCGGGCCGCCAGTGACTGGGCGGCACCTCGGTGATGGCGTCAAGACCGCTCTTGATATTGGACCAGTAGGCACCGACGTTGTCGGCCTTGGGGAAGAGACAGCCGAGGCCGACGACAGCCAGGGGGACAGGCGGGGTTACGGAGGGGACAACGGTTTCCGATGCACTTTTCAACGCAGGTACTCCTTGATCCGGGACAATTCGAGGGGCGCGGTCAGGGTCGTGCTGTCGGCCAGGGGGAAGCCTTGGCTGCGCAGCTGATTGGCCCGTTGCTGCAGGGCCGCGCCGAAAAGAAGATTATAGGCAACGGTGACGACCTCGCGCCGCGCCGGGGTCTCGAGAAAGGAGCCCTTGCTCCATTCGTTGAAGGCGCCCATGGCCGGACCGCACCAGATCTGATAATCCATCTTGCGGCCGGCTTCTCCGCGATTGGCCCAGACCGGCGACTGGCCGAGGTACCAGCGGAAAACCAGGGCCATCTTGTGCTTGGGATCGCGGGCGGCGCGCTCGTTCTGGCGCGGGTCGCGCCCCGCGAAGTAACGCTCGGTGTCACTCCAGACCTGGTCGAAGGATTTCTGGAAGATGCTCTTCTCCAGCTTGTCGCGCTCGGCGGTCGGGATTTCGTCGAGGCTGCCATGGGCACGGTAGAGGTCGTAGAGTTTGGCGGCACGCATGGCGAACATGGTGCCGCGCTTGACCACCTGAACGTTGACCCCCATCTCGAACATGTCGCCCGAGGGGGCCATGGTGACGTCGGCCTGACGGGTCTCGGCAAGGAGTGCCCGGACCTCGTCGCAGGTCCCCGATTCGATGCAGGCCTGATTGACGGTGCCGGTAACGAGCCACGCCGCCCCCATGGCAAAGGCCGCGGCGGCGGCGGCCGGGGTGGAGATGCCGCCGCCGAGGCCGAGGCGCAGGGGCTGGGCATAACCGTGCAGACGCTGCGACTCGTCCTTGAGCGCGAGCATGGTCGGGAACATGGCGATGGCCGGACGGTTGTCGGTATGCCCGCCGGAATCGGCCTCGACGGTGATGTCCTGGGCCATGGGGATCGCTTTCGCCAGTTCGGCCTGTTCGCTGCTCAGCTGGCCGGCAGCGACGAGTTCACGCAGCAACTTCTCCGGCGGCGGCGCCATGAAGCGGGCGGCAATCTCCTCGCGGGAAATCTTGGCGATGATGCGCTGGGGGGTGACGATGCTGCCGTCGGCGGCGCGATGGATGCCGGCGGTGCGATAGCGCACCAGGGGCAGGGACAGGGCGAGAAAGGCCGAAGCCTCGATGAGCCGCACGCCGCGCGCAAGATAGAGCTCGACCAGCGCCGCTTCGAGATCGGGCTCGCTCGGGCTATGGATGAGGTTGACCCCCCAAGGCCGCGCGCCAAGGGCGGCCAGGCGCGTCAGGTTGGCCTCGACTTCGACCAACGGCAGGCCGGCGGCGCCATAGAAGCCGAGCATCCCGGCATAAGCAAAGGCTTCGACCATCGCCGCCGAGCTGATCCCCTTGGCCATGGAGCCACCGACGTAGGGGAAAAGGAGACCAAGATCGCGACAAAAAGAACGATCGCCCAACGATTCCAGCGGCAGCGGCGTGGCCAGACCGACGAACGGCTGCGCGGCAGCGTTGCCGCCACCATGGTGGAAGGTTCCGTCCGCAGTGACGTAAAGGGGCTCAGCGAGACGGCGCAAAACCTCGGCAGCAACCGCAGCCGGAGCGGCAGAGTGAAAGAACCCGAGGGGGGAGCGCTGCGAGGGGATGTTCGGCAAAGGGCGATCTCCTGTATCCTGTCAGTGGGACGCTAAAAAGCGGAGCGTAATGGTAGTAGAAAACCATGAATATTACCAGCAGAATCAAGCCGATTGGCCTCTTTAACCCGCAGCGGTCGACTTCATGGCACGAGGGAGCTTGGCCTGCCGACACACAAATAGAAAAGAGGACTTGGCGCATTTACGGGCCAAGTCCTCGATTTCAGTGATACTGCGGAAAATTCGTTGGTGGAGGTCGGGACCGACGGTCAAGCTTTCCCGGCGCTGCCGAGTACCGCGGCGTTCTTCTCCTTGAGGAGCTTGACCAGCTCTTTGCGGGCCGCCCCCAGATATTTGCGCGGATCGAACTCGCCGGGGTTTTGCGCCAGATATTCACGCACCTTGGCAGTCACCACCAGGCGTCCGTCCGAATCGATATTGATCTTGCACACCGCACTCTTGGCGGCCTGGCGCAACTGTTCCTCGGGAACGCCGACGGCGCCGTCCATTTTGCCGCCATACTGGTTGATCAGGGTAACATACTCCTGCACTACGCTCGAAGCGCCGTGCAGCACGATGGGAAATCCGGGAATGCGTTTCTCGCACTCCTTGAGGATGTCGAAACGGAGCGGCGGCACCGACTCGCCGGGTTTGAGCTTGAACTTATAGGCGCCGTGGCTGGTGCCGATGGAGATGGCGAGGGAGTCGACCCCGGTTTTCTTGACAAAGTCCTCAACCTCTTCCGGCTTGGTATAGGTCGAGTGGGCGGCGGAGACCTCGTCCTCGATGCCGGCCAGCACCCCGAGTTCCCCTTCGACCGAGACGTCGTACTGATGAGCGTACTCAACCACCTGCCGGGTCAGCTTGACATTCTCTTCATACGGCAGATGCGAGCCGTCGATCATCACCGAGGAAAAGCCGTTGTCGATGCAGTTCTTGCACAGTTCGAAGGAGTCGCCGTGATCGAGATGAAGACAGATGGGGATCGGGTTCCCCATCTCCTTGGCCATCTGCACCGCCCCCATCGCCATGTAGCGGAGCATGGTGGCGTTGGCGTAGTCGCGCGCCCCCTTGCTGACCTGGACGATGACCGGTGAGCGGCTTTCGGCGCAGGCGGTGACGATGGCCTGAAGTTGCTCGAGATTGTTGAAGTTGTAGGCGGGAATGGCGTAACCGCCGGCGACCGCCTTCTTGAACATTTCCCGGGTGTTGACCAGCCCGAGCTGGGAAAAGTGCACCTTTTCGGCCATCGCTTCAATCTCCTTTGCAGGTTCCATAAAGGGAATAGCTCCACCGCGGCGAAGCAGGGCTATTAATAGCAGTTCACCCCGATGCTGTCCAGACCAAAGATGCGCTCAACTGGGGTGGGAAAAGGGTTGAAAATCCGCCGGGCTTTGACTAGGATGGGCGCCGGGTTGCGCCCCTTTGGTGCATCCGGAAACAGATTCCCGAAGGAAAGGATGAAAAGAGATGAATCTCGCCAAACAGGAGGCATATTTCAAGGACTGGAAAGAGCGCGAGGAACTGGCCGAAGGGATGTTGCCGCTGGTCGGGCGCCTCTACCGTCGCGGGGTCGTCACCACCCTTTACGGTCGCGGTCTGGTCCACGGCAGCGCCATCGATATCCTCAAGGCCCACCGCTTCGCCCGCCAGATCCTCGAGAATGAGCTCTCCGTGCGGGAAACCTCGCCGGTTCTTGAGATCATGAACCGCCTAGACCTCGCTCCGGCCCGTGTCGATATCGGCAAACTGACGGTGCGCTATATGGCCCAGAGCACGGGTGAGGGGCTGGAGGACTTCGTCCGCCGGGAACTCGCCAGCATCAACATCGGCCAGTCACCGGTTCTGGCCGAACCACGCGATGTTGTCCTCTACGGTTTCGGCCGCATCGGCCGCCTCGTCGCCCGCATCCTCTTGGAAAAAACCGGCGGTGGCGACAAGCTGCGGTTGCGCGCCGCCGTGGTGCGCAAGGGGAGCGATGACGACCTGATGAAGCGCGCCTCGCTGCTCCGGCGCGACTCCATCCACGGCCCCTTTCACGGCGCCATCACCATCGATGAAGAGGAGAATGCCATCGTCGCCAACGGCAACCTCATCCGCATCATCTACGCCGACGCCCCGGAGAAGGTCGATTACACCGCTTACGGCATCAACAACGCCATCCTCATCGACAACACCGGCAAGTGGCGCGATCGCGACGGTTTAAGCCGCCACCTGCAGGCGCCGGGGATCGCCAAGGTCATTCTCACCGCTCCCGGCAAAGGGGATATCCCCAATATCGTTTACGGTGTCAACAACGAGCTGATCGCCGCCGACGAAGCGGTCTTCTCCGCCGCCAGTTGCACCACCAACGCTATCGTGCCGGTCCTGAAAGCGGTTCACGATCGCTTCGGCATCGTCAATGGCCACGTCGAAACCTGTCACAGCTACACCAACGACCAGAATCTCATCGACAACTACCACAAGGCCTCTCGTCGTGGACGCAGCGCGCCGCTGAACATGGTCATCACCGAAACCGGCGCGGCCAAGGCGGTGGCCAAGGTCCTTCCCGAACTGACCGGCAAGCTCACCGGCAACGCCATCCGCGTGCCGACCCCCAACGTCTCGCTGGCCATTCTCAACCTCTCCCTCGCGCAGGAAACCAGCGTCGGGGAGATCAACGGCTACCTGCGCGACATTTCCCTCGACTCGCCGTTGCAGAACCAGATCGACTACACCAACTCCCCCGAGGTCGTCTCCAGCGACTTCGTCGGTTCGCGCCATGCCGGGGTCGTCGATTCCCTCGCCACCATCGTACAGGGCAACCGTTGCGTCCTCTACGTCTGGTACGACAATGAATTCGGCTACAGTTGTCAGGTCATGCGCATCGTCCAACGGCTGGCCGGCGTTGAACTCCCCCGCCTGCCGCGCTGACCGTTCAGCCGGATTAGACGCAAAAAGGGCCGGTTCATCAAGAACCGGCCCTTTTCATTGGAGCAATGATGGTGTAAGGCCTCAATCGGTCCGCATCAGGCGCATTTTCTTGCGCAGACGCCGCTGGGCCTCCTTCTCCTTGCGCTTGCGCTTGACGCTGGGCTTTTCGTAAAATTTGCGCTGCTTCATTTCACGAAAGAGTCCCTCCTGCTGCAGCTTGCGCTTGAGCACACGGATGGCCTTTTCGACGTTGTTATCCATGACCTGAATTTCCACGGACGATTCACCTCTCTTCCCTTGTATAAATGAGCTGCGAGGTATCTCTCCGCGCAGCCGAGGCGGCAAAATAACGCATAGCCCGGAAAAATGCAAGACAAAACACTCCCGGTCAGGGCGTGGCGTAAAGTCCGACCGGAATGCCGCCATTCTCCAGTCTGGCGATGGCTTGCAGCGGCAGCCCGGTGCTGCGCGCCAGGTCGGGGTCGGGAGCAAGGAGAGCGACGCGCCACCGGGGGAACGCACGCGACAAATCCTTTCCCAGACGGCGATAAAATTGCGTGAGTTCGACATCGGCACCGAGACGGCTGCCGTAGGGCGGGTTGGTTACAACCAGGCCGGGAGGCGAAGCTGCCTGCAACTGCTGCACCTCACACTGGGCAAAGCTGACAAAGTCGGCCACCCCGGCACGCTCGGCATTGCGCTGGGCCTGTGCCACCACCGTCGCATCGCGGTCACTCCCGGTCAAGGACACGGCAGGTTGGCGCTGCGTCCGCTCGACTTCGCTCAGGAGAGCCTGCCATAGACCGGGACGGTATTTGGGCCAATGCATGAAAGCAAAAGAGCGCTTCCCCCCCGGCGGACGTCGCGCCGCCAGCAGTGCCGCCTCAAGGACAAAGGTGCCGGAGCCGCAGAGCGGGTCGGCCAGGGGAATGGAACCGTCCCAGCCGAGCAGGCGCAATACCCCGGCGGCCAAGGTTTCGCGCAGGGGGGCCGCGCCCCCTTCCTCGCGATAACCACGCCGATGCAGCAGTTCGCCGCTGCTGTCGACCGACAGGAGGCAGCGGTCATCGTCCAAACGGGCAAAAACTAGCTGGAAGGCCTCTCCCGAAAGCGGTGCGGCGGGGGCCGGCTGCCCCAGGGCATGGGCGATGGCCTCGGCCACAGTTTCGGCAATGCGCCCGGTGTGCAGCAAACGCGAGCGATGACTGACGGCTCGCATCTGCAGGGGCATGCCCGGTCGAATGAAGCGGCCCCAGGGGAGGCGCACGACGCGTTGGAAGAGTTCAGGAAAATCCCGGGCCTTGACTTCGCCAACGCGAACCAGGATGCGGCTGGCAACACCGAGATGGAGACTGGCGAGATACAACTCGCGCAGCCCCCCGCTGAACTCCACCCCCCCCCCAGCGGCATGGATTCCGGCAAACCCAAGCTGCTCGAGTTCGGCGGCACACGGTCCTTCGAGGCCAGGGGCAGTAATGGCAAAAAAATGCAGGGGCTCGGACACAGCAAGATCTCCCGGTTGAGTGGCGGGACATTAGCACAGTGCCAAGGTGTGTGCAATCACGGTGTCACGGCTATGGCCATCTGCTATTCTTGGCTGCTGACAGCGGTTCGCGAGTAGATGTGTCGTCGACCGTAGCGAACCTATCTTTACCCGGCAGTAACAAGTATTATCTGTTTGATTTCGAACCGATAAGGCGCGGCGAACAGTGGCAAAATAGAGGCAAAATAGAAGTTGGCCTCATCGTCATTTTCTGTATAATGTCCCGGTAACTTATCTCCGGAGGTCGGAATGAATCTGAGCAAACTTATCCTTCTTTTTCATCTGTTTCTGCTGGTCTCTCTACCGTCAGTCGTCATGGCTCGCTGGATCGAAGATACGGTCGTGATGCCGAGCGAAGCCACCGGCCCTGTTGCCTTCAGCCACTACACCCATTTGGAAGTGTTGGGCAAGAATTGCCCGACCTGTCATAACGCCATTTTCAACATTGAGCCGACCAAAAACCCGGCATTCACCATGGCCGACATGGAAAAGGGCAAATCCTGCGGGGCCTGTCACAACGGCACCAAGGCCTTCGCCGTCAAAGACAGCAAGGGGTGCAGCAACTGCCACCCGACTCGGGATATATTTTTTGAAAATGATGGGGGCACTGTCCTTTTCAGCCATAAGGTGCATACAGCTGCCTTCAGCTGCGGTGAATGTCACCCCGCGATTTTCATCCCCATTCAAGGCAAAAAAGCCGCTGTCACCATGACCCAGATGGAAAAGGGCACCTCCTGCGGCGCCTGTCACGATGGTGGTGCCGCCTTCACCGTCAAGGAAAACTGCGAAGTCTGCCACCAGATGTAGGTCTGCGGCAGGGCAGCCAGACTGCCGGACCCGGCTCCAACAGTCCACCCAGGTAGTACCATCGTCAGCGGAGCGGCCGCAGCATGCAATACCCCAAATATTTTAAAAGCGGGCAGAAGATCCTGATGCGGGCGCTCGCCGCCCCAGCTGGCCATTTTGAAGCCCTGACGGTGTTCTATATCGATCACGGTCAAGGCTTCCTCGAATTGGGTATCCCTTATCGGGCCAAGGCCGGAGAGGAATACCCCTTCGCCCCGGACATGCCCTTTGAACTCCTCTCCGACCGTCTCGGTCTAGGGCTCCGCATCACCTGCACCTTCAAGGAATATTGCGACGACGGACGCAGCATCCGCGTGGCGATTACCAGTGACCTGCAAATTTTCCAACGTCGCTATCATCGCCGCCTCGACACCAATGTCGGACTCCGCTACACTCGCGGCCAAGGCACTCTCCGCACCTTCCGTGAACAGTGGCAAAAAAACCTCACCATCCTGCAACAGGGCGGCGATCCGGCAAAAATTCCAGCATTTCCTCCCTGCAAGGTCAACATCAGCCCCGGCGGAATTCGCTTTGCCATCAATCCCCCGGTGGAAACCGCGGATCTCTGCCTGCTGTTGATCCAGTTCGAGCGCACCGAACTGCCGGTTTGCGCCTTGGCCGAGGTTGTCTGGATGGGTGATCAGGAAGTCGAGGGACGCCTGACCGTCGGCATGCAATTTATCAATATCCTTGAATCCGACCGCAAAAACATCGAAAAACTTATCGAGCACCGTGCCCGTTTTCAGCAGGTCGACGAAAAACCCAAATCCTGATCCCCCTTTACTCTCGCGCCCAATCCAGCCCGCCCCCGACTGCCCCCCCGCCCTCCCGTTGCCATCGTTGCAGCACTCCGGTAACCGCTCTTGCCGTCAGTTCGCCCAGGGGAAAAGGGCCGGCTGCCGGTATCAACGAAGGAACGACCCCTGCCGCCCTTAAACTCTGGAGAAAGTGCTCCCGCGACACGCATGTCCCACCCAAGCTCTGTAGATGTGCGGTCGGCAATTGGCAATCAATGAGGGCGTAGCCAGTCGTGAAGAGGGTGGCCGCCAGAGCCGCAAAGGCCATTTTTGAGGCATCCGACTGGCGGTGGAACATCGACTCACCACAAAAACAGCGGCCCAGGGCAACACCATAAAGTCCGCCGGCCAATTCTCCTTTTCTCCAGCACTCCACCGAATGGGCATAACCCTGGGCATGTAACGTCTGGTAGGCACTCCGCATGGCGGGAGTCAGCCACCCCCCCTTGCTGTCACGTCCGTCGATGCTCGCGCAACCATCGATGACCGCCGTAAAGTCGCGGTCGAAAGTCACCACATCGTCGCTCTGGCGCAGGCGCTTGCTGAGACTGCGGCTGACCCGCAGTGAATCCGGGGTAATGATGCACCGAGGCTCCGGAGACCACCAAAGAACGGGGTCGCCGGCGCTGAACCAGGGGAAGATTCCCGATGAATAGGCCAGTAACAAACGCCGCGCAGACAAGTCCCCCCCCGCCGCCAGCAATCCACTGTCATCAGCGTACTCGGCCGGAGGAAATATCAGTCGGTCATCCAGAGCAAATATGCTCACGAGGTCATCTGCAGGGGCTGTCAGGTATCAGGAAAAACGGAAGGAAAGGTGTTTGGCGCGCACACCGACGTCAACACGACCACCTTTGACCAGGCACCCGAAGAGGATTTCTCCGGCAACAACATCGCTGATCTCGCTTTCGATGAGCCTCGCCAACGGTCGCGCCCCGTAAACCGGGTCAAAGCCCCTTCGGGCGAGCTCGGCTCGTGCACTGGCCGAGACTTTCAGCGTCACCATCTTCTCTGCCAGCCGTTGCCGGATTTCTGCGAGAAACTTGTCGACAACCAGGAGCATGGTAGCTGTATCGAGACTACGGAAGGGGATGATGGCATCCAGACGATTGCGAAATTCGGGCGAGAAGGTTTTTTCCACTGCCTGTCGCAATCCCCCGGCAGTGGTATTGCCGAAACCGATGGGCGGCAAACTCAGCTCCCGAGCTCCGGCGTTGCTGGTCATCACCAGCACGACGTTGCGGAAATCCGCCTTGCGCCCATTATTGTCGGTGAGGGTCCCATGGTCCATGACCTGCAGCAGGATA
>MGTO01000066.1:19480-20593 GCA_001799485.1 Desulfuromonadales bacterium GWC2_61_20 | reverse complement strand
ACATCGTCGACACCCCGGTTTCGCCCGAACTGTTGCCGCCCAAAGCCAACGGCGAGATCAACCAGATCACCGAGGAGACCATCGGTCCCTACCTCCTCCACGACTTCTTCCTCTACCAGGTCGTGCGTCTGCAGGCGCCGCCGGCGAAGATTCTCTTTTCTGCCCGTCAGGCCTTCGCCGGTCGCTACAGCGACGGCGAGATCCTGCGCTGGCTCAAGCTCTTCTACCAGCGCTTCTTCGCCCAGCAGTTCAAGCGCTCCTGCCTCCCCGACGGTCCCAAGGTCGGCAGCGTCGCCCTTTCGCCGCGCGGCGACTGGCGCATGCCGAGCGATGCCAGCGCCAATCTCTGGTTAAACGAACTAGATCGCCTTAAAGCTGATAGCTGACAGCTGACAGCTGACAGCTGATTTGTAAAGGCCCCCATGCCCGGTACCCTTTATCTTGTCGCCACCCCCATCGGCAATCTTGAAGACATCACCCTGCGCGCCCTGCGCATCCTCAAGGAGGTCGACCTCGTCGCCGCCGAGGACACCCGCCACAGCCGCAAGCTCTTCAACCATTACGGCATCACCACCCCTCTCACCGCCTGCCACCAGCATAACGAGGAAGGGAAGGGAGAGCAGCTTTTGCGCCAGCTGCAGGAGGGGAAGTCCATCGCCCTCATCTCCGATGCCGGCACCCCGGCCATCTCCGACCCCGGCTTTCTCCTGGTCCGTCTCTGCCGCAATGCCGGGGTGGCGGTGACGGCGGTGCCGGGACCGTCGGCGACGGTGGCGGCTCTCTCCATCTCCGGCCTCCCGGTCGACCGTTTCGCCTTCGACGGCTTCCTCCCGGCCAAGAGCAGTGCCCGCCGCGAGGCCTTTCGCCGCCTCCGCCACGAGGAGCGCACCGTCCTCTTCTACGAAGCGCCACACCGCCTCGCCGCCTCCCTCAATGATCTGGTCCTGGAGCTGGGGGGAGAGCGCGAAGTGGCGGTGGCGCGAGAGTTGACCAAGATCCACGAGGAACTGTTCCGCGGCACGGCAGCGGCGGTGCGCGAGCATTTCGGGCGGGAGAAGGTCAGGGGGGAGATGGTGTTGATGGTGGCGCCGGCGCCCCCCCCGCCGCCGCCAA
>MGTO01000066.1:0-19433 GCA_001799485.1 Desulfuromonadales bacterium GWC2_61_20 | reverse complement strand
CTGCCGATGAAGGGGGTGGTCAAACTGGTGGCGAAGGCTTTCGGCCTCCCCGGCGACGAGGTCTACAAGGCGGCGCTGGCGATGAAGGAAGGGAAGGGGAAGAAGGGCTGAGTCCCCCTCTCCCTAGCCCTCTCCCACCAGGGGAGAGGGAATGTTACGCTCCCCTCCCTTTGATGGGAGGGGCTGGGGGAGGGTGCACGGCTATAGTCTTTATCGCCTGATCTCAAAGTTGGCAAACTCGCCGGTATAAATACGCATCTCCACCCGCACTGCGTCGACGCGGGCGGCATCGGGGCCGCGCCGGCACCAGTCGAGCACCGTTCGCACGTCCGTCTCCTCCCCCTCGAAGAGGGCCTCGACCTCCCCCCCCGGCAGATTGCGTACCCAGCCACAGACCCGCTGCTGCAGCGCCACGCGCCGGGTGAAGTAGCGAAAACTCACCCCCTGCACTTCCCCCATGATGACCACCGCTGCCCGCACTTTTGCCATTACTCCCTCTTTGTTGCTGTTATGCCTTGACTCCCGCTTTACCGGGAAGGGGATAATTTTTGCCAGATCAGGAGAGGGGGAAGTGGCAGGCGCAGTAATGGCCGCTGCTTAGCTCCCGAAGCGGGGGCTCGCTCGCCGCATCGGTACAGATGGCGGGCCGTCCGGCAGCCTGATAGACCGGACAGCGGGGGGCAAAGCGGCAGCCGGCCGAAGGGCGCTCGAAATCGAAGACCCCCCAGGCGCCGGAGGCGGCCGCCGGTTGCGCCTCCCGATTCTGCTTCTCCACCAGCGACGTCCACAGGACGCGGGTGTAAGGGTGCGCCGGCCGGTGCGAAATCCGCTCCGACACCCCCATCTCGACAATCTTCCCCAGGTACATCACCGCCACCTTGTGGCTCATCAGCTCGACAATGCGCAGATCATGGGAGATGAAGAGGAAGGAGAGGGCGAGGTCCTGCTGCAAGTCGCGCAGCAGGTTGACCACCTGCGCCTGGATCGAGACGTCGAGGGCGCTGGTCGGCTCGTCGGCGACGATGAAGCGCGGCCCCACGGCCAGCACCCGCGCCAGGCCGATGCGCCGCTTCTCGCCGCCGGAGAGTTCGTGGGGATATTGCGAGAGTTTGTTGCTTTTCAGCTTCACCTGATCGAGCAGTTCGTGGATACGGCGAGCGCACTCGGCATCGCTCGGCCGGTGATGGACCGTGAGGGCCTCACGCAGAATCTGCTCGATCCGCATCTTCGGATTCAAACCGGCGTCGAGATCCTGGAAGATCATCTGCATGCTGCTGCGCAGTGCCCGGAGCGGTTCACCGCCCATGGCGGTGATCTCGTGGCCGGCAAAGATCACCTTGCCGCTGGTCGCGCCGGTGAGGCCGAGGATGGTCTTGCCGACCGTGGTCTTGCCGCAGCCGCTCTCGCCGACCAGGCCGACGGTCTCTTGCTCCTTGAGATAGAAGCTGACCCCGTCCACCGCCGGGATGACCCCCTCAGCCCCCCGCAGGTTGGCGAAGAGCCCGCGCCGCTGGCGGAAATGTTTTTTCAGGTCGATGACTTCGAGGAGGGACTCGGACATGGGGGCTCTCGCTTCCATGGTCATGGCGCAAACAACCAGCAACGCACGCGTTGACCGCTGCCGGCGTCGAAGAGCTGCGGTTCGCAGTCGGCGCAGCGCTCACGGACCGCCTCGGTCACCCGGTTGCAGCGCTCATAGAAACGGCAGCCGGCGGGAATATTGATAGTATCGAGGACGTCCCCCTCGATCGCCTGCAAATAGCTCTTCTGCCGCACCTCGGCCGCGCCGGGGATGGAGGCGATGAGCGCCCGGGTATAGGGGTGATTCCCCTCCCCCCCGGCCAGGACCTGTTGCGCGCCGCCCTCTTCGACCACCCGGCCGCCGTACATCACCGCCACCCGATCGGCAAGGCGCCCGATCACCCCCATGTCGTGGCTGATAAGCAGGGTGGTGATGCCGATCTCGGCTTTGAGTTCGGCGAGAAGATCGACGATCTTCGACTGGATGGTGGCGTCAAGTCCGGTCGTCGGCTCGTCGGCGATGAGGAGTGACGGCTCGGCCGCCAGGGCCATGGCGATCATGGCGCGCTGGCACATACCGCCGGAGAGACCATAGGGGTGGTTATGAAAGCGCAGCCGGGGCGAATCGATGCGTACCCGTTCGAGCCAGTGCAGCGCCCTCTGCTCGGCCTCTTTCTTCCCGGTATGCTCGGTATGGAGCCGGACCGCCTCGACGATCTGCGCCCCCACCGGCTCGAAAGGATTCATCGAGGCCTTGGGATTCTGGAAGATCATGGCGATCTCGCCGCCGCGCACCCCCCGTTGCAGGCGATCGCTCTGCCGCTGCCAGGCTCCAGAATCCTTGACCACGTCCATGATCCGGCCCTCCTCCTCGCTCAAGCGCACCGACTGATCGAGGCCGTCGAGCAGGTTGCGGTGCAGGGTGCCGTTGGCGAAGTCGATCCGCCCCGTGATCACGCCGGGGGTCGCGGTAATCAGCCCCATGACCGAGAGGGCGGTGACACTCTTGCCGCAGCCGCTCTCGCCGACGATCCCGAGGGTCTCGCCGCGGTTGATGGCGAGGGAGACTCCATCGACCGAGCGGATGAAGGCGCGCTTGCTGCGGGAATAGAAGTAGGTGCGCAGGTTGTCGATCTTCAGCAGCGATGCACTCATCGCCCCCTCTTCCCTTCGAGCAGGTTGTTCAGACCATCCCCGAGGAGGTGAAAGCCGAGAATGGTGAAGAGGATCGCCAGGGCCGGGGCCGTCGACGGCCAGAGGTTTCCCTGCAAAAAGTAGTTGGCCCCGGACTGGACCATGTTGCCCCAGGAGGGGGTCGGCTCCTGGACGCCGAAACCGAGATAGGAGAGGCTGGTCTCCATCAGTATCGCCTCGGCCATGCCGAGGGTCGCCTGGATGATGAGGAGCGCCTTGCAGTTGTACCAGAGGATATGCTTGGCAATGATGGTCCGGGTCGGCAGTCCCAGCGCCACCGCCGCCTCGATGAAGTTCTTCTCGCGCAGCATCGCGATCTTCCCCTGGACCAGGGAGGCGACCGCCGGCACGTTGCTGATGCCGATGACCGCCATGATGTACCAGATATCGGGTTTGAAAGCGGCGATCACCAGCAGGATGAGGACCAGCCGGGGGAAGGAATCGATAAGATTGCCCAGGAAGGTGACGATCAGGCCGGCGCCGCCGCCGCGGTAGCCGGCCACCACCCCGAGGACGGTACCGCCAAAGAGGGCGCTGGCCACCGCCATCAGGCCGGGGAGGAAATAGGCCTGGATGCCGAGAACCAACCGGGTGAGGAGGTCGCGCCCCATGAAGTCGGTGCCGAGAAGATGGCCCGGCGTCCCCGGCCCGGCGAGGAGCAGGTTGAGATTCAGCGCGTTGGGATCGTGCGGCAGCCACTGCAACGCCCCGAGGAGGTAGGAGGCGACCACCAGCGAGACGATGAGGAGACCGTAGCCGACATAGAGCAGGTCGATGGTGTCGGCCTTCTGCCACAAGGGGAGGTCGGAGAACTCACTGATTTCGCCGGGTCTTTGGCGGAAGCGTTTCATGGGGTCAATCCTGGCAAAGCGTTGGGTCGGTCAAGGGGACGCAGAGGTGCGAGGGGAGCGATCTATTCCTGCGATGCGCGCGGGTTGACGGTTACGTAGACGACGCGCTGCACCAGGGTGCCGATACGCACCAGCAGCGCTGCGGCGATGGCGATGGCCATGATCACCGGGTAATCACGGTCCTGGGCCGCCTGCCACGCCATGCGCCCCATGCCGGGCCAGTTGAAGACCTGTTCGACAATGATGGCGCCGCCGATGAGAAAGGGGACTTTGGTCGCCATGATCGCCGTCACCGGCAGGAGAAACCCCTCCTTGAAGGCGTGACGCCAGACCGACGCCCCCTTGGCCCGGGCGGTGCGGACATACTCCTCGTCGAGAACCCGACTGCTCTCTTCGCGCAGGTGGCGGACGACCTCGCTGATGGCGCCGCTCCCCAAGCCGAGGACCAGGATCGGCAGGAGGAAATAGATCAGCTTCGGCTCGCTCCCCAGACTGGCGAAGGCAAAAGGGAAGATGCCGAAGTGACGCATGGCCACATAAAGGACGAGGTAGCCGAGCCAGAAGAGGGGGAGGGCCGAGATGACATAGGCAAGGATGGTCAACGGCCAGGAGATCAGGGTCACGCCGCGCACGGCGCTGTAGAGAGCAACGGGGACCGCCACCAGCAGCGTGACCAGCATGGCGCCACCGGTCAGGACCAGGGTGTTCCAGCCGACCCGAAGGAGCTCGGGCAAGACTGGCATGCCGGTGCGGATCGAGGTGCCGAAATCGCCGACCAGCATCTTGCCGAGCCAGGCGAAATATTGGCTATACCAGGTGGTCGGCACCCCCATGGCTTGGCGGATTCCTTCCCGGGCCGCTTCTGTCGGCATCTCCCCCTCCAGCAGGACGCTGAACGGATCTCCCGGCGCCAGATAGAGGATGACGAAGACGACGACGCTCACCCCGATGAGCAGGAAGAAGGTCATGAGGAGTTCTCGCCCCATGAGGCGGGCCAGCGGTTTCAGGGAAGCAGCGCGCATAGGCAAGTGGTCCGAGAGGGACGGAAAACGCCAGCCCTCCCCGTTTAAGGGAAGGGCTGGCGGCATCCTTTTGGTTACTTGTCGGCGATGAACCACTCGTCGGCAAAGGAGAAGAACTTGTAGGGGTGGATCGCGACCCGCCGGACCTTGCGGTTATAGGCGGTGTAGTTGGTCAGGGTCCAGAGAAAGGTATAGGGATTCTCATCGGCCAGGACAGCGTGCAGCTTGCGGTTGATGGTCCGGCGCTTCTCGTGGTCGAGGGTCAGCTTCGACTCGACAATGAGGCTGTCGACCTGCGGGTTGGAGTAGGCGCCGAAGTTGTTCTTCCATGGCCCGATTTCCGCCGAATGGAAGAGGGAGGAGATGTCGGCCGAATCATCGAAGACCCAGGACGCAAAGATGATGTCGAAATTGTGCTCAAGAAAGACATCCTCCTTCCACGACTGCCATTCCTTGAACTCGACCCGGACGTCGACGCCGATCGCTTTGAGATAGTTGCTGAAGGCGAGGACGACGCGCTTGACCGCCTCGCTCTCCTTCTCGATGGGGACCTTCAGCGACAGGGAGAGGGACTGGCCGTCCTTCTGCATGATGCCGTTCGCTCCGGGAGTATAGCCGGCTTCCTGAAGGAGCTCCCGTGCCTGCTGCGGATCGAAGGGGGCCGGGGCCACGTCGAGGTTGTAGGCCCAGCTCCCCGGGGCGAAGGGGCCGGAGATGATGGTTCCCTGGCCGTTGAAGAAGGAGTCGAGCATCTCCTGGCGGTTGACCGCCAGGGTCAGCGCCTTGCGCACGCGTTTGTCGGCCAGGACCGGGTTGCGGAAGTTATAGCCGAAGAAGGAGTAGGAGAGGGCGTTGTACGGCTGGAGGATGAAGTCGCTGCTCCCCTGGATGCGGGTCAGATCGCGCGGATTGACGAGGACGATCATGTCGATGGCCTTGAGCATCAGCGCCTCGGTCATGATGTTCTGGTCGGCGAAGGGGCGGGGGATGAACTGGTCGATATTGGGGCGCCCCTTGAAGTAGGTCGGATTGGCCTTGAGGATGATGGAGCGGTCGGCCGCGACCGAATCGAAGATGTACGGGCCGGTGCCGATGGGGTTCTGCACAAACGGGTCGTCGCGGGTGAGGAAGTTGGGGTTGCGCGGCCCGTGCTGGGGAATGATCTTGAAGCTGAATTTGGCCAGGGCGTTGAGAATCGGGCGCTTCAGGGTGAAGCGGAGCGTATAGTCATCGACCTTTTCGACCTTGTCGATGAACTCGTAACGCACCTTGAGGGCGGTGATGGTCTTGGGGTGCATCATGATCCGGTAGGTGAAGAGCACATCCTCGGCGGTGAAGGGCTTGGCCGCCTCCCCGGCCCGCGGATGCCAGGTCACATCGCGGCGCAGATTGAAGGTATAGACCCGGCCGCTTTCCGTCACCTCCCACTTCTCGGCCAGTTCGGAAACGATCTCCTGACGCTCGTTGATGCCGACGAGGCCGTTGAAGATCAGCTCCGTCACCCGCAAGGAGGTCATTTCGTTGCTGGTGATCGGATCGAGGGTGGCCGGGCGACCGAATTCGCCGTAGCTCAGGGTTCCCCCGACTTTCGCGGGGTCGCGCGGAGCAGCGGCAACAGCCTGACTGGCAACGACCAGCACCAGCAGGGATGCAAACAAATGAGTAGTAATCCGCTTCATGAGTTCCTCCTGACAGAGACACCACCCCGAAAAGGGGCGGCGGGTGGCTACAAAATCCTGACATCGCCGGCGCTCTTCTGCTCCCGCGAATAGATGCCCTGCATCCCCTCCTGAATCAAGCGCACGGCGGGAAACTCCTTGGCCAGCTCGAAATAGATTTCCTGTGCCTCGGAAAATTTCTTGCTGCGGAAATAGGCCTCGGAGAGATCGACCAGTAATAACGGTTCGTTGGCCTCGATCTTGTTCTTGTGCGCCTTGTCCCGTGCCGCTTCGAGAAAGACGAGAGCATCCCCCGGCAGCTGTTTACTCAGCCAGTAGCTGCCGAGGGCGCCGTTGAGGGCGACCCCCTTTTTCCCCGGGGTGCGAGGCAGCAGCACGGTCGCCTGCTGGCTGGTGGCCGTGGCATCGAGAAAGAGGAAGAGCTGCAGGCGCAGTGCTTCGGCCAGCAGTTCCGGATCGTCCCCCTCACGCTGGAGGAGGGCGGCCATCGGCTCCTTGTCGCCCTGCCGCTGTTGGGCGGCAGCGGCCAGCAGCGCCAGGCGTTTCTGGTGAACCGGCGGCAGCTGCGGCGCGCCCTCGCGGGCCAACGCCAGGGTCTGCATGCGGTTGCCGAAACGGAGCGCGGCCTCGGCCAGATAGAGATTGGCTGCGGCGCGGAGCTTGGGATCGCCGGCGGCAGCGGTGAGTGCGGCCTTGCTCCCCTCGCCATAAAGTCGGGCCAGATCGTCGAGAAGAAGCGGTTCGTAGAAATAAAGGGTCTTGTTCTTCCCCAGCGATTCCTCAAAGGAAAATGCCTTGAGATCGGCGCTCTCCGCCAGGGCCAGGCCCCGGTCAAGATCGCCGGTCCGGCCATAGACCAGCAGCAGGTTGCGCACCAGCCGCAGCGAGAGTTTTCCCTTGCTGCCGACGCTTTCGACCGCGCGCCGGCAGAGCTCCTCCGGCTTTTCACCTTCGATCTTCCCCAGAACGTAGATCGCCGCCAAGCGCGCCAGGACTTCCGGATCGCTGCTCGCCGTCCCCTTCTGCCAGAGGGCTTTAGCCGCGGCCGCGTCACCCGCGAGCTTGCGACACAAGCCGAGGTCGAGCTGAGCCTGCAGGGTGTAGCTCGCCGGCACCTTGTTGCTGGCGATGAAGCGTTCGAGATAGGGCGCCGCCTCTTTGGCCTTGCCGCTCTCGAGCAGGTACTCCCCCAGGTAGAGGTTGACGAAGGTGCTCCCCTCGCCCTTCTCCTTGCTCAACCGCTGGAGATAATCGGGGTAGACGAGGACGGCCATCCGTTGCAGCCGTGCGTGGAGCTCGGCATTACGCAGATAGGCGATGCCGAGAGCCAGGCGGGCCGAGGTGTTGGACCCGCTCCCCGAGGCCAGAGGGCGCAAGAGGGTAATCGCCTGATCATAGCGGCGTTGCTCGCAGAGCTTCATTCCCCGGCTCACCCCATCGTCGGCGGCCAGGGTCAGGCCGGGGGTGAGGAGAGCACAGAGACAAAGGATCGGCCCGAATCGTTTCATCGATTATCCATCCGCTTTAGTTGCCGATTTCGGCGATAAAAATCTGGTCCCACTGGTCGACCTGCGCCCGAAAGGCGAGACGTCCGTCGGCCGCACAGGTGACATCGTGGTTCATCTTGGTCCCGGTCGGAATGGGTCGCTCATCTCCCCCCGCCAGATCGGCGAGAAAGAGCGGGTTGAACTCCTGCTTGTCGTTGCGGACAAAGACCAGCCGCTCTCCCGTCGACATCCAGGCCGGCCCCCGCTCCACGTCGGTAATCACATCCTCGGCGACGATACGGATGGTGTCGGCGGTCGCGCTGTTTCCCTCGGCGGGGACGACGGCAAGCGCCCAGCGCCGCCGATCGCCTTCCGGGTTGTGGTTGGTATAAAAGGCCAGGGATCTGCCATCCGGCGACCAGACCGGGCGCAGTTCGTCGCTCGTCCCGCTGGTGAGCTGGCGCAGGCTCTCCTGGGGACGGGCCAGGTCGTCGATGACGTAGATATCGTGGTTTTCGTTGCTCCCGGCCATGAAGGCCAGGCGCTTGCCGTCCGGCGACCACTGGGGGTAGAGATGGGAGGAGCCGCCAAAGGTGAGGCGGGTCTGGCCTTTGCTCACCAGGTCGAGGAGATAGATATCCCCACCTTCGCTGCGCCCCGAAACAAAGGCCAGGCGATTGCCGACCGGCGACCACTGGGGATGGCCATCCATGCTGCGATGGGTGGTCAGGCGCTGAGGTTTTGCCCCCCACACCTCCCCCAGGTAGAGATCGTAATTCCCTTCGTCGCCATTGCTCATGAAGACGAAGCGATCCCCCGCCGGATTCCAGGTCAGACCGGCGCTGTAGCTGACTTCGTCGACCACGCCGCTGAGAAAGAGCGGCAGGTCGTCCTTTTTTGCCGCCTCCTGAAAAGAGACGGTCTGCACCGGCGCTCCATCCTCCCAGTGGATGAGGATCTCCCGCTGGTTGCCGCTGCTGCGCTCGAAGGCGAGGAAGTCTCCGGTCGGCGACCAGAGGGGTGCCGAGTCGTTGCGCCCGGCAGCAAAAGAGGTCAGGGGGCGCAAGGCGACGACCGTCACCGGCGGCACCGGGGGGACTGCCGGCATCGCCATCTCCGGCAGTGGCTCCGGCGGCAACGGTTCGCTTACCACCGCCGGCGTAATCGCCGGCAAGGGCTCGGCCACGACCGCCGGCAGTTCCGGTGAGCCGACGGGCGGTGGTGGCGGTTCGGCCCCAACCATCCCCGGAATCGCTGCCAAAAGGAGCGCCCAGGTGATGAAGGGACATCTTGGCCTACAGGTCATGCGCCGTTACTCCCGGATCTGATCCCAGTACTTCTGGGCCGTATCGCGATTAGCGACGAAGGTACTGTTCCCCTCCAGACTCTTGGGGAAAAAGTCGAAGTATTCGCGGAAGGCGCCATTGGCACTCGTCAGCACCGCCGGCTTGCGCGTGAGCAAATAGAGCTTGTGCAGAGAGAGGGCCATATAATAGTAGGTATCGTGCACCGCCTCGTCATACTGCTGGGTCGGGAAGAAGCGGGTGTTCTGCTTGGCTGTCTGCAGGTTCTGCACCGCCTTGGCCAGGAACTTGGAGGCAGCGTCCTTGTCGCGGTTGACCAGGGCGTTCCCCTGCTCGTAGTAGGCGTGCCCGAGGTTGGTGTAGGCAATGGCAAACTGCTTGAAGACCAGTTGCTTGTTTTCCGGCAGTTCCATGACCATTTCGTACTCGCGGATCGCCCCCGCGTAGTCGTCCTTCTCATCGAGATAGAGCTGGGCCAGGCGGCTGTGCGCTTCGGAAAAATCGGGATGGCCCTTCTCGGTGCCGGCATAGAACTGCAGCGCCTGGTCGACCTGGCCGCTGCGTTGTGCCTCCTCAGCCAGCTTGAGGAAATCCTTATAGAGGGTGACCTGCTTTGCACCGGTCCGATCCTCCACTTTCTGATTGAATTCCACCACCTCTTCCCAGTCGCGGTACTCCTCACCTGCCGTCAGGCGCACCGTGTGGAAACCGAGAGGGACCGGCTTGTCGGTCAGGGGGGTCTTGCCGAACTCCTCGCCATCGAGATAGACCGTGGCGCCGCTCGGCTGGGATTCGAGACGGAAGAGGGAGTTGTTCACCTGCAGGGCGAATTCCCGCACGTCGCCATTCTTCTCGACCTTGAACTTCTCGGTCAGCTGCTGGTAGCCATGGCGGTAGAGGGTGAGATTGTAGTTCTTGCCGGTGCGCAGCGGCACCTCGACCCGGCCATCGCTGCCGGTGGTGGCGGCCCACTGGTCGTTGAGGTAGATGTTGACCCCGGCCAGAGGGGAGAGATCCGGGGCTACGCCACCCTTGGCGGAGATGATGCAGGAGGTTTTATCGTCTCCTTCTTCACTGGCAACGAAGCGGACGACGCGATCGCCATCGGCCACCACGGTCCCCGGCTTGAGATCGTCGATGGCCAGCCAGGCGCCGCTGTCGTCGACCTTCTTGACCTTGGCGCTGCCGATGGAGCGGTAGCCGGTGACCTTCCCGGCGGCATCGAGCTGCGGCGTCTTGACGTCGAACTCCATCCCCTTTTCGAGACGATAGGCCGCCTTGCCGAGATTGATGCGAAAGCGCTCCGCTTCGGTCAGAAGGACGGTCCCCTCAAAGGGGAAGCGGTCGAAGATGGCTTCGACAATCTCTTTCACCGCTCCCTCCAGATCGCCGGCGCTGCGGGCGCGGGTCAGGTAGGAGAGGAGGAGTTTGCCGCTCGACGCGTAGCATTTGGTCTCGACCAGAAAGCCGCGGTCGTCGCGGGCGACGCTGCCGACAATGATCAGATCGACGCTGCTGGCCAGGGAGGTCCCCTGCCAGCCCTTGCCCGCCACCTTCTCGATGCTGGTTTTGGCCTTTTTCATCCCCCGTTTCAAGTCGTCCGCCGGCACTTCGCGGAAGGCGGCGGAGCGGAAGAGCTGGGTACGCAGGGCCTGTTCCGTTCCGTCGAGGGCCTCGCGCAGATCGACCCCGGGGGTATTGCTGCTGAAACCGTAGATGCCGGTGCGAATCGCCTTGGGCGTGACCGGGTAGAAGTAATGCTGGAGCTCGACCAGACCGACCAGGGTCACGCTCTTTTCCCAGAAGGCGGGGATCATCCCCGGAGACTCCAGGCCGACCTTGGCCTTGCGCCCCTTCGCGGCGGGAGGAACGGAATAGCTATAGGTCCCCTTGGCGTTGGTCTTGCCGACCGCACGACCGTCGATGCTGACCTGGACGCCAGCCAGGGGGACACCCTTGCCATACTCCTCGGTCCGAGCCGCGACGGTGACTTCGGCCCGGCTGCTCAAGGCCACCGTGACCCGCTCACCTTCAGCGACTTTCACCCGCTCTTTCCAGGGGGCGAAGCCATCCTTGCGCACGACCACCGTCACCCCGGCGGGCGGCATCTTCGCTGCCGCGTAAGCGAACTCGCCCTGGGCATCGCTGACTCCGGCCTGGCGATTGTCCACCAGGACCGTCGCCCCGGCCACCGGTTTCCCCTCATCGTTCACCTGCAAGGCGAAGAGATAGGGGGACTTGAACTCGGCGACAAAGTCGTAGCGGTCGACCTTCCCCTCCCGGGGGAGCTTGACGATAAAACTTCCCTTCCAGGGGGCGAGGACGGCTCCCGGCTGCTCCTTCTCTGCCGCGAGCTGGATCTCGCTCCCGGGCTGCTTGGAGAGGAGAGTGGTGAAGCGCCCCGACGCATCGGTTTCGCCGAGCTGAACGCCATCCACCAGAATTCGCGCTCCGGCGAGGGGCTTGCCGCTCAGGCGCGCCTCCACGGACAGTTCCAGCTTCGCCCCCTGATCCTTGCCTTGACAGGCAAAAAGGGTGGCCAGGACCGCTGCCATGAGTAATACAGACTGGATCTTTATGCGCATACCACTCTCCTCGGTTCGCTAGAACTCATGCCACGAAAAAAGGGACAAGCATCGTGACGAATGCTGTCCCTTCGGTCGGCTACATGGTGGGGGGCTGGATATTGACTTCGCCGGGGTTGACGATCTTGTCCGCGTCGCTGCGCGCCCCTTCAATCGACCGCCGCTTCCCCTCCACAACCTTCTTCAGCTTGATCTCCAGCTCCTTGCGACTGAAGCGGCCAACCTCCACGCTCTGGGTCTCGGTCAGGTAACCGATGCGGCTCGCTTCGACCTTATACATCCCCGGACTCACCTTGTCCTTTTCCGAGGCAAACTCCCCTTGGGCATTGACCATGACCGAATGGGAGGCGTTCTCCAGGGCCGAGGTGGTGTTGATCATGTTGATCACCGTGCCGTCGGAGGAGTCGCCGACCACCGGCTTCATGGCCGGATCGACCAGCTGCACCCGGCCATAGATCTTGGGCGAGCATGCCAGCAATGCCATTCCCGCCCCGACAACCAGAATCACTCGCAGAACCCGCTTGGTCATGACGATCTCCTTTTGTGTCGGCGTACCCTCCGGCCCAAAGCAGGGAGGTGGCGACACAGATTTTTGCGAAAAAAAAGCCAAAGAGCGTTCACGAAGTGAGACGAATCTTTGGCGGCTCGACTGGCATCTGGGGGGAATCCCCAATTAGCCTCGGGGCTCTGCGACTCCCGGTTTCCCGGGGATTGCTCTGAGCAAAGTGGGTGGTTTTCTAAAAAAGATTCGAAAAACTATCCTTCCTATGAAGGCAATAATCACTGGTGTCCTGTGGTCAATGCTGTGACAGCTGCTCTCCGCAACGCGTGGCCATGCCGGGGAGGTAGCCATAGCGGCGCAGAGCGGGTTAATCCCGTACTCTAGCTACGGTGAATTCTCTAACATGATCCCGCACCCTTGTCAAGGCGGCGTTGGCCGCGGCTCTGACCTTGACCATCATTCACCCTCCTCTTGCAGCAACGCCTTGAACCCCGCTTCATCGAGAATGGTGATCCCCAATTCCCGCGCCTTGTCGAGCTTGCTGCCGGCGTCGGCCCCGGCGACGACGTAGTCGGTCTTCTTGCTCACCGAGCCGGCGGCGCGGCCGCCGAGGCTCTCCACCAGTTCCTGTGCTTCCTTGCGCCCCAAGGTGTCGAGGCCGCCGGTGAAGACGAAGGTCTTGCCGGTGAAGCGGCCGCCGGCGCGGCGTTCCGTCGCTTCCGGCTGGACCCCGCTCGCCGCGAGCTGTTGCAGGATCTCGCGGTTGCGCGGGGCGGCGAAGAAGGCGACGACGCTGTCGGCGACCTGCGGCCCGACTTCGTGGACGGCGCGGAGTTCGTCGCGGCTGGCCGCGGCCAGGGCGTCGAGAGAGCCGAACTGGCGGGCGAGGACCTTGGCCAGGTGAATGCCGACGTGGCGGATGCCGAGGGCGAAGAGGAAGCGGGCGAGGGAGCGGGTCTTGCTGGCGGCGATGGCGGCGAGGAGGTTGTCGGCGAGCTTCTCCCCCATGCGCTCGAAGCGGAAGAGATCGCCCCGCTGCAAGGTGTAGAGGTCGGCGACGCTGGCGATGAGGCCGAGGGTGAGAAGCTGCTCGACGTAGCGTTCGCCGAGTCCCTCGATATCCATGGCGGCGCGGCTGGCGAAGTGTTTGATCGACTCCTTGAGCTGGGCCGGGCAGGACAGCCCCTGGCAGCGCGGCACCACCTCCCCCTCCAGGCGGGTGACCGGGGAGCCGCATTCGGGGCAGGCGACGGGGAGGGGGATGCTGCGCTCGCGGCCGCTGCGCAGCTCGGTGAGGACGCGGACGACATCGGGGATGACGTCGCCGGCGCGCTCGACCACGACGCGGTCGCCAATTTTCAGGTCGAGGCGGGCGATCTCGTCCCAGTTGTGCAGGGAGGCACGGGAGACCGTCACCCCCGAGACCTCCACCGGCGTCAGTTGCGCCACCGGGGTGATGGCGCCGGTGCGGCCGACCTGGAGGACGACCTGCTCGACGATGGTCTCGGCCTGGCGCGGCGGGAATTTGAAGGCGGCGGCCCAGCGCGGCGAGCGCGACTTCTCGCCGAGATCGCGCTGCCAGGCGAGGCGGTCGACCTTGACCACGACGCCGTCGATCTCGAAGGGGAGCTGGTCGCGGCGGGCGAGGAGTTCATTGTAATAGGCGAGAACGCCGTCGACCCCGCGCACCACTTTGGTGGCGGCCAGATTAACCCGCAGCCCCCATGCTTGCAGCTGTTGCAGCAGGACGCCGTGACTCTCGGGGAGGGGACCGTCGACCTCGCCGATGCCGTAACAGAAGATCTGCAAGGGGCGGCGGGCGGTGACCCTGGAGTCGAGCTGGCGCAACGAGCCGGCGGCGGCGTTGCGCGGGTTGACGTAGGTCGCCGCGCCGTTCTCCTCAAGTTCACGATTCCAGCGCTGAAATTCGGCGAGTTCGATGTAGACCTCGCCCCGCACTTCCAGCCGCGCCGGGGCGCCGGCTTGCAGGCGCAGCGGGACGCTGGGGATGGTCTTGAGATTCTCCAGAATCCCCTCGCCGACCATGCCGTCGCCGCGGGTGGCGCCGTTGACCAGCACCCCCTCCGCGTAGACCAACTCCACCGCGAGGCCGTCGAGCTTCATCTCGCAGACGTAATCGACCTCGTCGCTCAAGGCGAGGCTTTTGCGCACCTGGGTGTCGAAGTCGCGCAGCTCGTCGGCGCTCTTCTTGTTGTCAAGGGAGAGCATCGGCAACGAATGGCGCACCGCCGCGAAGCGCTCCAGCGGCGCCGCGCCGACGCGGCGGCTCGGCGAGTCGGGGGTGGCAAGAGCAGGGAAAGCGTCTTCGAGCTCAAGCAGTTCGCGGAAGAGCTCGTCGTAGGCGCTGTCGCTGATCTCCGGGCGGTCGAGGACGTAATAGAGATGGTTGTGGCGGTGCAGCGCCGCGGCGACTTCAGCGTGGCGGCGGGCCGCCTGCTCGGGGGTGGTCGGCATGGTCATGGTCTACCGTGAGGTGAGGGGGAGGGCGCAGGGCTTTTGTAGCACGAGGGGAGGGGGATTTCAACTGCGGGGATGTTACTTGCGGTAGGCCTTGTCGTGCTGGGTGTGCAGGCTGACCAGGACGATGGTCGGTCCCTTGAGGAGACAACTGATGGCGCGGGCGCTGCCGGTGATGCGCAGGGAATAGAGCTGTTCGCCGCTGACCGGTTCGATCATGCCGTGGAGCTTTTCAAAGTTGAGGCCGGAGTGGCTCCAGAGCTGGGGAAGGTCGAGCTGTTGCAGGGTCAGCAGCAGCTTCGCCGCTGCCTTGCGGACCGGCAGTTCGGCGGTCATGACTGCGGCGTCGAAGGCGGGGCGGATTTCAACCCTCACCCGACC
Organism: Desulfuromonadales bacterium GWC2_61_20; assembly: GCA_001799485.1. GTDB lineage: Bacteria > Desulfobacterota > Desulfuromonadia > Desulfuromonadales > UBA2197 > UBA12091. Next base: position 4,429 of record MGTO01000066.1, on the reverse strand, counting down.
ACCTCTTCGCCGTCGTCTTGGCCTCGGCCATATTTGCGACAACCGCAGATGGCCGCGGATCGGCGAGGGACGCCGTGATCGCTGCCTTGTTCTCCACCGTCCAGGCCCAGAGCTGATGTTTGGGGATCGCTTCGACCGGGACGATGAGAATGCGGCCGTCGTCGAGAACTTCCAGGTCGACGGCATCTCCCGGTTTGATGCCGAGGTTGGACGGCAGGGTGATACGTCGGCGCGAATCGGTTTGTACCAGCATGATGTTTGTCCTCCCTGAGAACACTATAGGCAAATTGCGGCAATGGGGCAATACCCATTTGTCCAAGGACTCAAAGTTTTAATTCACGCAGACAATTATTCGGACGTGTCGTCCGGCTCGTTTCCCGCTGCGCGTGTTGTGTTGACAGCCGGTAAATCGATGGGTTACAAGGTGGGAAATATTTCAAGCGACAAGTTGCGAGTACAAAATGGGCAAACCGCCACACCTGTTCGCAACTAATTCAAACATCCGAATATTGCCTGCGCTGTCTGATTTGGTTGATGAACAACAGGTGCGATATTATTGTCAAAATAGAATAGGAGTTATGCATGGAAGTCAAATGGCTGGATAAAAAAGGTAAAAAGTATTTGTATTTTCGTTTTGATGAGCGCCTGACCGAACAAGAAGCAAAAGACGGCATCCAGAAATGGCAAACGCTCTGTACCGGGCAGAATGGTAAACTATGTATCATCTGGGATTGTGCGAAAATGAAAGGCTATGAGTCGGCTGCGCGGGTATTGTGGCAGGGAGAATTGTTGAAAACCAAAGGTTCTATCGAAGTCATATGGCTGATTACAACTTCAGGGATGATCAAGATGGGTGCTTCACTTATGTCGATGTTGATGCCTTTTCAGATTAAATATGTAGAATCGGAGAGTGAAATTAAATAAGTGCGTGAATCCGCGTACAAACGCACCGGGATCGTCCGCCTGCAGCCGGGAAGAAATAGGAAGGAAATAGGGAAGGAAATAAGGGGGAAATAAGGGGGAAATAAGGGGGAAATAGAGGGACGCCTTACTGATTTTAAGGTCTGATTGTCAGAGCGGGAAACAGGGCTGGCATGAGAGCGGTTCGCAGAAAAGATGGAGGCCAGCGAATAAAGACAGGATGAGGCAAGAAAAGCGGTTCGTGGTGATGCCGAACCATGTGCATGGGATCATCTGGTTGACCGAAATATTGGATCAACGACATGACACGGGTAGGGGCGAACCTCGTGTTCGCCCGATTTGTCTCGTCGATGCCGAAAACCTGGGCGAACACGAGGTTCGCCCCTAAGGTACCGCGCCCGATTCATTGGGGCGGATCGTCCAGGCCTTCAAATCCCTAACCACCAGCGCCTACATCCACGGCGTCGAACAACACGGCTGGTCATCCTTCCCCGGTCGTCTCTGGCAACGCAACCGCAACGACGGCGAACTCGCCGCCGTGCGCGACTACATTGCCGCCAACCCGCTCAACTGGCTTCTCGATCCCGACCGGCCATCCCCGTTGTAATCCCCGCCGCCTTTGGCTAAAACGCACTTTGGGGTCGTGCCTCTCTCTGAGAAAAATTAGTCCGCTCCTTTTTGCCAAGGATATTTCTCCCAAGATTCCATTGCGATACACCATCGATCATGCTATCGTTTTGCCAAAATTAGATCAAAGGATGTTGCCATGGAAGCCGTCAAAATCTCCCCGAAATTCCAGGTCGTCATCCCCAGGGAAGTCCGCGAACGGTTGCGCCTCAGCCCGGGCCAGCGGATGCAGGTAGTCGCCTATGGCAACCGTATCGAGATGATTCCGGAACAGCCGATCGGCGGCATGCGCGGTTTTCTCCAGGGGATCGATACCGTGGTGCCGCGCGAGGATGATCGCTTGTGAACGTCGTCGATTCGTCGGGCTGGCTGGAGTACTTTGCCGACGGTCCCAACGCCGCCCACTTTGCCGCCCCTCTCGTCGACATCCCGGCACTGATCGTGCCGACGATTACCCTCTTTGAAGTCTTCAAGGTCGTCTGCCGCCAACGCGGCGAGGATGCCGCCCTGCAGGCCGTGGCCCTGATGCAGCAGGGGACGGTGATCGAACTCACCCCGGCCCTCGCCACCCTCGCCGCCAAAACCAGCCTCGACCTGACCCTGCCGATGGCCGACAGCCTCATCCTCTGCACCGCCCGCCTGCACGAAGCGATCCTCTGGACCCAGGATGAACACTTCGCCACCATCCCCGGCGTGCGCTATTTTGCCAAAGGGCGGTAAGGGATGGCAAAGGCCATCCCCGTTGTAATCCCCGCCGCCTTCGGCTACAATCCCCCCCTGCTTGCTGTCCCTTAACCCTCTCAGGAAATTATGACCGCCGATCAACTCATGCAGGCTGCCGGCCTGCTCGTCCTCATCCTCCTCTCCGGTTTCTTCTCCGGTTCGGAAACCGCCCTCATGAGCCTCGACCGGCTGCGCCTCGCTTATCTGGTCGAAAAGAAACGCCCCGGCGCCCGCAAGCTCGAGAGTCTCCTCGATAATCCCGATCGCCTTCTCGGCACCTTGCTGGTCGGCAACAATATCGTCAATATCGCCATCTCGGTCTTTGCCACCACCCTGCTGGTCGAACTGTACGCCGAGCGCGCCGAATTCCTCACCATCCTCATCGTCACGCCGTTGCTGCTGATTTTCGGCGAAGTCAGTCCCAAGACCTTTGCCGCCCGACGCAGCGAGACCGTCGCCTTTTGGGTGCTCAGGCCGATGCTGCTGGCAATGTCGCTGCTGAAACCGCTCGTCTGGCTGGTCAGCGGTGTCTCCCGCCTCGTCAACAAATGCTTTGCCGCCGATGCGGCGCGCCCCGCCATTTCCGGCGATGAAATCCGCTCGATGATCAGCGTCGGCGAGCAGTCGGGGACGGTGCACAAGGAGCAGCGGCGCATGCTGCACGGCGTCTTCGATCTCGCCGAAATCCGCGTGCGCGACGTCATGATCCCGCGCACCGAGGTCGTCGGCATCGAGGTCGATACCTCCTTCGCCGAGACCTTGGCCCTGGTGCGCGGCTCGATGCATTCGCGCTTCCCGGTCTACGAGGAAAATCTCGACCGCATCGTCGGGGTCATTCACTCCAAGGACATCCTCGGCTACGTCGATCGCCCGGAGACCTTCTCTCTGCGCACCCTCGCCCGTCCCCCCTACTTCGTCCCCGAGGCCAAGCGCATCGAAACGCTGCTGCAGTCCTTCCGCCGCCGCCGCGTCCATCTTGCCGTCGTCGTCGACGAGTACGGCGGGGTCGAGGGGATCGTGACGCTGGAGGATATCGTCGAGGAGATCGTCGGCGAGATTCGCGACGAATACGATGTCGAAGAGGTGCTGGTGCGCGAGCTGGCGCCGGGCTCCTTCCTCATCGACGGCAGCGCCTCGTTGCGCTCGATCAATCGCCGCTTCAAGCTCCATCTCTCCGAAGAACACGCCACCACCCTCGCCGGTTTTCTCTTGCGCACCTTCGGCACCATCCCCGCGGCCGGGGAGAGCTGCACCGCTCAAGGTGTCCGTTTCGTCGTGCGCAAGGTCGTCGAGCGCCGCATCGAGGAGATCGAGATGACGTTGCCGGAACCTTCCGCCGCCGGCTGATTTCCCCCCTCCGCCCGCCCCGCAAGCCTTGACGCTCCTGCTGGCGGCGTGCTACGGTACGTCACTTTTCCCGCACGGAGCGTCCATGTACTTCCCATCTCTCGCAGAGTTCACCCGCCTGGCCGGTCAGGGCAACCTCATCCCGGTCTGCCGCGAGATCTTTGCCGACATGGAGACCCCGGTCTCCGCCTTCCGCAAGATCGACAACGGCCGCGCCTCCTTCCTCCTCGAAAGTATCGAAGGGGGGGAGAAGTGGGCGCGCTACTCCTTTCTCGGCAGCGGCGGCCGGCTCTTCCGCAGCCGCGGCGAAAGTGTCGAGATCGTCGAGGGGGAGAAGGTCGTCGCGAGCTTCACCGCCGCCGATCCCCTCGCCGCCCTGCGTGACTTCATGGCCCCCTACCGGCCGGTGCAGCTGCCCGAGCTGCCGCGTTTTTTCGGCGGCGCCGTCGGCTACCTCGGTTACGACATGGTCCGCTTCATCGAGCGCCTCCCCGACGCCAACCCGCGGGAGATCGGCGGCTACGACGCCTGCTTTCTCCTCACCGAAGCGTTGCTGATCTTCGACAACATGCGACAGAAGATCAAGGTCGTCTGCAACGTCCATCTGCAACCCGCTGAAGACCCGGCCGCGGCCTACCAGCGCGGCATCAAGGGGGTCGAGGCTCTCATCGCCAAGCTGCGCGCGCCGCAACCGCCGTGGACTGCAAAAGCGGGGCAGGACAGCTGCGAGCTGACCGCCAACTTCCCCCCCGGCGCCTACCAGGCGGCGGTAGAGCGCTGCAAGGAGTACATCCGCGCCGGCGACATCTTT
>MGTO01000065.1 GCA_001799485.1 Desulfuromonadales bacterium GWC2_61_20 | reverse complement strand
CCAATAACGAACTTCGCTCTCAGGCTGTCCCCGGTGTCAACTTGAGCGGAGTGGATAACCAGATATCTGAATATACTGGTACTTTCCCTGCTGTTGTGTGGATTGGCCACTTCCGCATTTGCCGCCGATTTCGTCCTGGTCGTCAACAAGAAAAACACCCTCTCCAGCCTCGGCACCAATGACGCCAAGCAGATGTATCTTGGCAAGAAAACGTCGTGGAGCAATGGCCAGACCATCGTTCTCTACTCCCAGTACGATGAGAAGGTGACACAGGCGTTTGTCGATACCGTCGTCAAAAAGACTGTGCAACAGTTCCAGATCTATTGGAAAAAGGCCCTGTTCACCGGGACCGGTACGCCGCCGATCGAACTCAAGGACGATGCGGAGATGAAGAAGTTTATCGCTGCAGACCCGCGGGGCATCGGGTATATCTCCCGGGCTGCCCTCGACGATTCGGTCAAGGAAATCAAGCTCAACTAGTGTATGACAGAACTGCGGGGCTTGCGACTGAATCGCAAGTCCCGCAGAAGGGGTTTATATGGGATATTTTTCCAGTATCCGGGCAAAAATCTGGCTCTGCGTCGGCCTTGGCTTTCTCGGTTTTGCCCTGGCCACGGCGGTGAATTATGTCGCCAGCGTGCGTTTTTCCGCCAGCCTCAAAGAATTGAGGTCTGTCGAGTTTCCCCTGGCCATGCAGGGGGCCGAGGTGCTGACTCTCTTCAAGAAGCAGAAGGCGATGTATGAAGAGGCCGTTCTGGTCGGCGACGAAGACGCGATTGCCAGCGCCGAATCCCTCGGTCGGGAGATTGGCGAGCTGATGAGCCGCATGGCACTCCCCGGTCACGATGGCGAGGGTCCTTTGCGTCAGCTGGCCGGGGACTTCCGCAGCTATGCGGAGCAGGCCCCGAACATCTACCGGCGCTTGGCCAAAGGCGAGAGCATAGCGGGCTTGATCGAGCAGGTGCAGCAGACCGGGAAGACCCAGCAGGCGTTACTGGAACGATTCGAAGCACTGTCGACGCACTTGACGGCGCGGGCCGAGGAACAGGTTGCGGAAAACAGTCGGGTGGCCGAGCGCAACGGCCGCTATCAGCTGATCCTATTTCTGGTGGCGTTGGTCTGCACGGCTTTGATTGCCAGGTATGTTGCCAATCACCTGCTGATTCGTCCGATCGAGGATATTCGTGCCCAAGTGGCTCTTCTCGGGCGGGGTGAAGTGGAAGCGCATAACCGCATTGTCGTCAAGGCCGGGGGGGAGATCGGCGAGCTGGCGCAGGAACTCAATGGTCTGGCCGACAGTATGCTGCAACGCTCGCAACTGGCCCAGACCATCGCCGAGGGGAAGCTCGACACCGAGGTGTCCCTGGCGTCGCCACACGACATCCTCGGGCAGGCTTTGCAGGGAATGGTTGCCAGCCTCGGCGGCATCGCCCAGCGACTGCACGAGGCCACCGGTAATGTGGCGACGGGGGCCGGGCAGATTTCCCTCTCCTGCCAGCAACTTTCCGATGGGACGGCGCAGCAGGCAGCCGTCGCGCAGGAGGTGAACAGCGCCATGGTAGAGATGCTGGTCGTTACCCGGCAAAGTGCGGCCAATGCGGCGCAGACCGGCAATATCTCGCGAGCTGCGGCCCAGGAAGCGTTGACGGGGGGCGAAGCCGTGCGGGAAACGGCCAAGGCGATGCGCGAGATCACCGGCAATGTTTCGATCATCGAGGAAATTGCCCGGCAGACCAGTCTGCTCGCCTTGAACGCGGCGATTGAAGCGGCACGGGCGGGAGAGCACGGCCGCGGTTTCGCCGTGGTTGCCGCGGAAGTGCGCAAATTGGCCGACCGCAGCCAGACGGCGGCGGCCGAAATCGGCAAGATGTCGGTTTCGAGTGTGCAGGTGGCCGAGCGGGCCGGGGAGTTGCTCGACAAGCTGGTGCCGATGATCCAGCGCACCGCCGATCTCATCCAGGAGATCGCAGTGGCCAGCAAGAAGCAGGAAGTCGGGGCCGAGCAGGTGGGCAATGCCATCGGCCGGCTCGACCAGGTCATCCAGCAGAATTCCGCCTCGTCCGAAGAGATGGCGTCGACCGCCGAGGAATTGTCGGCCCAATCGGATCAGTTGCGGGAGATGGCGGGCTTTTTTCGCATGGAGCGGGAGGACCGTCTGCCGGAAACGCAGCGCCCCGGCAGCATCACCTCGCGGCAACAAAGACGTCTCGCTCTGGTGTCGTAGGGAGTCTTGGCCGCGAGCGCCGCCGGCCATCTTTTGTCCTTTGCCAAAGGCCCCGCGGGAAATCCCGCGGGGCCTTTGTATGGGGCTGCGCCCTCCAGGGGTTACTTCAAGTTTTCAACGCACACCAATATCCAGCGTCCCCACGCCGGCGATGGTCGCGGTCATGCGATCGCCGCTGACCACCGGGCCAACCCCGGCCGGGGTGCCGGTGAGGATGATGTCGCCGGGTTCGAGGGTGAAAATGGCGGAGATCTCGGCGATGATCCGGGGGATGGAGCGGATCATCAGGGCGGTCGTGGCATCCTGGCGGACGATGCCGTTGACGCTGAGGGTCAGTTGCAGATTCTGGGCGTCGGCGACAGTGGCCGCCGGGACAAAGTCGGAGAGGGGACAGGCGGTATCGAAGCCCTTGGCGATGTCCCAGGGGAGACCTTTCTGTTTCAACTCCTGCTGGATGTCGCGCAGGGTCAGGTCGATGGCGACGCCATAGCCGGCGATGACGTCCCGGGCCGCAGCTTCGGCGATATGCTTACCGCCGCGACCGATGAGGAGGGCAAGTTCGACCTCGTGGTGGCAATCGTGGGAATAGCCGGGGATGACGACCGTTTCGCCGTTGCCGATAATGCTGGAAGCGGGCTTCATAAAGAGGACGGCCCGTTCGGGGAGTTCGTTGCCGAGTTCGCGGATGTGATCGTGGTAGTTGCGCCCGAGGCAGACAATCTTGCCGACAGGAAAATGCTGGTCGGTGCCGCTGAGGGTGACGGTATGCATGGAGGCTCCTTCTGGCCAGATGGCGAGGTTGTCAGCTGCGGGCGCGCGGTAGCGACCAGTCATAACGGAGAGCGAGGAGGCGAATGGCGATGACCGTCAGGGCGGCGACAAGGGCGGCAAGCGGGGGGGAGAGAGGCGTGTGCCGCAGGGTCACCAGCAGAGCCCCTCCGACGAGGCAGGCGCTGGCGTAGATCTCCTTGCGCAGGATCAGGGGGACTTCGCCCGAGAGGAGGTCGCGCAGGGCACCGCCGGCCGTTGCGGTCATCACCCCCATCATGACCGCACCCAGGGGGCCGAGGCCGTAGGTCAGGCCCTTGCCGGTGCCGATGATGACAAAGGTGCCGAGGCCGATGGCATCGAAGAATTGCAATGGCTGCTGCCAGCGGTTGAGCCGGCGGTGACCGAAAAAGACCGCCAGGGCCGCCGCGATGGAGATATAGAGGTAGCTTTCGTGCTGCAGGCAGAAAGGCGGGATGTCGCCGATGAGGAGATCGCGCAGGGTGCCGCCGCCGGTGGCGGTGACCAGGCCGAGGACCAGAACGCCGAAAAGATCCATCTCCCGCTTGACCCCGGACCAGGCGCCCGAGGCGGCAAAGGCGGCGGTACCGACGAGATCGAGCAAGAGCAGCAGATCCATGTCGCCTCCCGAGAAAAAGTGCTGCGAAGATAACGAGGGCGGGGGGAAAATGCAAGGTCGAAAGACCCTCCTGGCCGGTTGCGTCTTGACACTCGTCGCGAGTGGCGGCAACGCTCACCCATGAACAGCTCCTGGAGCAACCGGTCTTTCTCAACCATATCGGTCGGGCCGTCGCGGCGCGGGCGGGCCGCCGGGTATCACCTCGGCAGCGCACGTCGCCGCCGTTCCCGCTTATCGCGAAAAAATCTACTGAAACAAAAAAGCCCCCGGCGAGAACGCCGGGGGCTTTTTTGTTCGCAACGTGGTGCGACTTATCCTTTTATTGCCCGGCGTACGGCAAAGTTGAAACACTGAAAATAGGTCAGGGCGATGAGGAGAAAGCTGAAATAGATGGTGCTCATGACGAAAGTGACCGCCGGGGCGAGGATGATGAAAGCGGCAAAAAAGAGGAAGATCGTTGCCTTGCCGAAATCGTAGAACATGCGATGGTGGCGCAACCCCTTCTGCTCCTCCGGCGTAAGGGTTCCGGCGTCGGCTCCGACTTCCCGGAAGGCTTCCTTCTCGGCCAGGCGTTTGAGGGGGTAAAAGGCGACAAGTTGCAGGACGACGCCGGCAACGATGCTGTTGACAAAGACCTGGGGCACCCCCTTGGCGCGGAAGACGGCCTGGAACTGGAAGGCCATCACTACCAGTAGGGCCAGGAGAAAGATCTGGATGGCCAGGTAGATGAGGGTCAGACGTTTGACGCGCTGGAAGGTCGGCTGTGCCATCGGTTTATCTCCGGATTCTGGGTTGCGACTCGGGGGTGGTCAAAGCTCGTCTTTGGGCTTTTGCTGCTGGCGCTGTTGCTCTTCGATGCTGGCCCAGTGGGCTTGCCAGTCACGTTTGCGCACGAAGTAAAGGGCGACCTGGCCGGCCAGGGCCAGCACGCCCCAGAAGATGGCAATGACCTCCCCGGTCGCCAGGCCGACGACCAGAAGGGCAAGCCCGGCGAGGACGAGGAATCCCTCGATGGAGAAGATGCGTGCCAGTAACGATTTTTGTGGCGGCTTCGGGGCGGTCATGGCGTCGTCCTTTCCAGGTTGTTTCATCGGCCGCTCAGAGGATGGAAAAATTGGTGCGGATGACCGTCTGCAATTCCTCGATGCTGACCAGGGCCTGACGCAACTCCTCGCGCTCGTCCTTGCTCAGGTTTTTCGGGTCGAGGTGATAGGACTCCGTCTGTTCCCCCTTGAGATAGCGGATCTGCAGCAGGATGCGGTGGCGGGTGAGGACATGGTAGGCCTCCCGGAGGGCGGCGGCACTCCCCGGGGAAAGACTCTTCCGTTCTTCCAGCAGTTCCAGTCGTTGCAGGGTGCTGGTCGCCGCGAGGCCGAGGTTGACGGCGAGGATACGCACGTTCATGACCAGGGGCGCCCAGCCGAGGAGCTTGACGTTGAACAGGCCCTTGTATTCCCCCTTGGGATCGGTCCAGATGCGGCCGAAGGATCTCAGCCCGACCTTCATCTCTGCCGCCGCCTTGGCCATCCCCCAGATGACCTGGAAATAGCCCTGTTCGAACTCGCGGATCGATTCGATCTGATTCTCGGCAAGGGTCCGGTCGCCGGCAACGTAGCGGGCGTCGGAGAGGACGATGAGGTCCATGAGGTTTTTCGCATATTCGTCGAATTCATAACGGACGATGGCGTTGAGACGTTGCCGCCACTGGCTGATGGAGCCGCGCCAGGTCGGGTTGGACGGCATGATGTCGCCGGTGCATTTCTTGAAGCCGACGGCGGCGAGACGCTCGACCAAAAGTTCGGAAAAGCGCCGGAAATAGTCATCGACGACGGCATTGCCGTCTTCATGGACGATGAGGTAATCCTGGTCGGTAATCAAGGTCTGCTCGCCGCGGCCGTCACTCCCCATGCTGACCAGGGCATAGCGGCACGGCGCCGGGCCGAGGCCGAGGACGGCAACTTCGTCCTCGACCAGTTGCAGGGTGCGGGCGGCGAGGCGATCGCGGTATTCGGTGCAGCCATGGTGCAGCCCCGGCACTGAGCGATAGAGGAGGAAACGCTCCGCCTCGAGGGTGGCCAGGGCCTCCTCGAGGCGGCGCAAACCGGGGTAGTCACTGGTCGTTGCGATCGCCTCAAGGTACGTCGCGCGGCGGCCTTCAAACGCCGCGATGGCCGCCATTTCCTGCTCGGTATGGACCTTCAGCGCGGCGAGGAGCTGACTGCTTTCAGGGCGATCGAGACGGCTGAGGAAGTCGGTGACCTGCCTCTGGAACTGCTCCACAAATGCCCGTGGGGGAGAGGGCACAGTCCGGCGCTGGGGCATTGCTGGGTTCCTCGTGGCAAGATGACGGGGTAAAAAAATGGGGAAGGCCAAAGGCCTTCCCCATCCTAGCACAAAGCTGAGCAAATAATCAGTGGTCGATCGCTTTGGCCATACCGAGGCCGGTGTTCTGGCGGACATAGACTTCGTCGAACATCTCTTCCGAACGCCGGCTGGGGAAAACCAGCGCCGCGAGGATGGCGGCGAGGAAGCCGACCGGGATCGAAACGATGCCGGGGTTCTTCAGCGGGAAGAGTTCCTTTTTCAGGCCGAGCATCGAGGTGCCGCCGCGATTGGCGGTCTCTTCCGCCTTTTTGGCCTCGATGGTCTTGACCGTCTTGTCCATCGCTTCCGGCGCAACCTTGCCGGCGGCGATGTCGCCCTCCAGCTTGGTGTAAGCCTTCTTGGCGTTGTCGGCAACCTTCTCCGGGTAAGTCATGTTGGGGGAGACCATGACCAGGCCGATGGAGACGATGGTGCCGACGACCAGACCGGCGATGACGCCGGCGGTGTTCATCTTGCGCCAGAAGAGAGAGAGAACGACGACCGGCAAGTTGCCCGAGGAGGCGACGGCGAAGGCCAGGGCGACCAGATGGGCGACGTTCTGCTTCTCGGCGGCGATGCCGATGATGATACCGGCGGTGCCGACGCAGAGGGAGGTGATGCGGGCGGCCATGACCTGCTCGTGCTGGTCGGCGTGGCCGTCCTTGATGACGTTGACGTAGATGTCATGGGCGATGGCGGCGGACGCGGCCAGAACCAGGCCCGAGACGACGGCGAGGATGGTGGCGAAGGCGACGGCGCAGAGGAAGGCGAGGAGGAGGTCGCCGAGGAAGGGCGAGAACTCGCCGCCGAGCTGCTGGGCCAACATCATCGCCGCCATGTTGCCGCCCTTGTCGACGGCCTGGATCCCCTGCGGCGTGACGTGGATGGCGGCGCCGAAGCCGAGGAGGGTGGTGAGGATGTAGAAGGAGCCGATGATGAACATCGCCACGATGACCGACTTGCGCGCCGCCTGGGCGGTCGGCACGGTGAAGAAGCGCATGAGGATATGCGGCATGCCGGCGGTGCCGAGAACCAGGGCCATGCCGAGGGAGATCTGGTCGAGGGGGTTGGTCAGGAACAGCCCCGGCTCGAGGAAGCGCTGGCCGGCGTCCAGGGTCGCCTTGCCGCCTTCGAGTTCACGCAGGTAGATCGGCAGCAGTTTGACATGATCGATAATGTACGGGCTGGTGGCGATATCCTCGAAAAAGCGCATCGGGTTCATCCCCGACTTGATGGCGACCAGAATCGAGAGGACAAAGGCGCCGGTCATGAGGAGGCCGGCCTTGATGATCTGCACCCAGGTGGTGGCGGTCATGCCGCCGAAGACGACGTAACCGACCATGAGGATGCCAACGCCGACGATGGCGTAGGTGTACTGGATGCCGAGGAGGAGCTGCATCAGTTTGCCGGCGCCGACCATCTGCGCGGTCAGGTAGAAGGTCGAGACGGCGACGGTGGCGACGGCGGCGACGGCGCGAACCGGCTTCGGTTCGGTGCGGAAGGAGAGGATGTCGCCCAGGGTGTACTTGCCGGCGTTGCGGCACGGCTCGGCGACGATGAGGAGGACGGTGATGTAGGCGACGAGCCAGCCGACCGAGTACATGAAGCCGTCATAGCCATAGAGGGAGATCATGCCGGAGATGCCGAGAAACGAGGCGGCCGACATGTAGTCGCCGGCGATGGCCCAGCCGTTCTGGGTGCCGGTGATGCCGCCACCGGCGGTGTAAAAGTCGGCGGCCGACTTGGTCTTCTTGGCCGACCAAATGACGACACCCATGGTGACGGCGATGATGATCCCGAAGATCGGCAGGGTGACGTAAGGGTTGGCCTTGAGGGTGTTGGCGGCCAGAGCCAGACTCGGCGTGGCCAGCAAGGCCACAGCCAGGATGGTGATGAGCTTCTTCATTGATTGATTATCCTCTCTCTTAACCGAGTTCCTGGACCAGTTCACGGGTCATCCGGTCGAAATCGCGATTGGCCACCTTGGCGTAGTACATCGCCAGACCCCAGGAGACGAAAAACTGGGAGAGGGCGAAGGCATAGCCGAAGTTGACGCGGCCGAGAACCTGGATCTTGAACAGGTCCGGGGCGTAGGCTGCGCCGATCGGCAGCAGGAAGTAGTAGGCCGTGGAGAAAATCCACCAGCCAAAGAGGAAACGGGTCTTTCTCTCGTGCAGTTCGATGAACCGCGGGTCCTTGGCGATGGCCGCCCAGTCGTACGTTTTCTGTGCCATTGCGCGCTCCTTGTGTTGAAAGTAGGACATGACGGGCCGCGCTGTAATGACCCGAGTGTCCGGAAAGACTGAAAAATGCTGCTGTTTGCGGGAAAGAACGGGTGTTTCTTCGCGTGAAAAGCTGGTCCCAAACGCGCGTTAAAATGTAATAACGTTTCATTTTTGTCAAGAAGATTCTTTCACGCATGTGATGAAAATACATAAGTGTTCGCAATTAAATGGTAAATTTTGCTAGAACGGTGCGGAGCGGAAGAGTCAGGAGGCGGATGAAGGGGGCGGGAAGGGGGCGGTCAGTCGAGCTAAGGTAAGGGAATATAAGGGAATATTCTGCTGGGGGGGGGTGCGCGGCAGGCGTAAGACAGTAATTTTGCGAAGAAAGTGAAAATAAGTTTTAAAAATAAACAGTGTTATCTGAAAAATAGAACATGGGTGCGCTAATCGGCAAGGAGGCGGAGAAGGGTGCTGGCGGAGGATCGCGGATCGGGGGCGGTCAAAATGGCTGAAATCACGGCGACGCGGCAGCAACCGGACAGACGCAGGGGGGGGAGTTGCTCCTTGCCGATCCCGCCGAGGGCAAAGAGGGGGAGCGGCGTCGTTGCGCAGGCCGCGGCCAGGGCTTCTGGTCCGAGGGGGGGGCCGAAAGGGAGTTTGGTGGGGGTCGGATAGACCGGGCCAAAGGTGACGAAGTCGGCCCCGGCACCGGCGGCCGCGTCGATTTCGCCAAGGCGGTGGGTGGAGACGCCGAGGAGCTTGTCGGGGCCGAGGAGGGTCCGGCAGACGGCGATCGGCAGGGAGTGTCCGCCGAGGTGGACGCCGTCGGCCTCGACCGCGAGGGCGATATCGACGCGGTCATTAACCAGCAGCTTGGCACCGAAGGCGCGGGTGAGGGCACGTAACTCACGCGCCAGGGGGTAGAGTTCGGCGGCGGCGAGATCTTTCTCCCGCAACTGCACGGCGCGTACCCCGCCTTCCAGGGCGGCCCGCACCGTTTCCCCCAGGGTACGGCCCGCTGGCAGCTGGTGGCGGTCGGTGATGAGGTAGAGGGAGAAATCGACGCTTGGCATGGGTCTCCGTAGGGACAACCCGGTGGGTTGCCCAGGGCGAGGCACCGCCGCGCCCCTAAAAAATCAATCCGACAGGTGAAAGGCCGGATCCCAATCCTTCCACACCGGCTCGTAGCCCTGGCGGGCGATCATCGCGGCGACCTCGCGATGGTTGCGATCGTCGTCGATAACGAACTGCTGACCGCTGTCGTCGTGCTCGGCATACCCCCCGGGCGAGGTGCAACTGCCGGCGCTCATCTGGGTAATCCCCAAAGGCAGGAGATGGTCGCGCAGGGTGGCGCTCTCGCGGGTCGACATGACCAGCCCGACGTCGGGGAGGAGGAGGCGCAGGGCGCAGATCAGCTGGACGAAGTCGCGGTCGGGGACCGGGTGGAGGGGCTGGAAGCCGCCGTCGGCCGGGCGCATGCGCGGGAAGGAGACGGCGAGATGGGTACGCCAGTAATGACGGGCGAGATAGAGGGCATGGAGGCCGGTGAAGAAGCCTTCGTTGCGGAACTTGCCGAGGCCGAGGAGGGCGCCGATGCCGATGCGGCGGATGCCGGCGGCGGCGGCCGCTTCCGGCGCGGCGAGGCGGAAGTTGTAGTCGCGCTTCTTGCCGAAGGGGTGCATCTCGGCGTAGAGGGCAGGATCGTAGGTTTCCTGATAGAGGGTCAGCCCGTCGACACCGCTCGTCACGACCTGAGCATAACCGGTTCGGTCCATGGGGTAAACCTCGATGCTCATGGAGGAGAAGAGCGGCCGCAAGCGTTCGACGGCGGCACAGAGATATTTGTTGTCCGCCAGTTTCGGCGCCTCGCCGGTGACCAGCAATAGATGGCGGAAGCCGCGCTCATGCAGAACCCGCGCCTCGGTCGCGATCTCGTCCAGGGTCAGGGTGCGGCGCGCCATCTTATTGCCGGCATTGAAACCGCAATAGCGACAGCCATTGCTGCACTCGTTGGAGAGATAGAGAGGGGCGTACATGAGGATGGTTTTGCCGAAGCGCTGCACTGTCAACCGATGGGCGCGTTGCGCCATCGGCTCCAGGTAGTTCGCCGCCGCCGGCGAGAGGAGGGCCTTGAACTCCTCCAGACGCAGATGAGGGGTGGCCAGGGCGCGTTCGACCTCGGAGGACGTTTTAGCGAGAATTTCATCTTCGAGGCGCTGCGGGTCGTAGGTGCTGATTTCGTCGTAAAAGGGCATAAAGGTCCTCATTGATCCGACGGATCGGTCCGATCCGTCGGATCCTATCATCTGTGCAAAAAACCGGTCAACGGACTGCTCGCCTCGGCCTGCTGGCGCTGTTCGCCCAGTCCCGCAAGATAGGCTTCCCGCCCGGCTTCGACTCCCTTCTTGAAGGCGGCGCCCATGGCGCCCGGGTCGCGGGCCACGGCCAGGGCGGTGTTGACCAGCACGCAGTCGGCGCCCATCTCCATCGCTTCGGCGGCATGACTCGGGGCGCCGAGACCGGCATCTACCACCACCGGCACGATGGCTTGCTCGATGATGATGGCGATCTGCTCGCGGGTTTTGAGCCCCTTGTTGGTGCCGATGGGGGCGCCCAGCGGCATGACCGTAGCGACACCGATCTCCTGCAGGCGCTTGGCCAGGACCGGGTCGGCGTTGATGTAGGGGAGAACGATAAATCCCTCCTTGACCAGAATCTCGGCGGCTTTGAAGGTCTCGATGGGGTCGGGGAGGAGATAGAAGGGGTCGGGGGTGACCTCCAGCTTGACCCAAGGTTCGCAGCCGGCGGCGCGGGCGAGACGGGCCAGACGCACCGCTTCTTCGGCATCGCGGGCGCCGCTGGTGTTGGGCAGCAGCAGGTACTTCTGCCGGTCGATGTGGGCGAGGATGCTGTCCTTGGGGTTGTCGATGTCGACGCGGCGCAGGGCGACGGTGACGATCTCGCAGCCCGAAGCTTCCATCGCCGCGACCATCGCCGCGTTGGAAGAGAATTTGCCGGTACCGACCAGAAGGCGCGAGGTGAACTTGCGTCCGGCGAGGATCAAGGGGTCCATGGGAATGTCCTTTGTGATGTAGGGGCGATGCTTGTCAGCGCCCAGGGCGACCCGCCGGGTCGCCCCTACGATAAATTTTATCCGCCGCCGACGAACTGCACGATTTCCAGTTCATCGCCGTCGGCCAAAGTCGTCGCGGCGAAGCGTTCCCGTGCCAGAATGTTGCGGTTGTATTCCACGGCTACCCGTGCCGGGTCGAGGCCGAGTTGGGTCAGGAGCCCGGCGACGTCGGCCGCAGGATCACTTTTCGCTGTGCCGTTGACGATGATGGTCATAGGTCGGTCCTTCCAATTTTGATCTATTCCGGTTCTTCTCCCAAGAGCAGCCGCAGCACGGCATTGGCCTGGTGGTGGGCGGCGATGCCGACCCGCGGGGCCATCAAGCCCTGACCGGGAGCGGCGGCAGTCGTGCCATCGCCGACGAGATAGAAATTGCGCCCGGCGCGACGGGTGACAATGGTGTTGGAGGCGGCATGCCCGGCCAGTCCCGAAGCGGCGATGAGGGGGCGCTCCGGGCAGGCGGCACGAAAGGTCTCGACCAGCATCGCCTTCTGCTCGGCGCCGTCGAAGGCTTCGATCAGCACGTCGACCAGGGCAAAAACCTGCGGGATATTGTCGCGCTCGAGGCGGCCGTAAAAGGCCGCCACCTTGACGTAGGGATTGATCCGCACCAGGTTCGCCTTGAGGGCATCGACCTTGGGCAGTCCGATCTGGTCGACAAAAAACTGCTGGCGATTGAGGTTGGACGGTTCGACGACGTCGAAATCGGCGAGAATGAGCCGGCCGACCCCGATCCGCGCCAGGGCGACTGCTACCGCCGAGCCGAGACCGCCGCAGCCGGCGATGCCGACCGTGCCGCGTTTGAGCCGGGCATGAACGCCCGGAGTGTGGCGGGCGGCCATGAGTGCTTCGAGTTCGTCGGCGGAAGGGATTTCACCGCGCCGGATCATGACGATTCTGTCGTCCTCGGCGAGTTGCACGTCGACCGCGGCCGGAAAGCCGTTGACGATGAGGAGGTCGGCCCCTGGGCGCACCTCGTCGCGCAGGGCGAACAGGGTTGTTCCGGCGGCGGCTTCACGCGGTTCTTCATTGAGGAATATGCGCATAAAAAAAGGACCGCGTAAAAGCGGCCCCAAAGCGGAAGAAAAAGCTCTTCACGGTTGGTAGCGCCGCTTCCCTACGCCGGTATGATCCGGATCAGGTTCAAAGGGTCGTCCCGCACGCTGCGGAACTCTCAGTGTCTCACTCCCCTAGGGCAGCGACACCGTAGCAGCAGGGGGGAAGTAAAGTCAATGGGGTTGTCCCGGACGCGGAAGCGGACCGAAGCGCAGCCCTCTTCTTTCGTCTCGACGAGCCGGCGAAAACACGCCGTCAGGGGGCATTTTTCGTCTCAATTTGCTAACATGTTGTGATCATTGATTATATCGAGAATGACACTTCACGGATAAATTCCGATACAAGTCGCAAATTATCATGAACTAATTAGTTTGCAGAAAATATAATACTAAAGTTTGAGAAAATAATAGCGGATGTAAATATTTAATTGGAACTTTAGATTAAGTTTTTAAATTTACATTTTGGCACGCAATCTGCTCTTGTGTCGTGACGGCGATTGTGCAAGACCATGCCTGTCACCATTGGCGGCAATTAAGTATATGAAAAATGCGCACCATGCAACATATAGCGTGCGCGGTAGAGAGGATGACATGACCTAGAATCTATTTTCTATAACTCCGAAAGGGCAAAGCCAGGGTGACCTGGCGACGCAAAGCCGCGAGACCACATGTGTGGTTAGTCGGGCTGCCGAAGAGAAGGTGAAGGATTATTCGGTCTGGCGTCGTATTCCCCTACCGATAATGCCCGTCTTCTTTGGCCAAGAATACGGGCATTTCATTGTTTGCAAAATATTCAACCCGCAAAAAATTTCAGACAGAAAACAGAGGCAACACCGACAAAGGAGAATCATCGTGAAAAATATCACCACAATCAAGCGTTTCGTCAGCAACCTCACCTGTACCCTCTTGGCCATCACCGGGCTCCTGGTCCTGTCCGCCCCGGCCAGCCACGCGGCTTCCGGCGCCTTCACCTTCTCCGCCTCAACCTACTTGGTCGTTGAAGGGGCGGGCAAAGTCAATATCACCATCAATCGGGTCGGAGGCAGTACCGGTGCCGCAACCGTCGGTTTCCGGACCGGCTTGATCTCGGCGGTCAACGACCAGGATTATGTCGGGATGCCCTTGTCCACGCTGAGCTTCGCCAGCGGCGTGACGCAGAAGGTCGTCAGTGTCGGAATTATTGACGACAAGGTGATTGAGCCGACCGAGACCTTCAAGGTCCTCCTCTCGGCCCCGACCGGCGGGGCGACTCTCGGCAGCATCACCAGCGCCATCATCACCCTTCGGGACAATGATACGATCGCGGTCGATGCGACTGCCCCGACCGTCTCCCTGACCAGTCCGGCCAGCGGGGTCGCCTTGCTCAGTGCCCAGCCTCTCACCATGGCCGCCTCTGCTGCCGACAACGTCGGGGTGAGCAAGGTCGAGTTCTACGCTGGCGCCACCCTGATTGGCAGCGACAGCACCGCTCCCTACAGTTTCGCTTGGGCGGTCACCAGCGCCAATAATGGCAGCCACAGCCTGACCGCCAAGGCTTACGACGCGACGGGAAACAGCAAGGTCTCCGCCGCCGTGGCCGTCACCATCAATCTTCCGGTGCCGGATGTGACCGCTCCGACCGTTTCCCTGACCAGCCCGGCCAGCGGCGCAACCTATACCAGCGCGCAGACGGTGACCGTTGCCGTTGCTGCGGCGGACAGCGTTGCTGTCACCAAGGTCGAACTCTACGACGGTACCACCCTCAAGGAGACCGACAGTGCCGCCCCCTACAGCTTCGCCTGGGCCATCACCAGCGCCAATAACGGCAGCCACAGCCTGACCGCCAAGGCTTATGACGCGGCGGGGAACAGCAAGGTTTCTTCCGCCATTCCCGTTACCGTCAATATTGCGGTCGCCAAACCCGGCAGCTTCGAATTTGCCGTCGGCGCCCATACCGTCAGCGAGAATGGCGGCTATGTCGACGTCACCATCGACCGTGTGGGTGGCAGCGACGGCCAGGTGTCAGTCGACTTCCGTACCGCCCTGGGGACGGCGGTCAACGGTGAGGACTATGTCGGCGTCAGCCAGAAAAGCCTGATCTTTGTCAATGGCGAAACGTGGAAGACCGAGCGTGTCGGCATCGTCAACGACAGCGTCCAGGAGAGCGAAGAGAGCTTCAAGGTGATCCTCAGCACGCCGACCGCCGGCGCCACTCTCGGCGCGGTGACTGAATCAATCCTCTCCATTCTGGATGACGATGCAGCCACGCCTGCGCCGCCCGTAGTCAACGGCCCGGTCAAGGCTTTCCCGGGGGCCGAAGGGTTCGGTACCGACACCCCGGCTGGACGTGGTGGCAAAATCGTCAAAGTGACCAACCTTAACGACTCTGGTGCCGGTTCGCTGCGGGAAGCCCTCTACAATACTACCGGCAAACGCATCGTCGTCTTTGAAGTGGCCGGGATCATCAACCTGACCAGCCCGCTGGTCATTCGCGAACCGTACGTGACCATCGCCGGACAGACTGCGCCGGCTCCCGGAATTACCCTGTCCGGTTACGGTATGCGCATTTACACCCACGACGTCCTGCTGCAGCACCTCTTCTTCCGCGGTAACACTACGCTGGTCGACCAGGACTGCATCTCGATTCAGCCGAGTGGCACCGACCGTCCCTACAACGTCGTGGTCGACCACTGCTCGACGGCGTGGGCTTATGATGAAAACATCTCCATCTTTCCCGGCTACACCGATCAGACCGACCAGAACATCACTGTCAGCAACAGTCTGGT
This sequence comes from Desulfuromonadales bacterium GWC2_61_20, assembly GCA_001799485.1. Classification (GTDB taxonomy): domain Bacteria; phylum Desulfobacterota; class Desulfuromonadia; order Desulfuromonadales; family UBA2197; genus UBA12091. The sequence goes on along the minus strand of MGTO01000065.1, from coordinate 49,296 downwards.
CGGGGAAGGGCATTATGGTGTGCTGATCGGTTCCAATGCGACGCGTGTCTCTTTCCTGCGAAACGTCGTGTTGAGTACCGTGGAACGTCAGCCACGCCTGGGCGGGGCGACCTACGCCCACGTGGTCAACAATCTCCTCTACAACGTCGGCGCCTACGAGTTCTCCGCCGTCGGTTCGACCTACGGCCCTGATCAGGTTTCTTATGCCGGAAACTCGTTCGTCGCTGGACCGAGCAGTCGCACCAGTGTCCCGGGACTCGGTACTTCGAGCATCCAGACCGGATCCAAGATCTATGTGCCGGTGTCGGGTGCCCATGCCAATACTTCCAGCTACAATATCACCTCGTCGGGGATCACCTCCTACATGGTTGGGACGCCGCCGGTCTCCCTGGATGGCATCACCATCACCCCGGTAACGAGTCTCCAGGCCACGCTGGCCACGAGCGCCGGCGCTCGCCCCGCCGAACGCGGTACAACTTATGGAGACAGCGTCGATGAGCGGTTTATCTCTGAAATCCTGACGCGAAGTGGCTCGGTGAAGAATCGTGTACAACCGGCCTGGAGCGACAAGCCGATTGCCTCGACCCGCGATATCGATCCGCTCCTTCCCGCCAATCCGAATGGCGACGATAACGGCAACGGCTACACCAATATCGAGGAAGTCCTTTACCGGATGGCTTTGCAGGTCGAAGGCAAGTAACTTCTGGTCTCTGACTGAAGCAAGACCATGGCCCTCCCCGCTCACGGGGAGGGCCATATTATTTGGTTCTGACGGCAAGAGCCGTTTGACTTTGCGTGGAGGTGGAGTATTCGGTATGTACAGTCGTTCGGATTCAGTTCGCTTCAATGGCTTGGAAAGGCATGACAGTCTGTGAACAACATGGTCAAAATTTTTTCCCTGTTTGCATGGAGAGCCCTGTTTGTCGGCATGGTCGTCTGCCTGTCTCTCAGCCAAGCCAGGGTGAGTGCCGCCCTTCCGGTCTTTCCAGGCGCGGCTGGATTCGGCACGGAGACGCCGGCTGGGCGGGGGGGGCGCATCGTGCGAGTGACGAATCTCGCTGACAGTGGTCCCGGTTCCCTGCGCGAAGCCTTGTCCGAGATCAAGGCTCCGCGCATCGTCGTATTCGATGTGGGCGGCGTTATCGAATTGGCCAGCCCCTTGGTTGTTCGGCATCCGTTCCTGACCGTCGCCGGGCAGACGGCACCAGCACCAGGCATCATCCTGGAAGGTTTTGGCCTGCGCATTCACACCCACGACGTGCTTTTGCAGCATCTCTTCATTCGGGCCAACCCGGCACTGGCCGACCAGGACTGCATATCAATTCAGCCCAACCGTAGTGACCGGCCGTTCAATGTGGTCATTGACCATTGTTCACTGGCTTGGGCCAACGACGAAAATCTCGCCATCTTCCCTGGCTACGACAACCGGTTCGAGCAGAACATGACGATCAGTAACTGCCTCATAGCCGGTGGGCATTATGGTGTCCTGATCGGGTCAAAGGCGACCAACATCACGTTGCTGCGCAATATCGTCATGCACAGCCTCGAACGACAACCGCGGCTCGGCGGCGGCACCACGGTCAATCTGCTTAACAACCTCTTCTATAATGTGAGTGGCCGCGAGCATATGGCCATCGGTTCAGTCCACGGCCCGGATCGACTATCCCTGGCGGGCAATGTTTTCCTCTCCGGCCCCGACAACCGTCCGGACGGAGCGGCGATGGCCGGAGCCGACCTCCAGGCCGGTTCACGAATCTACGCCCCAACCAGCGGCCCCAATACCAACCAGTCCAGCGGGCGCCTTCTTGCGCCGTCTTTGGGTTTCGCCCTGCAGTCTGCTCCGCCCGTCCCTCTCGACGCCTTCAACATTATTCCGGCCGCCCAGGTTGAATCGTTGCTGGCGGCTACGGTCGGAGCTCGTCCCGCCGAGCGGAAGACGGTGCACGGCAACCAGGTTGACAAAACCTTTCTCGGGGAGCTGGCGGAGCGCCGTGGCCGGGTCACCAATCGGTTTCGGCCGGAGTGGCCATGGCCCACAACGCATAGGCGTGATTTTGGCTTGCTGTCCCCGATCGATCCCAACGGCGACGCCGACGGTGATAGCTACAGCAATATCGAGGAAGTCTTGCAGGAAATGGCTGTCGCGCTGGAACTCAGGTGACACAATTTCCCAACGGCCAGACAGCTGCGTCTCAGTACTTCAACCCGACGCGGAAATAGGAGGTCAACCCGTCCACGGCGGCGATATATGTCGAGTTCGTCAGCGGCTGGCAATCGACCTGATGCATGCCGAGGTTATTCCAGGCCGCGTTGCCGGCGACGACGACAGGAGAGTGCGAGACCGGGATTTCCCGATAATTCACCTTGCTCAGTTCGGTGATCGCAAATGCCCGGACCTGACGCCCGTACGATAGGTGGTCGTCCTGGGCCAAACGAAACAGCTGCCCGTTCTGCGTCGTGACGCGTCCCCCGCCGCGGGCAACGCCGGCATCGTTGGCGATAAGGGGATTGCGCGGATGCGGTCGCCACGGCCCCGTCAGGCGATCGGCATAGTAGAGTCGCAGCTCTGATTTCTCAATGGATGTAAACATCCACCATATTCCGTCACGATGGAAGACGGAACTGTCCCGAAATGCCTCGCCGGCCAGCAGGGTGGAGACATACTCCCACTGCCTGGGGAAATCCCTGGCGCGATAAAGGCGCACGCATTTGTCTGCACCCGACTCGGGGATCATGAAATATTCGCCATCAACAAGCAGGACGTGCGGATAAGAAAGATGAAAAGGTTCCTGTAAAACCATTCCACCATAGCGCCAGGAGCAGCCGTCGCGGCTCGTGGCGAAGCCAATCTCACCGCGCCATTTCTCCCGATTGAAGACCTCGAAGAACATCACCCAGCCATCTCCGTGACGCAACAAAAACGGATCCGCCACGTAACGTGCCGACACATCGTCGATGTCCTCGGCGGTGAGTACCGGGTTCGTGCAATTGGCTAGTGGCTGCAGGTCGAAGAGGGTCGGTCCTGAGTAGATACCGATGGACCAGACCGTTTCCCGCCCGACAAACGGAATCCCCCGGGGACTGCTCAGCCCCGTGACGACAAGCGCTGCCAATCCGAAAACCCCCAGCCGCCAACGAGGCTTTCTCCAGTAGGCCCTCCAGGTCGTTATCCTTTGCCGCCACGATGACATGAGGCCCTTTCCCTATTCGAATTCATCACTTATATATCGGGTATTTTTGTCCTGACCAGCGATGACAGAGATCACTCTCCGGAAAAATCCAAAATTCATACTTTAGTTCCAAATAAAATGGAAACTTCTTTTGAAAATTGTCAGACCTTTCGGTAATAGATTGCAAGCCCTGCTGTGTAATCTTTATTGACAGACAAGAAGAATGAGGCGGGGCGGCGAATTGATACGGCGGGAGGAATCTCTTTGTCAAGGTACAAGGAAATTATCAAATCTTCGGCGAGCATACTTTCGTCGCAATTTGCTTCGGCCCTGATTTCCATCGTATTTCTGGCTTATTTCGCCAGGGTTTTCAGCAAGGAGCAGATGGCCATTTACGCCACCTTGACGATCTTCTCTTCATGGAACGAAGTCATCGGTGGACTGGGTATGGGCACGTTGTTGATCAAGGATGTCGCCGGGCTCAATGCCAATGGCCGCCAGGACGAAGCCAACCGGCTGATTTCCAGTGTCTTTGTCTATCGCACCCTCGGTATTTTGCTTACGTGTATTGTCTGGGCCGCGGCCATGCCTTTTGTGGTCGGTTATTTCTTTGTCGACAATGCCAATCTGAAACTGGTCCTGCTCGCCGTCGTGATTTCTTTCTTCATGGCGTTGCGGGCGCAGGTTGGTCACGTTCAGGTTGCCTTGCAGACATTTCATGCCAGGGCGCTGATCAATGTTGGAACGACGCTGGTGCAGCGAGTCTTCTGCGTCCTCGGATTCTTCGCTTGGGGTCAGACAGGCTTCTACTACGGTTTTCTTTTCGGGACTCTTGTCGGTTTGGGCATGGGTCTCTGGGATATCAGGCAATGCTTCAGCGCGAAACTGATGCCATTTCGGGAGATTATCGTGGCAAGTCGCGGCTACTGGACGTTGAAATGGATTCGCTCGGGGGCCATGCAAGCCGATCGGCCGCTGGTGGCGGTTCTCCTCGGTCCGGAAGGTTTGGCCAGTTACCATATGGTGAAACGTCTTTACGACAACCTGTACACGGCGATGACGGCGTTTGCTGTGCCGATGGGGGTGAAATTCGGTGAAGTTCTGGTCGAGGGGCGGCCACAATTGACGGAATTTTATCGCCAGTCGGTGGCGGTCATCGGCTTTGTCTTCATCCCGTTGGGCTTCTTCATCTGCGCCCTCGGTAAGCCGATCCTGGCCCTTTACGGGGGAGCAAAATATGCTGCAGATGGTCAACTTCTGTCCGCTTTCGGGATGACGTTGATTGCCGTAGCGTTCTGGACGTTATTACGCGAAGCCGCGCTCCGGCTGGTCTCGGCACGCCACCTTGCGACGCAATATCTGGTGACAGTCGCTATTACCCTGACCGCCTATGGGCTCCTTATCCCCCTCCTCGGCGTGACTGGCGTGCCGGTGGCGATGACGTTGGGCTTCATCATCGGCTGCATACCTCTGGCCCGGATACTCTTCGATCAATGTGCTCTGGTCCCACCCCTCGATGTCCTGAGGAGCCCGGGGCTCTTCGGGGTGCTCCTTTTTGCCGCGTTATATCCTCTCAGTTTTATCGACAACGTGGTTGCCAGTCTCGGATTGGGCGGTACCATCGCGGTCCTGATGTGTCTTGCCTGGCTCACCTGGTGCGGTCCGATGGAAGTCAAAAGCATCATCCGTGTCACTTTTCGCAAGTTCCTGCCAGGGAGGGCCTGATCATGCTCCCCTGCAAACGAGACAGCAATCCCTCTCTAATTGATCGGCCCTTCCGCATGACGGTAGAGATTCTTCTTTATCTCTCCCTCGGCGCCCGGGTCTTCGGCAACGAGCTGGGAGTGCTGAAGGTTGTCGGACTTTCGGGCGCGATCATTCTCTTTTCCGGTGTCGCCACGCTCGCCATCGTCTTTGCGCGCCAGGAACGCCTTCCCGCAAGTGTCATGTTCGCCGCGTTGATCAGCCTCATTGCGACAGTCGTCGATCTCTACCTGGTCGATCTGGTCCCACGCGACATGCTTTACTGGACGAGCATCCTGCTCATGATGTGCTACATCGTTCGCGACGAAGGCGCCCACCTCCGTTGCGTGCTCTTCTTGTCCGGGTGTGTTTTCCTCTCCGTTGCCATTGGCGGGACTTATTACTCGGGGATGCATGGCGTCAAGCGCCTCGGGCTCGAATCCGGCACGGTGGGGACGATGTTTGGCAACCCCAACGACCTGGCTCAGATCGCCCTGATCGCGGGAATATCCTTGCTCTTCCTCGGCCTGCGCTGCGGTCGTCTGGCCTCAGCATGCATCATGATTGTCGCCATTGGCCTGATGGGAGTGGTGCTGCTGACCTTGTCCCGCCAGGGCTTGATTCTGCTGGCCTTCGGGCTTTGCGTTTATCTGGTGACGGTCCTGGGCACCCAGGCCCGCAAGCTCGAAGCCGTTTTGCTCGCCACGCTCATCCTCGGGATCGCCGTTATCTTCAGTGCCGAAATTATGGAAATAGTGGGCGGGTTCCTCTTCCGTCTCGGGCTGGAGAGCAGTCGCGTCGATTACTGGGCAACCGCTCCCCAGGACATGGTCGACACCTTGATGGCCGGCTACGGCACGCCGAATGCCTACACGCTGGAGGGGTTGCAGCCGCACAGCGCCTTTCTCTGGCTGCATCTGGCTTACGGCGGATTCTGTGCGTTGGTCTATACCGCATGGGTGGTCTGGGTGACGGTCCGGACCCGTTCGCTTGCCTTCAACCAACAGCTGCCGGCGACCATGCGAACAGAAGGTCTGGTCATGTTCTTCATCTTTTTGGCGCTGCAGTTCACCAGTGTCTTCGCCCCCTTCAACTATGGCTGCATTCTGGCGGTGGCGACCCTGGAAAAACGCTTTGCCATGCAGGGGGCGTAAATGTCTTGCGCCGAACCGATCAAATTGCTTGTCGTCTGTGGCTCCCTCCGCGTTGGCGGGGCGGAGATGCAGGCCGCCCGCATGTTGCCCCGGCTCGACCCGGCGCTCTTCGACCTTGAGGTGATCTACTACAATCACAAGGTCGGCCCGCCCAGGTTCGAACTCGAACGACAGGGTGTACCGGTCAGATTTCTCGGGCGCCCGACCTGGAATCGCAACGCCTACTTGCGCGAGGCGGTCAACTTCATGCGCAGCAAGCGTTTCGACCTGGTCCATGCCTGGTCCGCGTCAGCCAATCTCTACGGGCGGCTGCCGGCGCTGGTGGTCGGAGTTCCCGTGGTGCTCGGCGGTCTGCTGGGGAAGGATGGCTTGAACGGACTCTGGCCTTTCGTCTATTCGGGGATGAACCTCGCCTGTGCCGGCTGGATCGTCAACTCCGAGGCACTCAAGCAGTATGCCCTCGACAAAATGTACCTGAATCGCTTCAGCCCGGTGGCTGTGGTGGAAAACGGCCTCGACCTGGAGCTGGATCGAACCGTGCTGGCACGGCAAGTGCCGTTCTACCTGGCATTGAAACGGGACCGCCCGGTGATCGGCCTGGTCGCGCGGCTCCATCCGGTGAAGAACCACACCCTGTTCCTGCAGGCCGCCGCGCGGCTGCGTGACGAAGGGGTCGCTGCCGACTACTGGATCATCGGCGACGGCCCGGCGCGTGAAGATATCGCCCGCAAGATCACCGCGCTCCAGCTCGATGACTGTGTCCGTATGCTGGGCCAGCGTGACGATGTCGAGGCGGCTTATGAAGTCATGGACGTCGTCGTCCTGACCAGTGATTCGGAGGGGTGTCCCAATGCCCTCCTCGAAGCGATGCGGGCGTCGCGGCCGATCATCTCCACGCAGTGCACGTCCCTGGGGCAGGTCATCGCGGAGGGGGTTAATGGTTTCGTCGTCCCCCGCGGCGATGTCGGGGCACTGGCTGCGAAGTTGAAACTGCTGTTAAGCGATGCTGCGCTTCGCCGCAAGTTCGGCGGCGCATCGCGGGTTATGGTCGAAAGGACCTTCAGTATGCCGGTGGCGGTGCGGCGGCTAGAGCAGACCTATCTCGATTTTCTCAGGCAGGGCATGAGTCGGCACCCGACACTGCGGCGCAAGCTTGCTGCCCTGGCTGTTGTGTAAGGAGGACGCGAAAAAAGGAGGTTGCGATGTTACATGACGTCACGGTTCCGGCGGCATCCTGGTTCGATACCTATGCCCATATCGGCAGTCTCTATCCGTATTACCATGTCCGGCAACCGACGGCGTTCAGTACCGGGATCGGTGGCATCCTGCAGACGATGTCCCCGGTCGAGCGCAAAGTCGATCCGTTGGGCGCTCTCGGTTTTCTCTGCAAGGGGTATCTGCCCGGGAATACCACCATGGTACAGGGGATTCGCCGGAGCCCCTGGCTGGGCGCCCCCGACGGCAATGGCGGCTGGCGGTATGCCGGCGTCCCGTGCCATGGCAATGCCGAGCGTGAGCCGGAAGCGGTCGCCAGAGAACTCAAGGCGGCCCTGCACCGGGAGATGCTCGGTTACGTTGCGGGGCGTAAACGGATAGGGTTGTTGCTCTCCGGCGGGCTGGACAGCAGGATTGTCGCCGGCACGCTGCGCGAACTCCAGGAAACCGGGGACTACGGCGGAGACGTCATCGCCATCACCTGGGGGCTGGACGACTGTCGCGATATCGTCTACGCCAAGGAAATTGCCCGACGTTACGACTGGGATTGGGTTCGTCTCAAACTGGAACCGGAACAGCTCTGGGAAAACATTCACCTGGGGGCCAGAATGGGTGCCGAGTTTGCCCCGTTTCATCTCCATGCCATGAGCCAGGTTCTGCGTCTCGACGGCATCGATGCCATAGTCGCCGGCAGCTATGGTGACAGCATCGGGCGCGCCGAATTCTCCGGTAAGCGGGTCTGGAACCTCAAACCGTTGCTGACACGGCGTGTGGACAAACTCGGACTCCTGCGCACCGCTGTCAGCAGTGGCCTTGACCGGGCATTGCAGCGGGAGATTTATGGCTATCGGGCACATATTCCCGACCGCACGGAGGCGCAGTATCGGGAGATCGAACAGCAGTTGCACTACATGCGCCGCCGCAACCAGGGTCCCTTGGCGCTGATAGCGGAACATATCCCTTTCTTTCAGCTTTTTACCGCGCCGGAAACCTGCGCACTGATGTGGAGTCTGGAATTCAAGACACGCGGGGATCACCACTACGCCCGGTTGCTACCGACTTTGCCCGGCAAGGTCGGAGAAATTCCGTGGGCGCGGAACGGATTGCCTCTCGACGGGGCGCCACCGGTGGCGGACCAGTTTACAAAACTGAGTCATAAATACGGGCATTGGCTGCGCCACGATCTCGGAGCCCCGATGCAGAGTCTCCTTAAAAGCGACGCCTTGCAGCGACTCAACCTGTTCAATCCCGACAGTCTGAAGTGGCTGGCACGTATCTGGCCGCAGGCCACCACCCGGAGTGTCAATATGCTCGACGAAACCGTGGCCTGGCTCGGCGCTCTGGCGCTCTTCTCCGAAGAATATAAGATCCAGGGCGTTTCCATCGAACCGCGGCGGGTTTCCGACGCCTGGGAGAGTACACGTGGATACCTTTACGCAACGGTCTACCAGGGAGCCCGTGAGCGCCTGCGGGCCTGACCCCTCGGCGGGTGACAAGCATATCGCCCTGTTCATGCCGAGTCTCGGTGGTGGTGGCGCGGAGAGGGCCATGCTCAATCTCGCCGGCGGGCTGCTCGATGCCGGATTCCGGGTCGATCTCCTGCTCGCCAACGCCACTGGACCGTATCTGCCCCAGGTTGCGGCGCAGGTCCGTATCATCGATCTCGCCAGGGGGCGCGTGCTTACCTGTCTCCCCGGCCTGGTCCGCTACCTGCGCGCCCATCGTCCGCAGGTCTTCCTGTCCACGCCGTTTCGGGCCAATATTGTGGTTCTTCTCGCCCGAATGCTGGCCCGCTCCCCGGTACGAGTCTTCGTGCGCGAAGCTGCGACTCTGTCGGAAACGCTGCGGACCCTCCCGCCCTGGGGGGCCTGGAAAGCCGTTACACTGGCCCGGCTGATCTATCCTCGGGCTGACGGCATCATCGCCGTCTCCGCAGGGGTTGCCAGCGATCTGCAGGCGCTGTTGCGGCTCAATCCGCGACTGCTGAAAGTCATCAATAACCCGGTCGTCACCCGGGACCTTCTCGCCATGGCCGACGCTGCCCTCGAGCATCCCTGGTTCCATTCCGGCGCACTACCCGTGATTCTCGGGGTCGGACGGCTGGCGCCGCAGAAAGATTTTGATACCCTGATCAAGTCCTTCGCCCTCGTCCGGCGTCAACTGGAGTGCCGTCTGATGATCCTTGGCGAAGGCCCGGAGCGGCAAGCTCTGCAACAACTGGTGGCGGAACTGGGCCTCGGCGAGGCCGTCGCCCTGCCCGGTTTCGTCCCCAACCCCTTCCCCTACATGCGCCAGGCGCGGCTGCTGGTCTTGTCGTCGCGCCATGAAGGTCTGCCCAATGTGCTGATCCAGGCGATGGCCCTCGGCACTGCGGTGATTGCCACCGACTGTCCCAGCGGGCCGGCGGAAATCCTCGATCAGGGCAACTTCGGACCGCTTGTCGCCATCGGCGATACCGATGCGATGGCGGCGGCCATGGTGTCGCTCCTGACCTGCCCGCCGTCTGCTGCAAGCAAAATGCGGTTGATGGAGCGGGCCGCAAACTACCATGTTGACCGGATACTTCAGGACTATCTAAGGTTCTTTTTCCCCCCGGCATGGACTTCCTCCCACCCAATCCTTGAAACGGCCAAGCCGCATCCGTGCTGGGATGGCAAGACATGAGGATCCGGCTCCACTGCATCATCAATTCCCTCGCTCCCCAAGGGGCGCAGAACATGCTGCTGCGTCTTCTCGGCCGCATCGACCGGGAGCGCTTCGAGCCGGTCGTCACCACGCTCATCGATCAGGTGCCGATGGCCCGGCAGTTCGCGGAGATCGAGGTGCCGGTACGGGTTCTCGGGGTGCGCTCGCATCTCGACGGACCGCTGGCGTTGCTGCGTCTGGTGCGGCAACTGCGGGCCGATCCCCCCCATATCATCCAGACCTGGCTCTATCACGCCGACCTCTTCGGCGGGATCGCTGCGCGCCTGGCCGGACGGGCGCCGGTGGTCTGGAACATCCGCCACAGCAACCTCGAACCGCAGGTCAATCGCCGGACGACCCTGCTGACGGCCAAAGCCTGCGCCCACCTGTCCGGGTGGCTACCGGCCAAGATTATCTGTTGTGCCGAGGCCGCCCGGCAGAGCCATGTGCAGTTCGGTTATGCGGAGCGCCGGTTCGAGGTCATCCCCAACGGCTTCGATCTGGGGAAACTCTCCCGGCAGACGCAGGCTCGCCGGGAGATCCGGGACGAGTTGGGGATCGCCGAGCAAACCTTGGTCATCGGACTGGTGGGGCGTTTCCACCCGCAAAAGGATCACCGCAACTTCATCCAGGCAGCGGCCCGCTTCGCCACCCGATATCCTGGTCTGCGTTTCTTGCTGGCGGGGGATGAGGTGCAGTGGGACAACCGGATACTGGTGGAGTGGATTCAGCAGGCAGGGCTTGCCGACAAGGTCTCATTGCTCGGCCGCCGGGACGACATCCCGCGGCTGCTCTCGGCCGTCGATATCGCCACGTCGTCGTCCCTCGGCGAAGGTTTCCCCAATGCCGTCGGCGAAGCGATGGCGTGTCAGGTCCCCTGTGTGGTCACCGATGTCGGTGACTCGGCGCTGCTGGTTGGAGATACCGGGGTCGTGGTCCCGGCGCGAAATCCGCAGGCCCTGGCCGCCGCCTGGGAGCACCTGGCCCTGATGGGCGAGGGTCAGCGCCGGCTGCTCGGCGAAAGGGGGCGTCAGCGCATACGCGAACAGTTTTCCCTGGAGGCGGTTGTCGCCAGTTACGAAAAACTCTATTTCGATCTATTTGCGGCCACCATGGGGGGGAAGAAAAAAGCAGGGGCCGCTGCAGCAACGTACTGATTTTGTTTTCACCGGCGGTGGTGTTTGTCCAACCGAGGCCTTCTGCCGCCAGTGGCGGGAGGGGAAACCGAAGTTGTGGTTGCTGCCGCTGCCGCAGCTGTTAAGCCCAACCACTTCTGCCGCACCCCGCACGCCTTCCTTATCTTCTCGCCCAGGGCTCCGAAGCTTCACTGCGGCCAACTTTGCCATCGGCCACATTCCCCCGTCAATGCCCTTCCTGCCGACGCGCACCCTGCCTGTGCCGGCGTATTTCGGCCGGGTTCGGGGCGTGACTGAAATTCAAACTTTAGTCCATGCGGCCCATCAAACTTATTCTTTGTTTGATTCATGCCGACGTTGAATTGTCGCACGGGACTAGTCCTTTAAAATCAACTAAACATTAGAGTGCACCAACTGGCATCCTGTCCTGGCGGCGAGTTGCATATGGCTAGAGTCATGCTAATCGGCAGTCTGGCGGAATCTCTGATCGGTTTTCGCGGGCGCCTTCTCGAGGATATGGCCCAAATGGGTCATGAAGTTGTGGCCTGCGCACCCAATGGGTCGACTGCTCTCCGCAACGATTTGCTGCGGCTCGGTGTCCGCTTCCAGGGACTGCCCCTCAACCGAACCGGTCTCAACCCCTTGCAGGACCTCTACAGTCTCTGGTCCCTGACCCGCCTTTTCCAGCGCCAGCGTCCCGATGTCGTTCTCAGCTACACCATCAAGCCGATTATCTATGGATCTCTCGGCGCGACATTGGCTCGTGTCGGCACCATCAGTTCAATGATTACCGGACGCGGCAGCAGTTTCAGCACGGCAACGCCATGGCAGCGCCTGACCTGTCAATTGGCCAAATCGCTCTACCGGCTCGGACTCCGTTCGAATCGGGTCGTCTTTTTTCAGAATCCGGACGACCTGCGTCTCTTTATCGACTATGGCATCGTTACGACCTCGAATCATCCGACCCTGATCAACGGCTCCGGCGTCGATCTAGATTACTATGTGCCTGCTCCCTTGCCCGCCAATGCCTCCTTTTTGCTCATTGCCAGGCTGCTGCGTGCCAAAGGAATCTGCTACTACGCCGAGGCGGCCAGGCAACTCAAATCACGTTATCCCCAGGCTAAATTCTATCTTGTCGGCGGGCTTGAAAAGAGCAGCCGCGGTGTACCGGTCGCCGAGATTGACCACTGGGTCAGCCAGGGTTGGATTGATTATCTCGGCACGATTGGCGATGTCCGCCCGGCGATTGCCGCCGCTTCCGTCTATGTGCTGCCGTCCCATTACGGCGAAGGGATCCCGCGTTCGATCCTCGAAGCGATGGCCATGGGGCGTCCGATCGTTACCACGGACACCCCCGGCTGCCGCGAAACCGTCCAGCCCGGCAAGAACGGTTATCTGGTTCCGGTTCACGATCCCGTGCAACTGGCCGCGTCCATGGAACGTTTCATTCACGATCCGGCGTCTGTCGCCACCATGGGCAATGCCAGCCGCCGCCTGGCCGAGGCAAAGTTCGATGTACGCGAGGTCAACCGCAGCATTCTTCAATCACTGGGACTCCTCCATGAAACGACTGTTTGACTTGATCGTCAGTGTCCTGCTGCTGTTCCTGTTGGCACCACTGCTGACGGCTTTGGCCTGGCTGATTCGCAACCAGCTGGGCCGGGGAGTCCTCTTTCGCCAGCAGCGACCGGGCCTGCATGGGCGCCCCTTCGCGATCCTCAAGTTCCGCACCATGACGGACGCGCGTGATGCCGCCGGCTATCTTTTGCCCGACGGCGCCCGCCTGACTCCGTTCGGCGCTTTTTTGCGTCAATCCAGCCTGGATGAACTACCGGAACTGTTCAATGTGCTCAAGGGAGAGATGAGTCTGGTCGGCCCCCGGCCGCTGCTGATGCGCTACCTGCCGTATTACACCGCACGGGAGCGGCGGCGGCACGACGTGCGCCCCGGCATCACCGGCTGGGCGCAAGTGCATGGCCGCAACTTTCTCCCCTGGAACGCGCGTCTCGCCCTCGATGTCTGGTACGTCGAACACCAATCCATCATTCTCGACCTGAAGATTCTGCTCCTGACCGTTCGCGCCGTCCTGTCCCGGCAGGGGGCCGCCGCCAACCCCGACGAGGTGGAAACCGACCTCGATCAAGAGCGCTACGCCCGGATGCATAAAAACATCCACTCCGGGGACGCGTTGCAGACCAATGCCGGTCTAGGAGGGACGCGATGAACGCCGAATTTATTACGGTCACGGATCCGCGCTGGGCCGAGTGCCTTGCCGAAATGCCACATGACTTTTATCACTTGCCGGAATATGTGGCATTCGCCGCGCGGCACGAGGGTGGAACCGCAGCAGCTTTTCTGGCGCGGGAGGGGTCGCAGGCCCTGCTGATCCCGTTGCTGTTGCGCCGCGTTCCTGACGGACTCGGTGGCCGATCGACCTGGCGCGACGCCAGCAGCCCCTACGGCTATCCTTCGCCGCTGCTCTCCCCGACGGCGACAGCGCATCGGGGATGTCGCCTGCTTCATGCCTTTTTGCGCTGCAGCCGGGACGCGGAAATCATCTCGGTTTTCCTGCGCTTCCATCCACTGCTGTCGAGTCCTCTGGCCGAATTCTGCGAGCATGGCGCCGTCGTCCGCCACGGCCAGACGGTCTGGATCGACCTCAACGACGATCGCCAGAGTCTCTGGCGTTCCACTCGCGAAAACCATCGACGGGGAATCGCCGCGCTGCGCCAAAAGGGATTTCAGGCCAGGCTCGACCACCACGAGGACTGGCCGGCCTTTGTCGCCGTCTACGAGGCGACCATGGAGCGTCTGCACGCCGAATCCTTCTACCACTTTTCCGAAACCTATTTTCGTGATCTGTGCGCCGCCCTCGGCGCCAGACTCCATCTCTGCGCCATCCTTTCGCCGCACAACGAGGTGGCGGCCGCCGGTCTCTTCACGGCGGTCAATGGCATCGTTCAGTACCACCTTGGCGGCACGGCGGAAAAATATCTGCCCCTGGCCCCCTCGAAGCTCATGTTCGATCACGTGCGGAATTGGGCCAGGGACAACGGCCAGAGCATCTTTCATCTGGGCGGCGGGGTCGGCGGGCGGGACGATTCCCTCTTTCGCTTCAAAGCCGGATTTTCCCGGACGACCGCGGAATTTCATACCTGCCGTCTGGTCGTCGACCACGATCACTACGGCTGGCTCAATAGTCGCTTCCGGCAGATGCAGCTCGCGACGGGGCAGGTCAATGAGGAGTTTTTCCCCCTGTACCGCAGCACCACCTGCCCGCGACGGATGCCGCCGCCCCCGGTGGAGCAGACAAGGCCCGATCATGCTCGGCACTGACGCAAACAAGCCGGTGGCCGACAACCGCCGGATCATCGATTTCTTCGACGCCGACTATGGCTGGTGGAAGGAGGTTTACGCGCCGGCGCTGCCGCGCCGTTTCTTCAGCTTCGAGATGCGCAAAAGGCGGGAACTGGTGGTCGAGCTGCTGAACAAGTATGCGGCGACGGCGGATCATCCGTGCATCCTCGAATGTGGCTGCGGCCCCGGGGGCATTCTCGGGGCATTCGCCGCGCACCGCTGTCGCCTGACCGGGATCGATATCAATCGGCGCCATCTGACCCAGGCCAGAAACGAGGTCGGCGAGAACGTCACCTGGATCCAGGCCGACGTGGAAAGCCTCCCCTTCCGCGATCAAAGCTTCGATATCGTTTGCTGTGTCGGGGTCCTTTCCTATCTGCGGGAAGACGAACCGGCCGTCGCGGAAATCTCCCGCGTCGCCAAGCCGGGAGGGGTGGTGATCATGGCCCTCCCCAACTGGCTGATGCTCGGCAAGATTTGCGATCCCTATTATTACCTGGTCTGGATGCCGTTGCGGGCAGTGCGAAGATTGACCTGCGCTATCGTTGCGGTCCCGCAAAGAACCCAAAAGTTCAGCGCCGAGATGATCAGAAGATACCGCCCTGCCACGATCGATATGGTGTACCGCCGTCATGGCCTGACGGAAGTGGAAAGCTGCAACGTCAGTTTTGGCCCGTTGACCCTGTGGCGCCGCGAATTCCTCCCGCTGCCCTTCTCGATGCGGTTCAGCGACGCGTTGTTCGCCATGGGAAAAAAAAAGGTTTTTTCCTTCCTGCGGAGCATCACCAATCACTGGATTGCCTGCCTGGTAAAGACCGGCAACGAAAAAAGGAGGCTTTCGTGACAACGCGAATCTATGTCGAAGAAGCCGGATGCAAGCGGCGCCAGTTGGATATCGAGACGATCAAGAAATACCTGCAGGCCAATGGCCACGCCCTGGTGGAAAACCCGGAAGATGCCGACCGGATCCTCGTCAGCACCTGTGCTTTCAAGAAGAAGGAAGAAGATGACTCGGTCAAGCGTTTGCGTTTTTTTCGCAAGTTCGGCCGGGAGATCGTCGTCTTCGGGTGTCTACCGGACATTGCTTCGGACAGGTATCGCGAGTTTGCCGATTTTCACAAAATCGCGCCGCGGGAAATCGAGCATATCGACCGCTATTTCGACCATGACGTCGTCAAATACGCCGAAATGTCGGAAGAAAACCTCGTCACCAGAAAAAATCTCAATATCGTCAAGTCCCTCAAACGCAAAATCCAGAGCGGCGAGCTGTTCAATCGCGAATTCTTCGCCGAAACCGCCCAGTCCGGGGTGAATCGTCTGAAGGATCTGCTTTCCGAACCGCAGGAGAGCTGGTTTCTCTTTGTCTGTCGCGGCTGTCACGGCAAATGCAGCTACTGCGCCATCCGCCGCTCCGTCGGGCCGGTGAAAAGCAAGCCGGTTTCGGACGTTGTCGCCGAACTGCGCCGGGGACTGCGGGCGGGCTATCGCGATTTCAGCATCCTCGGCGACGACCCTGGCTGTTATGGCCTGGATAACGGCGGAAACCTCCCGGACCTGCTGCGGGCGTTGCGGCTATCCCTCGACGATGGGGACAGGAAAGGGGAAAAGCTCACCGACATCAGTTTTCACATCAAGGAAATTCACCCGAAATTTCTCATCAAGTACGAGCGAGAACTTCTTGAACAGCCCTTCACGCGGCTGGTCAAGAGCATGCTCTGCCCGGTGCAGTCGGGGAGCGACCGGATTCTTGAGCTTATGCAGCGCGAGCACACGGCGGGCGAGCTCCAGAAAATTTTGCGCAAGGCCAGACAACTGCAGCCGCAGATGAATCTCGAGACCCAGATGATTGTCGGCTTCCCCTCGGAATCCGAGAGCGAATTTTCCGCCACCCTCGACATGGTCCGCCAGGCCCAGTTCAATTCCGTGGTGGTTTTTCCCTACCACGACAAGGAGGGGACACCGGCTTCCGAGATACAGGACAAGGTGTCGCCCGAGGTCATTCGCAAGCGGATGCAAAGCGCCTTCAGCTACTTCCGGAAACACGGGATCAAGGCGTACTACCGCTGTCCCTGACCGTCACCGGCGACCCGGCAAGGAGCCAAGCTGATGCGACCCGCAATCATACTGTCCGGACATACGATGGCGCTGGGTGTGGCCCGTGCCCTCGGGACCATGGGGGTGCCGATCGTGGTGGTGCATTACGACGAGCGCGACATGGCCCATCGCTCGCGCCATGTGACCGTCGCTCTCCGCGCCCCCCATCCGGAAAAGCACACGGAGGAATTTATCGGGCTGCTCCTCGGCAGCGCGGCGCGGTTTGCCGGAGGGGTGATCTTCCCGACTTCCGACGAGTCCCTGACCGTGGCTTCGCAGTACAAAGCCGTGCTCGAAGAGCACTTCATCGTCGCCTGCCCGGACTGGGCGGTCACCCGGCGCTGCATCGACAAGAAGCTGACTTACGCCCTGGCCGAGTCCAGCGGCGTGGCGGCCCCGCGCACTCTGGTCCCCAACTCCTGGGACGAGATCGAAAGTTACGCCGGCACGGGCGAATTCCCCTGTCTGGTCAAACCGTGCCAGAGCCATCTCTTTTATGAACGGTTTCAGCGCAAGATGTTTCGGGTCGATACGCCCGCACAACTCCTCGACGTCTGCGAACGCGCCGCGGAAGCAGGACTGGAGATCATGCTCCAGGAACTCATCCCGGGTGACGATAGCCAGGTGGTCAATTACAACGCCTATGCCTGGAACGGTGTTGCCGTCGCCGAGTTCACCGCCGCTCACGTGCGCAATGCGCCCCCGTGGTTTGGTTCGCCCCGGGTCGTTCTCAGTCGGGAGATTCCCGAAGTCCTTGAGCCCGGGCGCGCCATCCTGCACGCCATCGGTTTTTCCGGCTACGCCTGTACCGAGTTCAAGAAGGATGCGCGCAGCGGCGTCTACAAGCTCATGGAGGTCAACGCGCGTCACAATCTCTCCACCCTCCTCGCCGTCCGCTGCGGGACCAACTTCCCCTGGCTGCACTATCGCCATCTGGTCGCGGGAGAACTCCCCGTCGCCTCCGATTACCGCAAGGGGGTCTACTGGATCGATCTCAGTCGCGATCTTGGCTACAGCGCCATCTATCTGACCCGGGAACGTTATACCGTGGGTGCGTATCTCCGCCCCTACCTGCACCCCCATGTCTTTGCCATTCTCGATTGGCACGACCTCCGGCCCTTCCTGCGGCGGATCGCCCATCTAC
Organism: Desulfuromonadales bacterium GWC2_61_20; assembly: GCA_001799485.1. Classification (GTDB taxonomy): domain Bacteria; phylum Desulfobacterota; class Desulfuromonadia; order Desulfuromonadales; family UBA2197; genus UBA12091. Next base: position 31,598 of record MGTO01000065.1, on the reverse strand, counting down.
TCCGGCAGGGTTTCGCCAGCGCCTGCGGATCCCTTCTCGCCCGCTGGCGACAACCCTGGCAACGCCGGTCGGCCAACCTCAACTACAAGAGTGCAAAAGGAGCGACGTCATGATCAAACAACCGATTTCCTGCAATGTCTGTGGTGCCGACGACTACATCAAGCTCTCGTCGGTCGGTGAGTGGTCCATCGGCAAATGCGCCCGATGCGAAGTGATCTACGTCAATCCGGCGCCGTTTTTTGAGCCGACCCTGGAGTTTTCGCAGGTTTCCAAGGATTTTCAATACACCCAGTATATGCATCAGACCATTACGCCGGAGATCCTGCGACATGAAACCCAGCAACTCCTCGGGCACCTGCGGGAAATTACCCGTCTGACCGGGCAGACCCTGCAAACCCCACGCTATCTCGAAGTCGGTTGTGGCTCCGGGGCCTCAGTGCGTGCCGCCACCGATCTCGGCTGGCAGGCCACGGGTATCGATATCGATCCGGAACTGATCGCGGCGGGGCGGCAACAGTTGCAGGTCGACCTGCGCTGTGTCCCCCTGCTGCAAAGTGGTCTGCCGGAAGGAGCATTCCACTTCATTCGCTTGCGCGATGTGATCGAACACCTCCCCGACCCCTATGACAATCTGCGCATGATCCGGCGTCTCCTCGCCCCCGGCGGCGTTGCCCTCTTTGTCACCCCCAATGAAGACGGTCTCCCGACGAAAATGCGCCTCCTGCTGGGCGGCGTCCGCGACCGGGTGGCGACCGTTCCCCCGCCGCATCACCTGCACGGTTTCACCCCGCAAACGTTGAACCGTCTTCTCCATCGGGCCGGGTTCAAATGCCTCGCCGGCAAAACCACCACCCCCGTTGATCCGGAGTATGTGACCTCGAACAACATGCGTTCCCGGCGCAATCCGGCGTATGTCTTCCTCTGGCAGGGTGCACGGGTAATGGGTAAGGGAAGTATGGTGGTGAGTTGGGTCAGTCGGCCCTGAGCCGCAATTAGTTGGGGCCACGCCGTGAAAACAGGAGGATCCAGAGATGTCGCTACTGCCCGGTCAACGGTCTGAATATGCCCGGCCTCGGCTCCCCCTTCGCGAGGCACCGGGCCAATCATCACCCACACGCACGGCGCCGTGGCCGCCGTGGCCGCATTTCGAGGCCGAGGAGATCGCTGCCGTGGCTGCGGTGCTGCACTCCGGGAAAGTCAATTACTGGACCGGCGAAGAGGGGCGACGGTTCGAGCAGGAGTTCGCCGAACTCTGCGGCTGTCGCTATGCGGTGGCCGTGGCCAACGGCACCGTCGCCCTGGAACTGGCTCTCTACGCTCTCGGCATCGGCCCGGGCGACGAGGTCGTCACCACCAGCCGCACCTTCATCGCTTCGGCCAGCGCCGTGGTCATGCGGGGCGCGATACCGGTTCTCGCCGACGTCGATCCGGAGAGTCAGAACCTTACCGCCGCCACCGTGCGCAAGGTCCTCTCACCCCGGACCCGGGCCATTATCGCCGTGCATCTGGCGGGCTGGCCTTGCGACATGGAAGGGTTGCTCGCTCTGGCCCACGAGCGGGGGCTGAAACTGATCGAGGACTGCGCCCAGGCCCATGGCGCTAGCTACCGGGGGCGGCAAGTCGGGGGGCTGGGCGATGTCGCCGCCTTCTCTTTTTGCCAGGACAAGATCATGACGACCGGCGGGGAGGGGGGGATGCTGACAACCAATGACCGGGGCATCTGGGAGCGGGCCTGGGCCTACAAGGACCACGGCAAGAGCTATGATGCGGTTTACCATCGCCAGCATCCCGCCGGCTTTCGCTGGCTCCACGAATCCTTCGGCACCAACTGGCGGATGACGGAAATGCAGGCCGCCATCGGCCGGGCCACTCTCCCCCGTCTCTCCGGCTGGATCGCCTGCCGCCGACGCAACGCCGCCATCCTGACCGAAGGTTTCAAGACCATACCCGCCCTTCGGGTGACCGAGCCCCCCTTCGAAGCAGGACATTCCTACTACAAGTACTACACCTTCATTCGTCCGGAACTCCTCAGGGACGGCTGGACCCGGGAGCAGATCATCGAGGCCATTGTGGCCGAGGGGATTCCTTGCCTCAGCGGCAGCTGCAGCGAGATTTGTCGTGAAAAAGCCTTTACAAACAGAATGTTGTGCCAGAACAGCCATCTGCCCGTGGCCAGGACATTGGGTCGCACCAGTCTGATGTTTCTGGTCCACCCGACATCGGGCGAGGCCGACATGCGCGAGACGACGGAAGCGGTCGGTAAAGTTTTCCGCCGGGCCGCCAAAGAACCTCAATTAATTCGACAGTTGCATTGACATCCTGTGGAATCGTAATAAAAGTCTAATGCATTAGTAAATCATAATGCCGATGTTGTGCCCGACTGGCGTATGCCCACGAAACGGAGGTCAGCATGTCTGTCAATCTGGTGATTTTCGGTCGCACCTATCTTTTCGCCGAAGGGCTGGCCCGGCTCCTGAGCGATTCTGTCAACTATCAGATTGTCGGCATCGCCTGCGACGATGACGACATGAAGGCGCTATTGAGGAAGAACAACATCGATATCGTCGTCACCGATCACCCGGAATGCTGCAGCCTCCTCGAAGCTGTTCTGGGCACGGGTCATCCCAAGATACTGCTGCTTAGCGACAACGACAAGAATCCTCTTCTTTACGACGAACTCAAGGAGATGATCAGCAAGGGGCTCGCCGGGATCATGCCGAAAATGGGCGATTCGCAACTGTTGAAGAAGGCCATATTGAAGCTGCAATCCGGTGAATTCTGGATCGACCACAAAACCATCGGCAGCATTCTCACGAACTTCAACCAAGAACAGAAAAAAATCAGTCTGACCAAGAAAGAAAAAGAAATCCTCAAATATGTCTGCTCGGGCGAGAGCAATAAAAGCATCGCCGAAAAGCTTTTTATCAGTGAACAGACGGTCAAATCCCATTGCAATCACCTGTTTAAAAAGTTCGGTGTCCCCAACCGGATGAAACTGGCGATTATCGCGGCAAAGTTCACTGCCACCAGTACGCATAAGTCGAATCTTTCGACCAATGGGCAATTACAGTAATTGCCCATGACAGCTCCGGGACTTGGTCAAGCGTTGAAAATCAAACACGTTGTCTGAGGCAGAGAAGGGCGAAATCCTGACTCGATTGGCCCCGCTGAAAAAGCAGGGAGCGCAACGCGCACGCCAAACTTGAGTTCGCGGAGGAGGCGTCTCACCAAAAGGAGGATGTGTGATGAGGAAAAATCGGGTACGGCGACTCTCCATTCTGCTGACGACACTCCTTGCCGCGCTGCTGACCGCGTGTGGTGGCTCCGGCGTAGACGAGGCCCCGCCGCCGCCGGCACAAACGGGTGAAACCACCCTCTTTGCGAATGCCAGTCTCCTGTCGACTGCCACCACTCTTGCCACCGAGCAGGTGATCATTCTCGATGCCCGGCATTCGTTGGCCGATTACAACGCCGGACATATCCCCGGCGCCATCTTCGCCCCACCAAATGCTTTTACCGAAACAGGGCAGGACAACGTTTTGCTGCCTATCGCCGAACTGAAGGCGAAGCTGGGCGCCATGGGCATCACCCGGACAAGCAAGATCGTCATCTACGACAACACGACGGCATCGCAAGGTGCCGGTGGCCGACTCTTCTGGCTGCTCGAATACCTGGGCTGTACGAGTGTTTCCATTCTCAATGGCGGATGGGATCAGTGGCTTGCCCAGCTCAGGCCGGTGGAAACCGCTGCCACGATTCATCCCCCGATCACTCCAGTTGCCTTTGAAGTTTTTGATGCAGGGGGCGTTGCCGCCATCTCTGTCGACAAGAATCAGGTCAAGGCGATAGTCGATGCGGGAGATGGGTCAGTGCTAGTGATTGATGCACGTACCGAACCCGAGTACGCGGGGCCGGACGCAGAAACTACCCGCCCCGGCCATATTCCCGGAGCGATCAACCTGCCCTACACCGCGTGCTATAACGCCGACAAGTCGGTATTGAATTACTACGACCTCAAACTGCTCTTCGAAGCCCACGGCTTCACCAAGGCCCCCGAAAAACAAGTCATCGTCTATAGCTCGGTCGGCAAGCGAAGTGCCTTCATCTATTTTCTTGCCCGGTTGATGGGCTACTCTCAGGTCGCCAACTACTGCGGATCCGCCAAGGAATGGGCGAGCTTAGATGCGGCGGCCTATCCGATGGTGGAGGGCTTGACCCCGTAATCGTCTCGTCGCGTCTTGCCCGGGGCGCATACCCCGCATGCGGGCTGAAACAGGCGCAGAGACTGCCGTCCCCGGGCAGTCTCTGCGCCGTCTCGGGGCGTCATTGCAAGAGCGGGACAGGAATGCGCTCAGCCCTGAAACTTTCAGGTTAATAATCTTTATAACCTTATTCGACCTTGTTTCCACCTATCCGGTTATTGAAGAGGCACAATTCGGTTCTAACGTTATTGACAACTAATATCGATAAGGTGGCGACTATGGCAGAATTCGCTGAAGGCCTTCGATGTAAAAACCCGACAAAAATGCTGATGACCATTTTGTTCCTCATGACGGCAGTGGTCTGTAGTTATATCGGTGCGCTCTCCCTGCGCTTTGACGGGACCATCCCCCTGCTTTACCAAGCGTCAATCGTGACCATCCTGCCGTTACTGCTGTTGATCAAGATTCCCATCTTCTGGACGATGGGCCTCTTCTCCGGTGGGTGGAAGTACATTTCCCTGCCCGACCTGCTCAGGATTGTCAACGCCAATCTGTCCGCCTCGCTGCTGCTCTTGGGATTGTATGTTCTGGCGGGTCGTCAATACGTGCACATCCCCCCCGCCGTCTTCGTGCTGGATGGACTCTTCTGTTTTCTGACCATCAGCGGTGCGCGCGTGCTGGCCCGTATCGGTATGGAAACGGTCAGCGGAACGTTCAAACAAGGCAAGGAGGCGGGGGGGAGGGTTCTGGTTGTTGGAGCCGGCGCGGCAGGACAGACGATCGCCCGGGAAATCCGCCAGACTCCCAGCTTGAACATGACAGTAATCGGTTTTCTCGACTGTGACCCGGAGCGCCTCGGGGAGAATTACCAGGGGGTGCCGGTTCTGGGGGCTCCTCAAGACCTGGTGCAAACTTGCTGGAGCAGGCATATCGGCCTAGTCATCGTGGCGCAGCCAGCGGTGGGCTATCGCGAATTACGCACCATCGTCGCGGCCTGCCGGCGGGCGAGGGTGGAATCAAAGATCCTCCCCACCGTCGGCGAGATCATCAAAGGGGCGGTATCGGTCCGACATATGCGGGATGTCCAGCTCGAAGACTTGCTCGGCCGCAGGCCGGTTGAGCTCGATGTCGACAAAATCCAGGGCTACCTCAAGGGGAAGCGCATTCTCGTCACCGGGGCCGGGGGAAGCATCGGCAGCGAAATCTGCCGCCAGGTGCTCAATTTCTCTCCCGCCGGCATCGTCCTCCTCGATAGTGCCGAAACCCCCCTCTTCAATGTCGAGCGAGAACTGCACGCGCGCTCCGCGGGCGTTGTCCTGACTCCCAGTCTGAGCGACATCCGCGACGAACAGAAAATCCGCCAGATCTTCGCCCGGCACCGGCCCGAGGTGGTGTTTCACGCCGCCGCCTACAAGCATGTGCCGATGCTTGAATCCCATCCCTATGAGGCGATCAGCAACAATGTGATGGGGACCCGCATTCTCGCCAATGCGGCCCATGCCGCCGGGGTCAGTCGTTTCGTCATGGTCTCGACGGACAAGGCCGTCAACCCAACCAATGTCATGGGTGCCAGCAAGCGTGCCGCCGAGATTTATGTGCAATATCTGGCCAGGCGGAGCGCCACCAACTTCATTACCGTGCGCTTCGGCAATGTTTTGGGGAGTAATGGCAGTGTCATCCCGGTCTTCAGGGACCAGATCGAACAGGGCGGGCCGGTCACCGTCACCCACCCCGAGGTCACGCGTTTCTTCATGACCATTCCCGAAGCGGCCCAACTGGTGCTGCAGGCGGGAAGCATGGGGCGCAAGGGCGAGATATTCCTCCTTGACATGGGTGAGCCGGTCAAGATTCTCGAACTGGCGGAAGAGTTGATCCGTCTCTCAGGTCTGCGTCCCTATAAAGATATCGATATCGTCTTTTCCGGTTTGCGCCCCGGCGAGAAGCTTTACGAGGAGTTGCTCCTAGCCGGGGAGGACATACAAGAGACGGCCCACGACAAAATTTTTGTGGCCAAGTCCAGACCGATTGATGAGAACGTTTCTGAACAGTGGTTCCTGAACATGGCCCAGACCTCGCAGATCAGGGACAGTGCATTGCTGATCGCCAAGTTGCGGGAAATCGTGCCGGAATACCGCGTGTCCCACGCAAGTCCGGTTGAGGTAAAAATTACGCTGCCGCAGAGCGTCAGGACAAAGCCGGCACCGCCCCTGCCCGCGGCCCCGGCTCGAGCCAAGGGCGACGTTGCCCGGGCGACGATTTGAATTCGTGAGCGGGTGGGCGCGGGACAGCCGCTGTCTCATGCCGCTACAGTTGCCCTTGAAAGTAAGTGGACGGGTCTGATGAAAACACACTTACTCCTGCCATTGCTTGGCATCCTCCTGCTCCTGCCGCTTCGCGCCCGCGCCGCCGACACCGTTCTGGCGGAAACGGTCCCCCTTCCGCTGGCGGAGGACGCAGGGACGCAGGTCGTGACTTATCTGGACTGGACTGATCCCGGAGGGGACTTCCTCGGCGGTCGGACCGGCTACATTCACCCCTTTGTCGCGGTCGGCGAGCGCTTCACCGACAACTATTTCAACAGTACGGCCGATCCGCAGAGCGAATACACCACCATCATTACCCCAGGACTTTGGCTGGTCGCTCCGCCGAGCCGACAACAGCCACTGCGGGTGAACACCATGATCGCCACCCCGGGCGGTTTGGAAATTGCCCGGTTCCGTACCGAAACCGCGACCCGTTTCCAGGGCTATGCCCTGTATCGGGCAAACTTCGAGATGAACGCGCGTTTCCCCGAGGAGGAACGAACCAGCCACCATGGCGAGGCCTTTATCCTGTATCAGTCCCCCCGCGGCCTCTCCCTGGAGATTCTTGAAGTATATGAGGAGGAGCAGGATCCCTTCTACGGCGACACCAATCAGACCTACAATCTCGAGCGGTACAAGGCGAACCTCATCCACACCCTTCTCAATGTCCCCATTACCGCCAGAACCGGTCTCCGGGCAGACTATGCCAATTACCGTCTCGACTTTGATGCGCAGGATAATGCCTATCGCAAAAGAGAAGACAATGCGCTTTCGGTCCGCCTTTCCCGGAAGTCATTCGCCAAAAGCGAACTGTTCCTCCTCTACGAGCAGGTCCTCATCGACTATGATCTGGCACTTCTTCTGGACAGTACGGAGTATCACGCATTTGCCGGCATCGAGTGGCGGGCGTCCGCAAAAATGCGTGGCCGCGTCATGCTCGGTTACGGACAGAAGGATTTTTGGGACAAGGGAAGGGTCGACTACGGAGAACCTATCGGCGAGGTCCGGCTCGACTACCGTTTCGCCGCGAAGCGCTCGGCCTACCTGCAGGCGACCCGCAAGATCAATGAGCCCGACACCCCGTCGACCTCCGGCACCCTGGCGACGCAGACGTCATTCGGTTTTCGCCAGAAACTCTTGACCCGGCTGGAAGTGACCATCGACGGCTCGTACCTGTTCGAAGAGTATCGGGAAAAGACGGTCGCGGGCGGCATGGTGGGCATGCGCGAGGACAGCTATTACCGTGCCGGGCTGGCCCTCGGTTATACCCCGCGCAAATGGCTGGATGTCACCATCGGCTATCGTTTTCTCCGGCGTGATTCCAATTTCCCCGCGCTTTGCTATGACAACAACACGGCATATCTGAGGCTCTCCGCAGCCTTGTAGTCGCAAGTCCTTAGCCCCGTTTGCTCGGCGTTCCGGGAATCGGCCGGAACAGAAAGGGCGCAATCATGAATGGGAAGCTCGTCGGCAACATCGCGCTATTTCTTTTTTTCCTGGGAGTCATGCCCCTGTGCGCCGCCGAACCCGGCAATTATCTGATCGGCGCCGGGGATGTCCTGAAAATTGCCGTCTATGATCATCCGGACCTGAGCACGACGGTGCGGGTCAACAACGATGGCTCCATCAACTTCCCCTTGATCGGAACGGTGCATGTCGCCGGAGGGTCGGTCGCCAAGGCCTCGACGATGCTGGGTGCCGCCTTGGCCGACGGCTACATCGTCAACCCCCAGGTCTCGGTCTTTATTGAAGAATTCCGCAGCCGCAAGGCAATCATCATGGGGCAAGTCAAGAACCCCGGACTCTATGAATTGAGTGGGCCCTCGACCCTTCTGGAGCTGATTTCCAAGGCCGGCGGCTTAAGCGCCAATGCCGGAGAAAGCGTGAGCATCAAACGTCGGGCGAGTGCTAAAAGCGGAGAGGAACAGCTGCTTACCCTCAACCTGAAAGATTTGACGGAAAATGGTGATGCGTCCCTGAACGTCTCTGTGCTCGATGGCGACAGCGTCTTTGTGGCGGAGACCGGCACCCTCTATGTGACCGGCCAGGTCAACCGGCCGAACGCCTACCGGATCGGCCAGAAAACGTCGATCATCAAGGCGGTCACCATGGCTGGCGGCTTTACGGAACTGGCGGCCAAAGGTCGAGTCAAAATCATCCGCAAAGTCAACGGGACCGATCAGGTGCTGGAAAATGTGCCGTTGCACACAGCGGTGTTGCCCGAGGATGTCATCGTGGTGCCCGAGAGCTTCTTCTGAGCAGTGACCCGGACCGTATACCGATCAACCTGTAGCGGGAGGATGCATGCCATGCCGACAGCAAACCAGGGTCTCCACCTGAGGGATTGCTTCAAGGTGATCAGCCAGCGCCGGCGAGTCGTGCTCACCTTTTTCGGCGCGACCGTCACCCTTGTCCTGCTGGCCAACTTCCTCCTCACCCCGCGTTACGAGGGGGTGACCAAGGTCCTCATCGAACGGGGGGATTCCGGCGAATTGTCCGGGCGTGCACGTCTGGCCTACGATTCCGAATTCTACCAGACCCAGTTCCAGCTCATCAAAAGTCGGGCCGTTGCCCGCCGGGTCGTGGATATATTGGCTTTGCCGGAAGATTATGCCGCGTCCATGACCGAGCAGTCGCCGTTGTCTGCCGTCAAATCGGTGATCGCCGGCGCCCTGCAGAGGGTCAAGTCAATCTTCGGGGAAGAGGCGCCCGCCGTCGCCCCCGCAACGGGGCAGAGCTGGCAGGACCGGGCGGCGACGGCCATCAGCGCCGACATCAAAGTGTCGCCGCTGGCGGAGAGCCATCTCGTCTCAATCCGTTTTACCTCAACCGACCCGGTCTTTGCCGCTCAGGTGGCCAATACCACCGCCCAGGCGTTCATCGAGGAAGTTCTCAAAATGAAGATCGAGGGGACCCGGCGCAATCTCGGCTGGATGGACGACAAAGCCCGGAGCGAGCGCAAAGCTCTGGAGCAGGCCGAACAGGAACTGCAGGCCTATATGCAGACCAACGGCATCGTGACTCTGGAAAATCGCATCACCGTCACCCCCGAAAGACTCTCCGAACTCAGTTCCCAGTTGGTGCTCGCCGAGCTGCGCCGCAAGGAACTGGAAACCCTCTACGCGAAGGTCGCGCAGGTCGAGGACAGCCCGGCGGCGGCGGAAGCGGTGACGGCTATTGCTGCCGATCCGACGTTGCAGGTTTTGCGGACGCAGATTGTGCAGACGGAAAAGCAGATTATGGAGTTGACGAACAAGTATGGCCCCAAGCACCCGGTCATGATCAAGGCCAGCGGCGATTTGAGTATGTTGCTGTCGAAGAAACAGCAAGAGGTCCGGCGCATCGTCCGGACCATCCGGAACGACTATGAGCTGGCCCTGAAAAACGAGCAGAGTCTGCGTTCGCAGCTTGATCTCACCAAAGCCGAGACGATGGAACTCAACGAACGCTTCATTCGCTTCGGTGCCCTGAAAAGGGAAGTGGACACGATTCGTCAGACGTACGATGCCCTTACCCTCAAGCTCAGGGAGCAGGGGATTACCGGCGAGAATCAGCCGATCAATCTCTGGATCGTCGAAGAAGCTACGGTTCCCCTTGAGCCTGCCTCCCCGCGCAAAGGGTTGAACCTCTTGCTCGGGATGCTGCTCGGCGTGACGGGCGGGATCGGCCTGGCCTTTCTCTGCAGTTATCTCGATAACCGGATCACCGACCCGGACGCGGCCGAGACGTCCCTGGCTACTCCGATCCTGAGCGTGATCCCCCTCAGCCGGGAGAGCGGCAAGGCCATCGAGGGGATAGTCCTGCAGCAGCCCCTTTCCGCTTTCGCCGAGAACTATAAGACACTGCGCAGTGTTCTGCTGATGGCAGCAGCCGATCTGGCTCCAAGCAAGATCCTCATCACCAGCGCGGTCATGGGGGAAGGGAAAACCACCACCGCCATCAATCTGGCGATCGCCCTGGCGCAAACCGAAAATCGTGTTGTCCTGATCGATGGCGACTTGCGCAAACCGAGACTGCACAAACTGTTCAAAATGGACAGCAAGGTCGGTCTCAGCAGCTATCTGACCGGGGGGCAAACGGAAGGGATTCTCCAGCCCGGGCCCGTCCCCAACCTCTCGTTCATCGCTGCCGGTCCGACTCCGCCCAACCCTTCTGAATTGATCGCATCGAAACGGTTCCGGAGTCTGATTGATGCCCTCGGCGAGAAGTTCGATTTCATCATCTGCGACTCTCCGCCGGTGCTGATGGTTGCCGATGCGCTGTTGCTCGGCCGGAGTTTTGACGGCACGATCATGGTGACCAAGGCGCATCAGACCACGCACGATATGGCGACCCGGGCCATCAAGATGTTGCGCGACCGCAAGCTTCAGGTTCTGGGGGTGGTCATCAACGGCATGGACCCGAAGCACAACGAATACTATTACGGCGAATACCATGCCACATCCAGCGTGAAACGCCTGATGTTGTCGCGCGCGATGTTCGTGGATGCGGCATCGGCGAGGGAAGAGTAACTCGCCAGGGGCTGCCGAGCTTCGCGCACAGTTACGTTGTGGGTATGGCGCGCGAGCTGCCCCGGAGTCATCATGTTTGCCGTTCAAACGCCCCAGCCCGCGCATGCGCGGGCTGGGGCGTTTGAACGGCATTTATCTGGGGCGCAGGTTTTTCTTGAGTTCTTCGCGGGTAATGACTAGCATGACTGGCTCAAATCAGATGCAAATCCCCCGCAGGGTTTTTGGAGCCCAGATCATGAACATATCCGACCGTTACCGTCAACTCGTCAATGACGCCCGCGCTCTGCTTGAGACCCTGTCACCCCCGGATGCGGCCGAGCCGGGGCGGGAACTCCGCTCCGTCAACCAGGCAGTTCAGGAGCTGGCGGAACTGCAGGAAAAGGTCGGAGAAATCCCCCGCATCCGTCTTGAATCCCAGTTGACGCCGGTATTGCTCAAGGCGCACGGCTATCTCGACCGGGCGCGTCTGCTCCTTGAAGAAGACGGACGCGAAGATGCGGCGGCGGCCGTTTGGGAGATGGAACAGAAAGTTTATCGCTTGTTGAACGAGTTGTAACCGTTACGCCTTCGCCACCGCCTCGTGCCAGCGCTGCAGCAAATCTTCGCGCCATGGCACTTCCCTCCGCGGGGCGAATCTGCATTCTTCCCGCCAACTTTCCTCCAATTCCCGTTGTCCCGACCAGAATCCGACGCCCAGGCCGGCCAGCATCGCGGCGCCCAGGGCGGTGGTTTCGACGGTGGCCGGACGTACCACCGGCAATCCGAGAAGATCGGCCTGCAGTTGCATCAGCAGATTGTTGTTGGCCGCGCCGCCGTCAACCTTGAGCAGCTTCAGCATGTCGCCCCGGTCCTGCTCCATCGCCGCCGCCAGATCGTAAATCTGCAAGGCAATCCCCTCCAGCGTCGCCCGCGCCAGGTGCGCCGCGGTCGTCCCGCGGGTGATGCCGCTGATCGATCCCCGGGCTCCGCTCTTCCAATGGGGGGCGCCGAGGCCGGTGAGGGCCGGGACGAAAACGACGCCGCCGCTGTCAGCGACCGAGGCCGCTAGCGGCTCGATCTCGGCCGAAGTGCGCACCAAGCCGAGGCCGTCGCGCAGCCACTGCACCGCCGCGCCGGCGATGAAGGCGCTCCCCTCCAAAGCGTAGCAGGCTTGGCCATTCAGGCGCCAGGCGACGGTAGTGAGGAGACCGTGACCACTGCGAACGATCTGTGTGCCGGTGTTCTCCAACAGAAACGCGCCGGTACCATAGGTGCATTTGGCTTCGCCGGCGGCAAAGCAGGCTTGGCCGAAAAGGGCGGCTTGCTGGTCGCCGGCGATGCCGGCGATGGGGATGCCGTCCGGCAGCAGGTCCAGGCCGGCCGTGTAGCCATAGATGGCCGAGGAATCGGCGATTCCCGGCAGGATGATGGGGGGGACGTCGAGGAGGGTGCAGAGTTGCGAATCCCAGTCGAGGGTCTCCAGATTCATGAGCAGGGTGCGGGAGGCATTGGAGGGGTCGGTGACGTGGGCTTTCCCGCCGCTGAGACGCCAGGTCAAGAAGGTGTCGACGGTGCCGAAGGCCACTTCCCCGGTTTCGGCCCGGCGCCGCAGATCGGGATGGCCGCGAAAAATCCACGTCAGTTTGGTGCCGGAGAAATAGGGGTCGAGGACCAGGCCGGTGCGGTGACGGAAGAGCTCCTCGACCCCCCGTTGCCGTAACTCCCGGCAGATTTCGGCACTGCGCCGGCACTGCCAGACAATGGCGGGATGCACCGCTCGCCCCGAGGCCCGTTCCCACAGCAGCGTCGTTTCGCGCTGGTTGGTGATGCCGATGGCGGCGATGTGCCGGGCACTGACGTCCCCCTCCGCCAGCACCCGGGCGATAGCCTGGCGCACGGAGGCCCAGATCTCCTCGGGGTCGTGTTCGACCCATCCCGGTTGCGGAAAGTGCTGGGGGAAGTCGACGGTGGCCCGAGAACGGATGGAAAGGTCGCGGGCGACGAGCAGGGCGGTCGTGCCGGTGGTTCCCTGATCGATGGCAAGAATGTATGCTGGCATGACGACCTCCCGCGGCGACGGTGCCTTCACCTTCTGCCCGGCACTATAGTCCGCCTCCTGGCGAGGGTCAAGGTGGCATGGATGTTGCTCTTGGGACGAAGGTTTGCAGCGCCCCGCGAGGGCCAATTTTTTTGTCTCGGGCCGTGATCGTTTTTGTGCGCCCGAAGAAATGGAAGCGCTACCGTGCATCGGAAACTGAGCCGCATTTTCTATGAAGTTCGCGACCCCGTCCTCGGCTGGGACGATATCGGCGGCTATGCCGAGGTCAAGGAGACACTGAAGGAGATGGTCTGTCTCCCGCTGAAGAAGCGGGCAGAGATCTTGCGGCACAACCTCGGCATCCCCGCCGGGGTCATGCTCTGGGGTCCCTTGGGCACCGGCATTACCATGCTGGCCGAAGCCTGCGCCAAAGAAGCCGGGGTCACCTTTGTCTATATTTCCGGCCAGGAGATGCTCGGCAAGGGAGCGGAGCTGGTAGAGGCCTTCGACTGTGCCATCCATGAGGCCCCCTGTGTTCTCTTCATTTCCGACTGCGAATGGCTGGCGCCCCGTGCCGGTTGCGATTACGAGTGGAGCCCGGGGAATCTGCGCGCGGTTCCTCCGACCTTCGCCGACAAGGATCTGACCCGACTCTTCATTGAGCAGATCGATCGCATCAATCAGGTGCCGGGGGTTGCTCTGCTGGGGTCGTGCTATCGCATCGATACTGTCGATCAGGCGGTCATCAAAGAGAAGAAACGCTTCAATCGCAAGGTTTTTGTCAACCCGCCGACAGCTGACGATCGCCTCGGCATGCTCGATATCTATATGAACCGGATGCCCAATCTTGCGGCCGGGATTGACCGGCGGCGTCTGGCCGATGCGGCAGAGGGCTATGTCGGCTGGGACATCGAGAGCCTCTGCAAGCGCGCCACCATCAATGCCATCAAGGCCGATGCCGCCATGGTCAGTGAGGCGCACTTCCGGCAGGCGCTGAAGGAAGTGCGGCAATTTCTGACCCCGGACATGACGGCCCGTTATTACGCCATCCGCGAGACCGATTGCCCGCATCACTATGAGTTCTGACGCGACAATTCCGGCAGTAACAGCTCCGGCCCTGGAGATCTTCGAGGAGATCTGGCGCCGTCACGGCCATCGCTGTCCGATGAGTACCCTCGGCGGACGACTCGGGCATGCCGCCCGCCGCCGATTGGCCGAGGTGGATGGAGCCAACCTGCGGGCTAGTTATGGCATCGCCACCTGTGCCGTCGATGGCATTGTCGTGACCACCGGCTGTCGCGAAGGGGCGGGGACGCTGACCGTGGAAGACGGTGGGCGCCATCAGCTCGTCTTGTACGATCTCGTCAGCGGCTCCGCGGTATCGGTCGAGATCCGTCCGGAAGCTCTTGCCCTGGCCGGGGAGTATCGCCGTCTCGATGCGGCGCTGGAGCAAGAGCGCGGCTCCCTGGCCGCCGTTGAACTCGCCCGGCGGCTGGAAGAGAAGGAACGCGTTCTCGACGTTCTGTTGCCGAAATTGCGGACCCTGCCCGAGGAAGAGCTGTTGCTGGTGCGGCCCCTCGATGGCCCGGTGGCATGGGCGGAAGGCGTGGATCGATGACCGAATCGTTATTGTTGCGCCTGCTCGAGGTCGTCGGCGACGAGATTGGCCGCATGTGGTGGTTCTTTCTCCTTTCCATCGCCCTGGTCGGGATCATCAAGGGCTACCGCCTTGATCTGAAAATCAGAAATTCCATCAACCGCGCCGGCTGGCTGGGGATTTTTCTGGCGATTCTTGTCGGCATGGTCTCGCCCCTGTGCGCTTGCGGCATCCTCCCGATCATCATTTCTCTGGCCATGCTCGGTACCCCGCTCCCGCCGTTGTTGGCGCTGCTGGCCACCTCGCCGGTAATGAGCCCCGATGCCCTGCTCCTGACCTATCGCGGCCTCGGCCCCGAGTGGGCGCTGTACAAGCTGGTCGGCGCCGCCATTCTCGGGTTGACGGTCGGCCTTGTCAGCGAAGTGCTGGTGCGGCGTGGTTATCTCGCCGGGGACATGGTCCGCCTCAAGCCGCTCTACCGGGAGGACGGCACCCTGGCCAGCGCCTACGAAATCGGCCAGGCGGGAGGAGTGACGGTGCCGACCATGACCATCATCCCCCGCGCCAGCCGCCTCCGTTTCATCCTCGATCGCACCCTCGATGCCGGGCTCTTTGTCGGCAAATGGCTCCTCCTCGCCATCGTCCTTGAAGCGGTCATCGTCACCCTGGTACCGACATCATGGCTCCTGGTTCTGGTCGGGGGAAAACATATCTGGTCGGTGCTGGCGGCCGCGCTTGCCGGCCTGCCGCTGCCGGCCAATCAGATTCCCATCATTCCCATTCTCGCCGGTTTGCTGGAGCGCGGCATGGATCACGGCGCCGCCCTGACCCTGTTGCTGGCGGGGCCGGTCACCAGTCTGCCGGCCATCGTGGCGTTGTGGGGGATGTTCCGCCGGCGGGTGGTCATCGTTTTCTTGTTGACGGCCTTGCTGGTCAGCGTCAGCCTCGGCTGGGCACTTCAACTGGCATTGTGATGGAGTTTTGACCGCTTGTCGCCGCAAGGTGACGAGTTTCTGCCTGAACTGTCTGGGTCTGTTTATTGCATATTAGCGTCACACCTTCCAATTCGAGGCATTTCTACGTCATAAGACTTGGACCGGCAGCAGGATTATCGTTCAGACGTTGTTGACGTCAGCCGCGGAAATGGTATAAAGCTATCGATTACTATGGACTTTTTCTTTGCTTGGTAAATTCACGCAGCGACTGGGGCATTTAACCTGGGTTTTTGGTGAAAAGGAGAGAAGCAATGGCGAAAAAAATGATGGGTCTGATGCTGGTTTGTGGACTCACTCTGGTGGCCGGGATTGCCGGTGCCAAGGAGTTTGTCGATGTCTCCGTCGCCGCCGGCGTCGCCGATGACGGCCTCGGCAAAGGTGTGGCTTTTGCCGACATCAACAATGACGGTTTCGTGGATATCTACGTTTCCAACAAGGGGGGCGCCAACAAGCTCTACCTGAACAAGGGGAACGGCACCTTCGAGGACATCACCGCCAAGGCCGGCAAGGGTATCGATGACCCGGGCTTTACCCTCGGCAGCGTCTTTGGCGACTACGACAACGACGGCCATATCGACCTCTATCTCGCCCGGGGCGGCCAGTACGAGCTTGACGGCAACCGTCTCTTTCACAACAACGGCGACAATACCTTCACCGATGTGACCGCGACGGCCGGGGTCGGCCTCAAGGCTTTCACCTACGGGGCCTCTTTCGCCGATTTCGACAACGATGGCAATCTCGATCTCTATTGCGCCACCTACGGTCCCGGTTCGAAGAATGTGCTCTACCGCAATAACGGCAACGGCACCTTCAGCGACGTGACCGATATGGCCGGGGTCGGCGACCGCTCCTGGAGCTGGATGGGGGTCTGGGCCGACGTCAACAACGACAACTTCGTTGATCTCTATGTCGTCAATGGCCGTTATCCTGTCGGAGAACCGAACAAGCTCTATATCAACAACGGTAACGGCACCTTCACCGACACCACCAAGAAGGCCGGGGTCGAGGATCCGAACTGGGGTCTCGGCGCTGCTTTCGCCGATGTCGATAATGACGGCGACCAGGATCTTTTCGTTTCCAACTACGTCGGGCCGAACAACCTGTATCTCAACGATGGCAAGGGGGGTTTCGCCAAGGCCACCAGCCAGATCAAGGGTTCCCACGACGGTTGGGGCAAAGGGCCGACCTTCGGCGATATCGATCACGATGGCGATGTCGACCTTTACGAGGGCGACTGCAAGCTGGCCAACCAGCTGTATCTCAACGACGGCAAAGGGAACTTCACCAATGTCGTCGACAGCCAGCCGGTACTGAAGTGTGAGACTGTCCGCACCAAGGGCACCGCCTTTGGCGATATCGACAACGACGGTGATCTCGATCTTTATGTCATCAACTGGGGTGCCCCGAACAAGCTCTACAAGAACATCCAGGACGACAAGAACTGGCTCAAGGTCAAGCTGGCCGGCACCGTCTCCAATCGCGACGGTTACGGCACCAAGGTCAAGGTTTTCGAAACAGGCAAGAGCAAGCAGTTGGCCATGCGTGAACTCCGCTCTGCCAGCGGCTTCTGCGCCCAGGAACCGCAGATTGTCCACTTCGGCCTCAGCGCCGCCCAGCAGTATGATGTCGTCGCGGTCTTCCCGAGCGGCATCGAGGCGAAGATGACCGGGGTCAAGACCGGTCAGACCCTAGAAATCATCGAGCCGACTCTGCAGAAGCCGAATATGCTGACTCAGCTGGTGAAATAAAGTTTTACCGATCAGCAGCGGGACTCAGGGAGAGAGGGTTGCTCAGGCAACCCTCTCTCCCTTTTTTGTGAACGCAAAGTTGGAACGGAAAGTGCTAAAAATGGACGCCATGTGTCGAAGACTGCTGATATTTTTTCTCTGCGTGGGGCTGTCGGGGTGTACCGCCGGGCGTGGCGTGCAATCTGTCACGACCACGGTTGCGGGGAAGGTCGCCGCCGCCGGCGTCGGCCTGGCCGATGTCCGGGTCATGGCCTTTCCGTTGACTTGGTCCTCCCTGCAGGAACCTGCCCCGTTCAATGCTCCCCTTACCACCGCGGACGGCCGTTTCCAGCTGGAATTGCCTCCGGGGGACTATTTTCTCTTCGCCCGCGGCGGCGGCTACTTTTCTTTTTATGGACGCAATCCGGTGACGGTTCCGGCCGGCGGTCTGGCCGAGATCAATCTTGGGCTTGTCCCTGAAGGCGACAGTGAGGCCGCTGTTTCCCCCCCCGCGACGATCGACAGTGGTGTAGCCGGAACTGTTCTTCACGACCATCAGCCGTTGGCCGGGGCAATGATCCATATCTACACCGATCTCTCCGGTGGACTGAAAGGGATGGGGTACGCCATGGCCGGGCCGACGGATGAGGCGGGCTATTTTGAAGCCTCCCTGCCGGCGGGAACCTACTACCTGCTGGCGCGTTTGCGTCGTGGTGGCAGCGGCCTGACCGGGCCGTTGCAGGCCGGTGACTTCATCGGCTATTTCCCGGGGAATCCCTTGCGCGTCGGCGCCGGGGAGGTTGCCCGGATTGCCATTCCGCTGCTGGAAGTGCCGGAAAAAATCGCGCGTATGGCGGAGAACCTCTTCGGCAACACGGCCATTCACGGTCGCATTCTCCATCCCGACGGTCGTCCGGTGCGCGACGCCCGCGCCGTCCTCTACGGCGATGCGCAGATGCTCAATCGCCCCCTCTATGTTTCGCGGCCGAGCGCCGCCGACGGAACCTTTGTCCTTTCCTTCCCCCATGGTGGCACCTACTATCTGGCCGCCCGCAATACCCTCGGCGGCGCTCCCGGTCCCGGCGACCTCTACGGCACCTATGCCGGAACCCCCGATCACGCACTGCAGATCAAGGACGGTGAGCAGCTGCGCGGGGTGGATGTTGTAGTGGAGGAGATGTGGTGAAGTCCCTGCTCTGCCTGTTTCTGCCCCTCCTTTTTCTCGGGGGCTGTCTCCCGAGCTGCCCTTCCGGAACAGACGCCCCCCTGACGGCTCCGGCGGAAATATTCGTCGATACGCTCTGGCGCGGCACGGTGATTATCGACGGACAAGTCAAGGTCTTCAAGGGGGCGACCCTGACCATTGCGCCGGGGACCGACATTCTCTTCGTGCGCCAGGATCGCGACCAGGACGGGCTCGGCGATGGGACACTGATCGTCGAGGGTGCCCTGGTCGCCGTCGGTTCCCGCCAGCAACCGATCCGCTTTCGCAGTGCCGCCAGCGACCCGCAACCGGGAGACTGGCTGGAGCTGCGAGTCGATTTTGCCCGGGACTGCCGCCTGAGTTTCTGTGAAATCCGTGATTCGGCCCACACCCTCCATGCCCATTTTACCCGCGCCGTGGTCGAGGATTGTACCATCCGCAACAATATCGACGGCTGCCGTTTGGGGCAGGGCAGCTTTGTCATCCGCCGCTGCCTTATCGAGGACAACAGCGGCAAGGGGATCAATTTCCGCAATTCGACGGTGGAAATCAGCGGTAATATCATCCGCCGCAATGCCACCGGTATCTTCCTCTTCGAAACCGACCGCTCCCTCCTGCTCGCCGGCAATAACTTCCATAATAATGGACATAATCTGCGTCTGGGCGATTTCTTTCCGCACGACATCGCCGTCGGCCGTAACTGGTGGGGAGATCCCGATGCACAGGAGGCAGCGGCAACGGTCTACGACCGCAAGTCCGACGCGACCCTTGGCACGGTGACCATCGAAGCGGCGCCTGAGTGGCTGGCGGCGACCGGCCCCCGTGATGGTGTGGCCCTGACTTCGGCCTGGGAGCTGGCGACAGGGGGCTTTGTCGACGCCTCGGCCGTCACCCGGGAGGGCGTGCTTTATCTGCCGGGGTGGGACGGGGCGGCCCGGGCCTTGTCCGGGGATGGTCGCCTGCTGTGGCAGCGTTCCCTCGGCGAGACCATCGATGCTACCCCGGCGGTGGACACCGAACGACTCTACCTGCAGACCTGGGGGCGGGAGGTTGTCGCCCTCGACCGCACCGACGGCGGGGTTCGCTGGCGCTTTTCCTATCCGGCCTCGCCGGCGGACGACCATCGCCAGGGGGGGCTGTTGCGACTTGGCGACTCTCTCCTCGTCCCCGGCTGGAACGGCACCCTCTACGCCCTGCATCCGGCCAGCGGCAAGTTGCTCTGGAGTTTCACCGCCCGCCCCCCGCTGCGGGCGACTCCGACCAGTGACGGCCAGCGTCTCTACCTCAGCGGGGGCGACGGCACCTTGTGGTCTCTCGACCTGAACGGCCGCCTGCTCTGGGAGCGCAGCCTCGATGCGCCGCTGCTGTCGAGCCCGGTCCTTCTGCCGGCCGGAGTAGCGGTCCTCAGCCGGGCCGGGACGCTGGTGGCCTTGACCCCCAACGGTCAGGAGATGTGGCGCCACTCGCTGCAGCAGGAATGCTGGTACGGTGCTCCGGTCTATGACCGCGGCGCCCTCTTTGTCGCGACGGCAGCCGGCAGCCTGTGGCGCCTCGATGCCGATAGCGGCCGGACGGTCTGGCGGCGCGACGGGTTTGGCCCCTTCTATGCCACCCCGCTGGTCGCCGACGGGCGTGTCGTTGTCGGTGACAATGCTGGGATGCTCCGGGTCTTCGGCGGCGACAGCGCCGACCTTCTCGCCAGTTTCACCGTCGGCGCGCCGATGCAGGGGACCCCTCTCCTCCAGGGCGGACGGCTGATCTTCGGCGCCCGCGATCAGCGCATTCATGCCCTCGATCTGCTCTCAGCCGACGAGAAGAAGAAATCCCCATGATCCTTCATTCCGCGCCGCCCCCCCGCATCTTCCGGGGACTCTTTCTCCTCTGCCTCGCCACTCTCATGTACGAACTGGTCCTGACCCGGGTCTTTTCGGTCCTCATGTGGTACCACTTCGCTTCCATGGCGATCTCGCTGGCCCTCTTCGGCATGGGGACGGCGGCCCTTGCCGTCTATCTCAAGCCGCAGTGGTTTCCGGCGGAGCGCTGTGAATTCCTCTGTAGTCGTTTTGCCGCCCTCTTCGGGCTGTCGGTGGCTCTCTTCTTTGCGGTCTTTGTCCTCTTCCGCCTTCAGCCCCAGCTCGGTTTCAAGGTCCTCTCCTTTTTCCACCAGCCCTTTTATCAGCCGTTCCAGCAGGGTTTCTACGATCGCGGCGTGCCGGCCGGACTCCTGCCGGTGCTGGCGGTGCTTTACCTGATCACCTCCTTGCCTTTTTTCTGCAGCGGTTTGGCCATCACCCTCATCCTGTCGCGCTGGCTCAATGACATCAACCGCCTCTACTGCTGGGACCTCCTCGGCGCCGGGGCCGGCTGCCTCCTGGTCATTCCCCTCCTCAAGCTCTGTGGCGGCATCACCGCCCTCCTCGTCATCGGTCTCATCGGCCTGCTCGCCTCCTGGTCCTTCATGCCGAAAGAGACGGCCCGTATCCACAAGGTCGGACTGGCCGGGATGGTTCTCCTGTTAGCCCTGGCCGGAGTGGCCAATTATCTCTACGGTTTTGCCGAGATTCGTTTCGTCCGTGGCCGCTTCGAGCCGAGCCTCCTCTGGAGCGAATGGAACTCCTTTTCGCGGGTGGCGGTCTATCCGACCCAGAGTCAGGAGATGGACCAGTCGTGGGGGCTGTCGCGCACCTACCAGGGACCGGTGCCGGAACAGCTCGGCATGGTCGTCGACGACACCGGCTACACCACCATGTACCGCTGGGAGGGGGAGAGGACCCGCGACTTCTTTCGCGCCAACGTCATTGCTCTTCCCTATGCCCTGAAGGAGCAACCAGTCAGTCTCATCATCGGTCCCGGTGGCGGCAAGGATGTTCTCACCGCCCTGGCCATGGATGCCGGTCCGGTCACGGCCGTCGAGGTCAACAACCTCATCGTCGAGGCGGTCAACGACCATTTCGGCGCCTTCACCGGCGAACTCTACCGACGCCCCGGCGTCACCGTCGCGGTCGACGAGGGGCGCAGCTATATCCGCCGCTCGCCGGTGCAGTACGACATCATCCAGGCCTCGGCGGTCTTCGGCCGCATGGCCCCGGCCGCCGGCGCCTTTACCCTGTCGGAAAACACCCTCTACACCCTGGAGGGCTTCCGCGACTACTGGCAGCACCTCACCCCTGACGGAATTCTGACCATCTCCCGTTTCATCTTCGAGCGGGAGACCTTGCGCCTCGTCTCCCTCGGCCTGGCCTTGCTCAAGGAACAGGGGGTGGCCGATCCCGCCAGTCACCTTGCCATCATCAAGGAGCGCGGGCTGGCCAATTTCATGCTCAAACGCACCCCCTTCACGACGGCGGAGCTGGCCCAGCTGCGTCAGCTGGCCGCCGAGCGCGAATTCGAAATAGTCTTCCTCCCCGACCGCCGCGAAGCCGCCGAAGGGGTCTTCGGCAAGCTCATCAACTCCGGCGGCAGCGACGCGTTCTATCGCACCTTTCCCTTCGATATCACCCCGACCACCGACGACCGGCCGTTCTTCTACTACATGTTCAAACCGGCCGATTTCCTCCGCCTCTTCGCCTTTCCGCAACAGAGCCAGTTCGAAGACCGCGCCGTCCTCACCCTGCGCAACCTCCTCCTCGTCGTCTCCGGCTTTGTCGTCGTTTTCATCTGTCTGCCGCTGCTGATCTGGCAGCGTGCGGGTCTCAGTCGTCAAGGGAGCGGCCGGCGCATCCTCTATTTCGCCTGCCTCGGTCTCGGTTACATGCTCATCGAGATCGGCCTGATGCGGCGCTTTGTCCTCTTCCTCGGCCCGCCGATCTATGCCCTGGCCATCATTCTCTTTTCGCTCCTGGTTTTCTCCGGCCTCGGCAGCCTCCTTAGCGACCGGGTCGGGCGCGGCGCCGAGCGCGCCATGCTGGTGCGGGTTCTCTTGGCACTCCTCTTGCTCTCCAACCTCTACATCTTCGGTCTCGGCCCACTTCTCGGCGCCCTTTTGACCCTTGGCGAACTCTGGCGCTGCGTGGTTGCCGTACTCCTGCTGGCCCCCTTGGGCCTGCTCATGGGGATGCCGATGCCCCTCGGCCTGCGCCTCCTCCACGCAGACGGCCAACTGGTGCCGTGGAGCTGGGGGATCAACAGCGCCACCAGCGTCCTCGGAGCCATCGTCGCGGTCATCGTCGCCATGAACTTCGGTTTCATCGTCACCCTCCTCTGCGGTGAAGCGATCTACGCCCTGGCCCTGCTGGTGGTCTTCACGACCGGACGCCAGGAGGGACGAATCTGGGGACGGAATCTGTAACTGCAAAGTCAGGATGTTTATGCCGTTACGCCTGCTCATGTCGTATTTTCTTCTTTGTCTTCTGGCCGCCTGTTCCAAAGGTGGCGAGACTGCCCTCTCCGGCGCCGTCCTCTTTCAGGATCGGCCTGTGGCTGGCGCTTCCATCGAGGTCTATCTCAAGGGGGAAAAGGATCGCGCCACCCTCCCCTTCGCCAGTACCGGTGCCGATGCCGCCGGGCAGTGGCGTATCGCCCTGCCGCCGGGACGCTACTTTGTCATTGCCAAGAAGAAGAGTGAGGGCGAAGGTGGGGGGACGCGCATGCTCATGGCCGAATGTCCGGCCAACCCCATCGAGCTGACCGCGGGCGAGCGCCAAATCCCCCCCTTCAATCTGCGCGAAATGGGGCGCGATGGCGCCCTGGTCGCCGAGCCCGAGACCGGCGTCAGTGGCCGCCTGATTGCCAACGGACAGCCGTTGGCCGGGGCCTTCGTCTACGTCTACAGTGAGGATGCCGCCGGGCTCATGGGCCCCTCCTACGGCGAGGCGGCCCGCTCCGCTGTAGACGGCACCTTTCGCATCAACCTGCCGGCCGGGCGCTTCTATCTCGCCGCGCGCAAGCGGGCCGACGGCTCCCGTTCCGGCGAGGTTGCCACCGGCGATCTCAACGCCAGCTATCCCGGCAACCCGGTGATGGTCGAACGGGGCAGCTACCGGCAGCTGGGCGATTTTCCCCTCAAACAAGTCGAGGAAAAGGCCCACCGTGCCCGCCGCGAGCAGGGGACCTTCACCGCCACCGGTACCGCCCTCGCCGGCCGCATTGTCGATCAGGATGGCAAGCCGGTGGCCGGGGTTTACGCCTTCGCCTACCTCGACAGCCGCATGGTCGGCAAACCGACCTACATTTCGCCCCCGAGCGGAACCGACGGGCGCTTCGAGATCCGCCTCGGTGACGGCGGCAGCTATTACGTCGGCGTGCGTAGTACCTTCGGCGGCCCCCTGGAACCGGGAGAGTGGGTCGGTACCTACGATGGCCGCGCCGATCATCGGGCCGAAGCGATCAAGGGGCAGCAGGTCGAGTTGTCCCCCATCGTCGTGCGTGAGGTCTGGTAGGGATGAAGAGCCTTTTCTTGACCGTGTGCTGCTGTGCCTGGACCACCGCGGCCGCCGCCCTGACCATCACCAGCGATACCGAGTGGTGCGGCGCCCTGTCCATGCGCGAATCGGTGCGGGTCGAAGTCGGGGCGACCCTGACCGTGGTTTCCGGTGCGGTCATCACCTTTCACGGGGGGAAGCTCGAAGTTGCCGGCCGGCTGGTGGCCGAGAACGCGCACTTCACCGGCAGCAACTGGGACGGCATCGTCCTCAAAGGGTGCGACGCGGGGACGGTTCTCAGCGGTGGCCGCGTCGACGGGGCCAAGACGGGGATTTTCGCCGGCGGCGGCACGCCGCGCCTGCTCGGGGTGACAGTCAGCGGCAATGACGTCGGCATCGAACTCAAACAGCAGAGCGCGGCACAGATCAGCGATTGTGTCATCGTCGGCAACCGCAAGGTCGGGCTCTTCATCAAGGATGAGTCGACGCCGACCGTCACCGGCAATCGCATCGAAAAGAACGGCAAGTACGGCGCCTATGTCTACCGGGCTCTGCCGCGCAGCTTCAGCGGCAACCGGTTCAGCGACAACGAGACCGGCCTGATGATCGCCAATGCCGGCAGCGACCCGCGCATCGAAGGGAATCGCTTCGCGGGGAACCAGATCGGCATCCTGGTCGATCGCGCCGCTCGGCCGCAGCTGCGCGGCAACTTCTTGAGCAACAATCGCACCGGCGTGCGCCTCTACCGCCGCGCCGACGCCCGCATCGAAGGGAACGCCTTTCGGGGGAACGACGACGCCCTGTCGTTGGCCTACTCATCCTATCCGCTGGTGCACGGTAACGATTTCAGCGGCAACAAACGGGCCTTTTTTCTCGAGTTCCAGTCCTCGGCCTGGGAGAAGGCGAGGGGGGAGACGACGCGCGAGGCCGAAGCCGGCAACCGCGGCGCCTTCGGTCAGTCGAGTGGCCACGCCGAGGAGGCGGGGGAACGGCGCAAGCCGGAAGGGCTGACCGGGCTGGTCGATGCCCGTGACAACTGGTGGGGGGAGGAAGGGACGGCGGAACTGGTCCGCATCGGCAGCGCCGGCAACCCCTCCTTCATCGTCGACGGACGCGACACCGCGACCTTTGTCGAAGGCGGTCAGAGCTGGTCCCTCGACCGTGTCAACTTTGCCCCGTGGCGCAACGCGCCCATCGGCTTCCAGGAGCTGCCATGATCCGTCTGCTGTTCCTGTTGGTTGCCGTCGGTGTTCTCTCCGGCACGGCCCTGGCCGCCTCCGGCATCAAGGGACGCGCCGCCTGGCGCGGCGAGGTCGGGGCCGGGGTGACGGTGCGCGCCTATCGCAGCATTGCCGACATCGCCGCGGAGAAGGTCGTCGCCGTTTCGGCACCGACCGCCGTCGACGGCACCTACCAGCTGGCGTTGCCGCCGGGGAGCTACTACCTCACCGCCCGCGACTACGAGGGGGCACCGCAGCCGGGCCAGCTCTTCTGCTACTACAGCGGGGCGCCGGTGACGGTGCGCGACGGCGCCTATACCAATGTCGGCTTCAACCTCATCCGCATTCCGCAGGAAGCGGTCGCTGAAGCCAGTGCCAGCTCCGGCATCAAAGGCGAGATCACCTTTCAGGGCGAACTTCTCGGGCGTTCCTATCTCTATGTTTACAAGGAGCCGGAGGCCGGGTTCAAGGGGCCGGGATATTTCGTCCAACCGGTGGAAAAGGGGACTTTCCGCCTGCGTCTGCCGCCGGGGAAATATTATCTGCTGGCCAGAAAGCGGCTTAAGGGGGGGCAGTTCGGCCCCATCGATATCGGCGACCACTTCAACTACTATTATGGTAATCCGGTCACCATCGAAGCGGGGAAGGTGCGCGAAGTCAAGATCGAGACCATCACCCGCCTGTCGATGCTCGAAGAGGGAGAGAAAGCGCCCTTCCGTGGCGTGCGCGGCATAGTGCAGGGTCCTGCCGGCAAAGGGGTCGACGGTTTGCGCGTCTTTGCTTACACGACGCCGGCCATGACCGGGACCCCCGCCTTCTTCTCTCCGCCGAGCGGGGCCGACGGCCGCTTCGAACTGCCGTTGCACGGTTCCGGCCCCTATTTCCTGCTGGCGCGTGAGGCCTTTGGCGGCCCGGCGGCGGCAGGAGAACTCTATGGCCGCAGCGGCACCGAGGCGGGGGTGACGCTCGACGATGAACATCCGATTCGTGAGGTGACAATCCATGTGGAACCAAAGATGCTTCCGTAATCTGCTCCTCCTCGCAGGGCTGTTGCTGGCGGGGACGGCGGTCGCCGCTCCGCCCCTTGCCGGTGAACTGAAGGGCCAAATCCGCTGGCAGGGCGAAGTTGTCCTGGGTGGGCCGGTGACGGTCGCGCCGACGGCGGTCTTGACCATCGCCCCGGGTACGACCGTGCGCGCCTCCAGCGTCGAAGCCCTGCTGGCGGTGCAGGGGGTGCTGATTGCGACGGGGAGCACACGCCAGCCCATCGTTTTTGCCGCCCCCCCGGGTTGGAAGGGGATCGATTTTTCCGAGGCGCGGGAGGGGAGTCGTTTCGCTTTTGTCCGCTTCGACGGCGCCCAGACCGCCATCTCGACCATCGCCACCTCTTTTCCCGTGAGCAACGCTACCTTTCGCAACTGCGGTACGGCAATCAAGCTGGTGCGAGAGGCAAGCCTGCGCATCGAAGATTGCCTCTTCGAGGGGAACGAAATCGGTATCGCCAATGAGATGAAGTCGTCGCCGCAGATCCGGCGCAACCGTTTCGTCGGGCACAAGAACACCGCCATCCTGGTCTCGCACAACAGCACCGGCCCCATCGAAGGGAACACCTTCGAAAGGAACAAACAGGGGATCGGGGTGCTGCAGAAGTATGGCGATCGTATCGTCGGCAACCGCTTTGTCGGCAACGAGGTTGGGATCTTCTGCAACCAGACCCAGAACACCCCGCGCATGGCCGAAAATGTCTTTGACGGGAACCAGATCGGTCTGGTCAATTTTTCCTTCTCCTACCCACTCGTCGAGAATTCGACCTTCAGCGGCAACGACATTGGCGTGCGCAACGACCAGTACGGGTCGCCCAAGCTGACGCACAATACCTTTCGCGGCAACAAGACGGCGATCTACAACTACCGCAAGTCGAACCCCGAGATTGAGCGCAACCTCGTCGAGAACAACGATCTTGCCCTCTTCTGCGACTATTCGTCCTACCCTGTGGTCAAGAACAACAACTTCCTCGGCAACAAGATGGGGGTCGAGCTCGGCATCTACCAGAGCGCCGACTGGGAAAAGCGTTCCGGCTCCAAAGGATTTATCCAGGAAACCGCCGCCGCTCGCAAAAGTCAGAATCCCCTCATCGCCAAGATCCCGACGACCTTCAACGATTATGTCGATGTCGGCGGCAACTGGTGGGGTGTCGATACGGCGCTTCTCGCCGACGGCAAGGGGAAGAACCTCAAGATCTTTTACGACCGCAAGGACAAGCCGAAGGTGACCTACGAGGGGTTCGGACCGGACAGCTACGTCCTCGACGAAGTCCGCTACACCCCATGGCTCAAGAGCCCGGTCAAGGATGTCGGGCCGGGGAAGGGACGATGAAGTACGCCGCCGCTTTCCTCTTCCCTCTCCTGCTTCTCCTCCCCCTGACCGCGCCGGCCGCAGTCATCGCAGGGCGGGTGGTGCTGGGGGGCGAGCCGGTGGCCGGGGTAAGGGTCGAGGCCCATGCCGGACTCGATTTCTCATCGCCGCCGCTGGTCCTGGCGCCGCCGACGGCTGTCGACGGCAGTTACCGGCTGGAGCTCCCCGCCGGACGCTATGCCCTCGTTGCCCGGGACGAGCAGCGCGGCCTTTTCGCCTTCTGCGGACGCAACCCGGTGAGCGTCGGGGAGGGGGAAACGGTCTGGGCCGGGTTGCAGGCGGTGGCGACCGTGGCGCCGAGCTATCGTCAAGGGGACGATGCCATGACGGGGGCGGTGGAGGGGCGGGTCGTCGCCGAGGGCAAACCGCTGGCCGACGCTGTGGTCACCCTCTATCTCGACGCCGGCGAGGATCTCAAGGGGCAGGGTTACCGCATCTCCCTGCCGACGGGGAGCGACGGGCTGTTCGCCTTCGACGGACTCCCCGAAAGCGACTACTTTCTCGTTGTCCGCCGCCGCGCGGCGGGGGGGCGGGTTGGCCCGGTCCTCGAAGGGGACTACTTCGCCCTCTATGCCGGCAATCCGCTGCCGGCGTATGCCGGGAAGATCGTCACGGTCGAGCTGGAGGCGGTGCGCAAGGTCAGGGAAGTGGCCGGCAGCGAAACCTTTGCCCGCGCCAGCGGACTCGCCCTGCGCGGCGTCGTCGTCGATGGCGCCGGCCGTCCGGTGGCCGGCGTCCACGTCTTCGCCTACGTCGACAAGGTCATCGGCCACAAGCGCCCCGAAGCGATTTCCCCGCCGACCGGGGCCGATGGTGTCTTCACCCTGGCGGTGCCGCAACCGGGGCGTTATTATGTCGGGGCCCGCCAGCAGTACGGCGACTCGCCGGCCCCCGGTGAACTCTTCGGCATGTATGACGCCGGCGCCGACCACGGGGTGGAGGTTGCCCCCGGCAAACTCCCCGCGGAGTTGCGTGTCACCGTCGACGCCGTTTCGTTGAACTGAGCCCGTTCCCCGAAAGGAAAAGATATGAGTCAGGAAAAGGATAATAAAAAGCCCGAGTTCAAGCTCGAAATCCAGATCGACGAGGCGACGGCACAGGGGCACTACGCCAATCTGGCGGTCATCAACCACAACGATGCCGAGTTCACCCTCGACTTCATTTTCGTCCAGCCCCAGGCGCCGCGGGGGAAGGTCTGCAGTCGCATCATCACCTCCCCGCGCCATGTCAAGCGGCTGCTCCTGGCGCTGGAGGAGAACCTGCGCAAGTACGAGCAGGCGCACGGTCCCGTCGATCCGGGACCGCGCGTGCCGGCGCCGGAAGTCGGACCGTATCATTGAGGCCTTTGCTGAAACGGCATCGCTCCGCCATGCGCGCACTCATCACCCTCTTCCTCGGTATTACTCTGGCCGCCTGCGCCGGACCGCGACCATCCTTGCTCCTGACCGATGCCGTGATCCGCGATGCCGTCGTTTGGCAAGGGGAGGTGCAGATCCGGGGGGTGGTGACGGTGAAGAAGGAAGGGAGTCTGACCATCCTCCCCGGAACCCGGGTCGTTTTTGTCCCACTTGATGAAGACGGCGACGGCATCGGCGATGGCGAGCTGCTGGTCGAGGGGGCGCTGATCGCCCGCGGCACCGCCGCCGCGCCGATCCTCTTCACCAGCGGCGCGGCGACGCCCCGGCCGGCGGACTGGAAGTTCCTCTACCTCGACTTTGCCCGCGAGGTCGCGATAGAATACGTCGTCTCCGAATATGCCTACAGCGGTATCCAGGTTCACTTCTGCAAAGGCCGCATCGCCGCTTCGGAGTTCCGCTACAACGTCGACGGGGTGCGTTTTTCCACGGTCAACCTCGAAGTCGTCGGCAATCGCATCCACCACAACATCCACGGCGTCCGCTACGAGGAGCGCCGGGGGACAGCTTACCTGCACGGTAATGCCATCCATGATAACGAC
This sequence comes from Desulfuromonadales bacterium GWC2_61_20, assembly GCA_001799485.1. Classification (GTDB taxonomy): domain Bacteria; phylum Desulfobacterota; class Desulfuromonadia; order Desulfuromonadales; family UBA2197; genus UBA12091. The sequence continues at coordinate 2,090 of MGTO01000065.1, read as the reverse complement.
ATCGGGATTTTTGTCGTGACCCGGGCCGAGAACAAAACCCGGATCGAAGGGAACAACATCAGCGGCAACCGCCAGTACAATGTCAAGCTCGGCCTCGACCAATCCGCCGATGTCAGCTTTCCCCGTAACTGGTGGGGGAGTGCCGACTCGGCGGCGATTGCCGCCTCCTTTTTCGACGGCGCCGCCGATCCATCCCTCGGCCGCGTCGAGGCACCCGAACCGTTGACCCAACCTGTTGTATTAGCAGCCGTCAAGGCGCTGCAAGGAGAACGATAATGAAGACAGTCTGGCAATTCCCTCTCGCCCTTTGCCTCGGGTTTACACTGGTTTTGGTTCCGGCCGCCCCGGTGCGGGCCTGCGTCGGCAAGACCCTCCTCATCGGCAGTGCCGGTTCGCCGCAGCAGGAGATTCTCGCCCAGATGCTCGCCATCCTCATCAGCGAACGGACCGGCACCACCACCAAGGTCGTCAATCTGGCCAATCCGGCGGCGGCGCATGAGGCTTTGCTCAAGGCCGATCTCGATATCCAGGTGGAGTACACCGGCGTGGCTCAGGCCCAGGTCCTCAAGGGGGCGGCGATTGCCGATGGCGAGGCCCTCTACCAGGCGGTGAAGACGGCCTACAATCAGGACCTCAATCTGGTCTGGCTGGCCCCCTTTGGCTTTGCGGAAATGAACCTTGCTCCCGCCGGGATGGTGGCGCAGCCGGCTCCGGTGGTGCGCAAGGATACATTGAAGAAGTTTCCCGCCCTCGCCCGCCTCATCAACAAGCTCGGCGGCACCATCGACGCGGCGACGATGCAGAAGCTCGAAGGCGAGGCCAAGGGCAAAACGGCGCCGGAAGTGGCGCGGGCCTTCCTCAAAGCCAACAAGCTGATCTGATTATTGCCGGGGCGAGGTAGCACCTCGCCCCTACCGACATGAGGCCCCATGGACCGTCGCGCCTTTGTCCGTCACTCCCTGCAGGTCGCCGCCCTGGCCGCGACCGCCGGGTCTTTTCCCCTCCTCGACCTCAATGCCCTGGCTGCGCCGTTGCCCGCCGCTGCGCCGCGACTGGCCCTGCGCCAGGGGGAGGATATCCCGGCCACGGTGCGGGCGGCGATCGCTGCCCTCGGCGGCATGGGGGTCTTCGTCAAGGCCGGCGAAAGTGTCGTGGTCAAGCCGAACATCGGCTGGGACCGCACTCCGGAGCAGGGGGCCAACACCCATCCGCTGGTGGTGCGGACGGTGGTGGAACTCTGTCTGGAGGCCGGGGCCAAAAAGGTCATGGTCTTTGACCGCACCTGCAACGACCCGCGCCGCTGCTACGTCGAGAGCGGCATCCAGGCCGCCGTCGAAAGACTCAAATCCGACCGCGTCAGCGTCGAGCAGATCGACCGCCGCGCCTTCGTCGACGTCGCCATCAAAAACGGTATTGACCAGCAGACCTGGTCCTTCTACCAGCCGGCCCTCGCCGCCGACCGTTTCATCAATCTGCCGGTGGCCAAGCACCACGGCATCTCCACCCTGACCCTCGGCATGAAGAACATCATGGGGGTCATCGGCGGCAACCGCGGCGTGCTGCACCGCAACATCGGCGAGGCGCTGGCCGACATCAACAGCGTCATCCGTTCCGACCTGACCGTCATCGACGCCACCCGCATCCTCATCGCCAACGGCCCGCAGGGGGGGCGGCTGGAGGATGTCCGCGTCCTCGACACCATCATCGCCTCAGCCGACATCGTCGCCGCCGACGCCTGCGCCGCCACCCTCTTCGGCCATCGCCCCGAGGAGATCCCGACCATCGTCGCCGGCGCCAAGCGGGGACTCGGCACCCTCGATCTGACCAAGGTGGTCCGGGTGTGAAGCGACAGAGCTGGCTGCGCCATACACGCCGGACGGTGCAACTCTTCTGCCTCCTCGGTTTTCTCGCCCTCTTCGTCGCCACCGAGTACCGCGGTGTCGACGAAATTCCCTGGCCGGTCGGTCTCCTCTTCCGTCTCGACCCGTTAGCCCTCCTCGCCGATCTCTTTGCCCCCGGCGCTCCCCATCTCGCTCTCCTCTGGCCGGCCCTCCTCGTCCTCGCCGCCACCGCCCTTCTCGGTCGCTTTT
>MGTO01000064.1:1219-21806 GCA_001799485.1 Desulfuromonadales bacterium GWC2_61_20 | reverse complement strand
TCTCCCCTTGCGCCCCGGCGGTGGCCGACAAGCATTCCGGCTACCAGGTCGGCGGCACCTCCCCCTTCGCCACCAGGCGGGCGATGCCGGTCTACATCGAAGAGACGATCCTCGTCCTGCCGAAGATCTACCTCAACGGCGGCAAGCGCGGATTCCTGCTCGGCATCGATCCGCAAGAGGTCGCACGGCTACTCAAGGCGACAGCGGTGAAAGTGGCGATTTGATTTTGGGATCTTGATCGGACTGATCAGTCGGATCGGTCTGATCAGTCTGATACAAAGCAGAGGCAACTGCATGGACCTCGACCAAACCTTCCGCGCCGCGGCCGCCGCCATCAGTGCTGCCGAAACCTTGGTCATCACCGCCGGCGCCGGCATGGGAGTCGACTCGGGGCTCCCCGATTTTCGCGGCGATGACGGCTTCTGGAACGCCTACCCCCCCTATCGTAGACTCGGCCTCTCCTTCATCGACGCCGCCAATCCCGACCATTTCGAACGCGATCCCGCTTTCGGCTGGGGCTTCTACGGACACCGCACCAACCTCTACCGCGCCACCGTCCCCCATCCCGGTTTTGCCCTGCTGCTGGAGTGGACACGGCGCTGCAACGACTTCTTCGTCGTCACCTCCAACGTCGACGGCCAGTTCCAGAAGGCCGGCTTCCCCGAGGAGAAGATCGTCGAGGTCCACGGCTCCATCCACCACCTGCAATGCACCACCCCCTGTTCGATGAAGCTCTGGCCCAACGACGAAAGCATCCCGGTCAACGAGGAGACGATGCGCGCCCGCGCCATCCCCCGCTGCCGCCACTGCGGCGCCATCGCCCGGCCCAATATTCTCATGTTCGGCGACGGCGCCTGGATCGCCCGGCGCAGCGAGGCGCAGCAGCAGCGCTACCGCGACTTTCTCGCCGCGTGCCGCGGCACGAAAACAGTGGTCATCGAGATGGGGGCCGGCACCGCCATCCCGACCATCCGCGCCGCCTCCGAGCGCCTCGGCACCAGTCACCAGGCCACCGTCATCCGCATCAACCCGCGCGAGCCACGCATCGACCCACCGCACCTCTCCCTCCCCTGCGGCGCCGTGGAGGGACTAAACGGTATCAAGCGGGCGCTGGCAGAGCTGTAACCCTCTTAACACCTCTCCATAACAGCAACGCGGCGCCCCGGATGTGGGGCGCCGCGTTTCGTATTTTCCCCTCCCCTGGTGGGAGGGGATCAAGGGGAGGGGGCTACGGACCGACCCTCTCCCCGGCCCCCTCCTTCAGGCCCTTCGGGTCCATCAAGGGAGAGGGAGAAGACGCCTTCAGCGTAAAACGAAAACCAGACGCAGCGCCAGCGCGAGAAACAGGAGGGCGTCGACGCGGTTGATCCAGCGCTGCCCCGCCGGCAAGCGGCGCAAACGATCGCCAAAGTGCCCGGCCGGCAAGAAAAAACGCCGCCCGCCAGCATACTGCTGACCCGGCGGCGTCATGGTTTATCCGTTGCGTTGCAAACCCATCGTCCCCTCCCCGCTGCCCCCTACAGCACCACCAGCTCCTCGCTGGTGAAGGTGATGTGCTTCAAGCCCCCCTGCTCCAGCCAGAAGGTGTTCTCGATGCCGACGGCGCCGAGGCCGGCGAAGACCGCTTTCGGCTCAAAGGCGAAGACCATGAACTCTTCCAGCACCTGGTCTTTGAAGCCACGGGCAATGAAGGGGTACTCGTCGATCTCGATGCCGATGCCATGGCCGATGAAGGAGACCTGGGCGCCGGGGTTGCCCATGAAGACCTCCTTGTAGCCGAGGTCGCAGGCGAGCTGGTAGCACTGGTCATAGATATCGCCCCAGGCGACGCCGGGACGGGCGATCTCCTTGAGTTTCATCTCAATCGCGAGCATGTCGTCGTAGGCTTTTTTGAGCTGGTCCGGCAGGCCGCCGAGGCAGAAGACCCGGGTCTGGTCGGCGAGGTAGCCGTCGAAGGCGCCGGCGAAGTCGACGATGATCGGCTCGTTACGGCCGATCTTCTTGTAGCTGGCGCCCTGGCCGATGGAGGGGTTGAGGCCGAGGCCGCCCAGGGGGGCGTCGAGATAGGCCGGGACGGCGCTGTCGGCGCCGGAGAAGATGTGACCGTAGAAGAGCTCACTGTTGAAGCCACGCATGCGGCTGATCCCCTGGTGCCCCTGCTTGCGGGCGCAGAACTCCAGCTCGGCGGCGAGTTCAAGATCGGTCATCCCCTCGCGAATGACCTCGCGGGCACGCTGGCAGACGCGATCGATCTGCAGCGCCGCATCCTTCATGATCTCGATTTCGTATTTGCTCTTCACCGCCCGCACGGTGCGGATCTGGTGGGTGGCGCCGACGATACTGCAACCCTCGAAGACCTTGGCGAAACGCTGGTAGAGCTCGACCGGGACGACGTCGAGCTCCATGCCGATCTTCTGCGGCTGCGGATAGCCGAACTCGGCGAGGAGGGCCGGCACATCCTTGGGGCTCTTGAAGGGGAGGATCTCCTTCAAGCCCGACTCCATGCGCGCCCGGCTGATCTCTTTGCGTACCAGGTAGAGCGGTTCGCCACTTGCCGGGATATAAAGGAGCCCGGCCTGGATCGAGCCGGTGAAGTAGAAGAGGTCGGCATTCTGCAGCATCAGTACGGCATCGAGGCCGTCGCGCTGCATCAGGGACTGCAACTTGGCGATGCGGTTTTTCAGTTCGCTGGCGGGGGTGATGCGCATATGATCTCCTAGCAATTAGCAATTAGCTGATAGCTGATAGCTGATTTTAAGCCGTCTCGATCGCCGTCGCCTCTTCGAGCTGCAACTCGGCGATGGCCAGATTGCGCAGTTTGAATTTCTGAATCTTGCCGCTGGCGGTCATCGGGTATTCGTCGACGAACTTGACGTAGTGCGGCACTTTGTAGTTGGCGATGCGTCCGCGGCAGAAGTCCTTGATCTCCTCCTCGGTCAGGGTTTCCCCCTGCTTGACAATGACCGCCGCCATGACCTGCTCCCCATACTTGCGGTCGGGGACGCCGTAAATCTGCACATCGGAGACCTTGGGGTGGGTGTAGAGAAATTCCTCGATCTCGCGCGGATAGATATTCTCGCCGCCGCGAATGACCATGTTCTTGATGCGGCCGGTGATCTTGGTATATCCGTTCTCGTCCATGACCGCCAGGTCGCCGGTGTGCAGCCAGCCCTCAAGATCGATCGCCTTGGCCGTCTCCTCCGGCATCTTGTAATACCCCTTCATCACCAGGTAGCCGCGGGTGCAGAGCTCCCCCTGTTTCCCCGGCGGCAGGGTGGCACCGGTCTCGATGTCGACGATCTTCATCTCCACGTTGGGCAGGACCCGGCCAACGGTGGCGACACGCAGCTCGATGGGGTCGTCGGTACGGGTCTGGGTGATGACGGGGGAGGATTCGGTCTGGCCGTAGGCGATGGTGATCTCCTTGGCGTGCATGTCGCGGATGACCCGCTTCATCACCTCGATCGGGCAGTTGGAGCCGGCCATGATGCCGGTGCGCAGGGAGGTGAGGTCGTACTGGGCGAAGTTGGGGTGTTCGAGTTCGGCGATGAACATCGTCGGTACGCCGTGCACAGCGGTGCACTTTTCATCCTGAATCGTCTTGAGGACGACTTCCGGGTTGAAGGTCTCCACCGGCACCATGGTGGTACCGTGGGTGACGCAGGCGAGGACGGCGAGGACGCAGCCGAAGCAGTGAAAGAAGGGGACCGGGATGCAGAGACGGTCCTTTTCGCTGAACTTCATGCATTCGCCGATGTTGTAGCCGTTGTTGACGATATTGTGGTGGGTGAGCATGACCCCCTTGGGGAAACCGGTCGTCCCCGAGGTGTACTGCATGTTGATGACATCGTGCTCGTCGAGGCTCGCTTGGGCCGCCGCCAGTTCGGCATCGCTGACCTGTGCCCCAAGTTCTTCCAGCGTCGCGAAGGGGCGCATCCCGGCCGGGGCGCCGTCGCCGAGGAAAATGACGTGTTTGAGACAGGGCAGCTTGGCGCTCGCCAGCTTCCCGGGAGTGCTGTTTGTCAGCCCCGGCACCACCTCGCCCACGGTCTCGACGTAATCGGTGTCCTTGAAGCCTTGGACGAGGAAGAGGGTGGTCGCGTCGGACTGTTCGAGAATATATTCGAGTTCGGCACTTTTGTAGCTGGTATTGACGGTGACCAGGACCGCGCCGATTTTGGCGGTGGCGAACTGCAGGATCACCCACTCCGGGACGTTGGTCGCCCAGATCGCCAGATGTTCGCCTTTTTTGATGCCGAGTTTCAGTAACCCCTTGGCCACCCGGTCGGTGAGGCGATCGAAGTCGCGATAGGTGAGACGCAGGCCCCGATCAGCATAAACCAGACACTCCTTGTCGGGATAACGGCCCGAAATTTCTTGCAGTAATCCACCGATGGTAAAATGGAGCGTTTTTGACATCCGTGCACTTCTCCTTATCCCAATAAATTAGGGCGACAACGTGCCTGCCCCAAGGATCTGACTCCAGCGCGACGATCCGGCAACGAGACATAAGTTACCGATATCAGTCAATTAAATAAACTTTGTCGAAAGCAACGATAAAACCACATTTTACTGAAGGCCAACTTCAGCAAAGAGATTGCCTAATTTCCGGGCAATGTGCCAGGACGACCAATTGGGTTGAGGACCCAGATTTATCCCCAAGCTTATCCACAGGGGTATCAACACTGGCTGTGGATGGTGCAAGCAGAGTTGTACGGTCAGCGTAACGGCCCACCCAGCATCTGTTGCGGAGCGACCATCCCCCCCGAGAGGATCAGTTTCATCGCCTCTTCGACCCCGAAGGGGGCCGGGAAGACCTGTTCTTGCGGCAGCACCAGAACGTAGCCGGAGGTAGGATTCGGAGCCGTCGGAACGTAAACGGTGTGATACCCCTGTCCCGAGGGGGCATGGACGGTATGGGTCAGAAAGGCGATGGCATAGCACCCTTCGCGGGGAAACTCGATATAGACGGCGCGGCTGAAGGCGCCCTTGCCCCCCTTGGAGACGACTTCGGTAAACTGCTTCGACGAAACATAAACCGATTTGACCAGTGGGATGCGCCCAAGGAGCCATTCGCCGAAGTCGACCAAGCGGCGGCCGAGGATATTGGTGGCGACGACTCCGGCGACATAGAGGGCGATGACCCCGGCGACCACGCCGAGCCCGGGGAAATAATGGCCATGTCCGAGAATCAGTTCGGCACAGATGCGAATAACCGGAGCGAAGAAACCATCGGCAAAATCGAACAGGAAACGGAGGATGAAGATGGTCATGCCGAGAGGGATGACGACGAGGAGCCCGGTGATCAACCTCCTCTTCAGATGCTGCACGACCCGCCGGCCCAATCCCGGGCGATCAGCTTTCTCTTCGTCAGCGACCATCTCTTTAACTCCCACTTCAGGCTATTACAGCGGCCAGGAGTATGCCACGAGAGCCAACAAAAAACCAGAAAACAACGAGGCCCGCAAAGCGGACCTCGGGTGCTGCAACAAAAGTTGAAGACGTGCCGATCAACCGGTTTCGTCGTACTCACAGGTAAGATCTTCTCCCGCCAGCAAACCGGAGCATTGCGGGCAGACCTTCTCGCCGTTGTCTTCGCGGGTCAGCAGATCCTCTTCGGCACAGGGCAGCTGGCACTGGCTACAAAACGTTTCATTCATGGCGTCCTCCACAATAGATAACCTTTTGGGTAAAGTATAGCAGCACCCAGGAGGTAAAGCCATCCGGAATCTATTGCGTCAAACTGCGCTCTCCGCCTGCGCCTCAGGTGCTGGAACCAGGCAAAAAAACACGGCGAAGCCAGAAAGACTTCGCCGTGTCGATGTCTACTACCTATTTAGCGGCGGCGGGTGCCGGCGGGGCCATGGCCGTCAGCAGCAGTTCGCTCCCCTTGTTGGCCTCGACGATGGCCGTAAAGAGACTGTCCTGAGCCAGCTTGGGGTTATGCCAGCCGTCGCTGTTTTCCGCCGTCCACCACTCCCAGAGGACATGGGCGATTTCATGCTGTTTGCGGGCCTGAGCCAGGGTCTCCTCGGCGATCCCTTTCTCCTTGGCTTTGGCGTAGGTATCGATGAGCTTGGCGATGGCGACTTCGGCCTCGCGCATGCGGCCCCGGGTGTAGTTCTGCACTGTCTGGATCTGGTAGAGCTTCTCTTCGACACTTGAATCCTTGTGCGCATGGCAATTGACACAACTCGCCTTGACGTGATCCTTCGGCCGCACCACCTGATGCGAGGTGAAGGTCTTGCCGGCTTTGTTCTTCTCCTTCGGCATATGACAATCGCCACAGGTCACCCCGGCCTTGTCGTGGACGCTTCCCCAGTAAGTTTCCATCTCGGGATGCTGCAGCTTGATGAGACGGGCGCCGGTGACGGCATGTTTGAAGTCGCGGAACTTGAGCTGGTCGTAATGGGCAAGGAGGTCGAGGGCATTCTTCAGCGGGAAGTGGTTGGCACGACGGTCGGCCATTGTCACCTTGTCGCCGCTTTCCGGCTCGAAACCGCCGTTGCAGTTGTATTCGACATGGCATTGGCCGCATTGCAGGGTCGAGTTGGGTTTGTCGAGGAGGCCGATCTTGCGGAAACCGTCGCGGAAGGAGACAACCTGGATCTTGACCGTGGCCGCGCCCTTGTCGGCATCGTATGGCCGGGTGCCGCCTTCGCGCTCAACGGCATCAATGAGGGCATCGCGGGTGATACGAAGCTTGGCGGCATGCGGGTCATGGCACATGATGCAGCCCATGGGGTTATTGACGTCTTTGACCAGAGCATTGACATCGGAGGTGCGGTCCCACTTGGCCTTGGTATCCTTGTCCCCCATGTATTTCCACTTCAGGGAAAGATCGGAGGTCTTGCACTGCAGACAGACCGGATTGCCGGCCGCGGCGGAGACATCCTTGGGAAAGGTCTTCTCCGTATCGACCAGGACGTCCCAGGTCTTGCCCGGGCGGGTATAACCGAACAAGTCCTTGAACTGAAAGCGCCCGGCGGCGAAACGATCGACCGTCAATTGGTCGACAACCATGAAGGCATGGGCGCGCGGCTCGTTATGTTCCTTGGTGAAGCCGTGCGGCGCGAGAAGTTTATCCTGAAAGGGCGAACGCCCGGTCGGAGTCCCCTTTTCCTTGCGCGCTTGGGCATCCCAGTTGACCCGGTAGAAGCTGGCGAACTGATCCTGGTGGCAATTACCGCAGACCGAGAGTTCCAGATTGGTCAGCGGTTTGTTCGCCTCGCTCTGCAGATGTTCGGCGAGCCCCGAATGACAGGTTTCGCAGGCGAGTTTGCCGTGCTTTGATCCCTGGTGCAGTTCTTTGACCTCCTCATGGCAGGCAAAACAATCTGCTGGGGATACCCCTTTCGCTGCTGGAGCCGCGTCGGCCCCAACGACCGCCAGAAAGAACAGCGTCAGTACCGTACAACCACTCCACAATCGACCTGCCTGCTTCATGACAACCTCCCGGGGATGTGCCTTCGCCTCGTACGGTCCCTGTATTCGACGACACCCGCCACCTACAGGATTTGGAACCGGGCCGCAAGGCATGAAATTTACCTAACGGTAACAGCTTGCATGCTGATGACAATTGACCCAGATCAACTTTTCCAAAAAGAAACGGCCCGCAGCAGCTGCCACGGGCCATGATGTTGGCTGATTGATTGACGCTGAACAATTACCAGGAGGCAGTCAAACACTGATCCTTGATAAAATCGCGAATGGCGTGAAGCTCGTCGAGGGGGAGATCGAGCATCTGCACCCCGATCCCCGGCGGCAGTCCCGGCTTGCTGGGGAAGTCGGGATGGTTGACCCAGGCGACGCGGCCATGGCAGCGAATCGCCCCCCCTCGCGTCGGCAGGGTGAATTCGAGTTGCAAGGGCGTTCCCTGGGGCAAGGGTCTGGCGGTTTCCAGGAAGATCCCGCCGGTACTGATATTGACCGAGTAATCGGTCAGCACCTCATCCCCGGAACCGAATCTGACCTGGAGTCGGGCCTCGACCCGCGGGTCGGTGCGTTCGCGCAACGACAACAGGCGGCGGGCGGTCCCCATGAAGAGGTGGCGGTTGATCGGCTTGAGCAGGATGTCATCGCACCCCGCATCCCGGCAACGCTCTTGCGCCTTTTCCTCCCCCATATGCGTGACGATGACGACAGGGATGTCCTTTAATACCGGATCGGCCTTGACCCGACGGCAGCATTCGTCGCCGTCCATTTCCGGCATGTGCAGATCCATGAAGACCAGGTCGGGGCGTTCCGAGCGGATAAGATCAAGGGCCTTGGCGCCGTTGCGGGTGGTAATGAGATCGAATTCGTCCCGACGAAAAAAGGTCTTTTCCAGTTCGAGGAAAAGCTCAATGTCATCGGCCAACAGTACCTTGATCTTCGCCATCGGTGACCTTCCCTCTCCGTGCAGGTTGACATCTTCCCAACATCAGCGGCGCCGCCGCGCTCTGGCAAATTTCACACCTGCCGTATGCCCCTCATCAGCGTGCGCAATCGGCGGGATCGCCCTTGAGTTTGGCCAGGGCATGCGGCAGCGCGGGGAGAAGCACGGCAAGATTTTCCCGTACCCCCCGCGGACTGCCGGGGAGATTGATGATCAGTGTGGCCCCGCGCAGACCAGTCACGGCGCGTGACAACATGGCATGGGGGGTTTTGGCCAGACTCGCCTGGCGCATCGCCTCGGCCATGCCGGGAACTTCCCGGTCGATAACTACGCGTGTCGCCTCGGGTGTCACATCCCGCGGGGAAAGCCCCGTTCCCCCTGTTGTCAGAATCAGGTCGAGCCCCTCGACGTCACTCCAATCGCGGAGTACCCGCACGATCTCGGCAACCTCATCGGCGATGACCTGATAGCAGACCACCTCGCCCAGGGTGTCCACCATTGCGCGCAGGATGTGCCCGCTCTCGTCGATCCGCTCTCCCCGCGCCCCCTTGTCCGAGAGGGTGAGGACACCGATGCGGTAGCGTGCCCCGACAGCCTTCACCCCTCGCCTCCTGCCGGCAGCTCGGTAATCGCATCGCCCCGTCGCACCGGTCCGCCCTTGATCACGCGAGCGAAGATCCCCTCCTTGGGCATGACACAATCGCCGGCCTGGTAATAGATGGCGCAGCGGGTATGACATTCCTTGCCGATCTGCGTCACCTCGAGGATGGCTTCGGGCCCAACCCGGAGCCGGGTGCCGATGGCCAGCGTACAGAGATCGATGCCGCGGGTCGTCAGGTTTTCGGCGAAATCTCCCGGCCCGACATCGAGCCCGGCGGCACGCATCTTGTCGACACTCTCGTTGGCGAGAAGACTGACCTGTCGATGCCAGTCCCCGGCATGGCCGTCGTCGGCGAGACCGAAATTCTCCACCAGGATGCCCGCGCCCTGGTCGCGCTTGCGCTCCCCTTTGCCGGGGCTGATACAGACAGCAACAATCTCACCCTGATCTTTCATGACTTATCTCGTTCGATGAATTCTACCTGAGCAACAGGACCGTTCTGATCGGCGCTCAGGAGAAGCTGCAAATGAAAATTTTGCGGTACGCCGTGGAGACGCAGAGACACGGGAATACGCAGTCGGTCCAGTCCCGCTTGCTGCACCGCGCCGACGCCGGTCACCGCCACGGGAGGCGGAGGCGGCGGGGCAACCGATCGGGGCGGAGCATCGGCGATACGATCGGCACCTTTACGCAGTGCCCGGTAGGAAGCCGCCAGCTCCTGTTCGGCCGAAGGCGCATCGGTGGCCGCCGGGGAGGACTGCTGCAGCTTGTGCAGGACCATTTTCGAAATCGAGGTCAGGGTCTGCACCACCCCCTCACCGTTGGCGGCCGACGCCCCGAAAATCGGCAATCCGCGGGGATTCAGGGCACGGCTCAATTCATCGATGGAGAGGACGTCGGGCAGATCCCGCTTGTTGCACTGGATGACCATGGGGATATCTTCGATGCGCCGCCCCTGTTCGGCCAGATTGTCGCGCAGGTTTTTTATGCTTTCGATATTGAGCTCAAGCATGCTGCGCTGGGAATCGGCGACAAAGATAATGCCGTCGGCCCCTTTGAGAACCATCTGCCGGGTTGAATTGTAGAAGACCTGGCCGGGGACGGTATAAAGGTGAAAACGGGTTTTGAACCCGCGCACCTCACCGAGTTCCACCGGGAGAAAATCGAAGAAGAGAGTGCGGTCGGTTTCCGTGGCGAGACTGAGGAGTTTGCCCCGGCTGTCGGGTCGCAGCTTCGAATGGATGAATTTGATATTGGTGGTTTTGCCGCAGAGACCGGGACCGTAATAGACGATCTTGGCATTGATCTCGCGCTTGGCATAGTTCATCAACGCCATGGGGTTACCTTTTCTTGTCTTTGTCGGCGGCCATGCGCCGCGCCGCATTGACCACAACCTGGGAAACACCCTTGCTCTTGGCGAGCTTTTTCAGCACTTTCAGGTCGAGGAAATTCATGAACCGCAGTGCCTGCGGGGCTGGGGTTTTGGGATGCAGCACCAGGGCAGCCTTGATGGTGAGATTCTTGGTCCATTCGCGATTGAGAAGGATGATGCGGATCATCTCGTCGCTGGAAGTCTTGTTCTTGGCCAAGGCGAGGACTTCGCCGTCGGTGATCCGGGGATTCTTGAGCACCGCACCATGCACGAGTTTGTTCGGATCTTTCAGAAAAATCGCCCGCCACTCCTTGTCCCCGGTAATGGCCATCTTGATCTTGGCCGAGACCTCCATTTCCAGGGCCTGCTGGTATTTGGAAAGATTGATCTCTTCCTCGGGGAGTTTTTCCTCGTCCTCCTCGTTCTCGTCTGCAGCTTCGTCCTTCACTTCCCTGGATTCGCCCGGCGCCGCAGATACGGCTGCAGTCGCGACAGCCGGCGTACTCGTGAGCCGCTCGGCCAGGGCAGGGGGAAGTGCGGGGTTGGCCACCAACGCCGCATCGATGCCGGGGAAACGGCTGCGCAGCTCGGCATTTTCCAGCAGCAAGGGCATCAGGGCCGCCCCGCAGCGACCGGCAACCAGCACCGCCGTCGCCTCGGTCAGGCCGGGGTTGCCGAGAAGAGGGCTCATGACCTGGGGATCCTGTAGCCGCACCTGGGCGAGAAAGTGCAACAGTTGCGGGTGCAGGGCGGCATCCCCGACCATAGCGACCAGAATCGAAGCCGGCAGGTGGCGCAAGGTGAGAAGGGCTGCGCCTTTGATCTCGGCGTCAGGGGAGCGACAGAAAAAAAAGAGGGCGGTGACCAGGTCTGACCCGGTCAAGGGCGACTTCCCCTGGGCTACCGTCAATTGCAGATCACGGGCAACCCCGGGAGCGACGATTTTCGCCACCTCCGGGGAGACCCGCAAACGCTGTCCGTTCTCTGGTATCGGCATGTTGTCCCTGTAGCGGCTGGCGGTTATTTCGTCACCGTCACCGTGACGTCGCGGAGTCCGGCAGCTCGAATCCGCTTCAACTCCTTTTCCGCAGCAATCTTGTCAGGGAAATTACCGAAGGTGAGAACGGTCATTTTCATCGGCACCTCCGTCTGTTCTTCCTCAATGTGGATGCCGTCGAGATAGAGTTGATCGGCAAAACTGCGGGCCTGATTGAGGTCATGGAAGGAAGCGGCGTAAAGGGCAACCTTCTCCCCCTGTTTCAGGGTAAAGGCGCTGGGATAACCGACCACCAGATCCCGGTAGCGAGCGGTGGCCTCCTGCGGGGGATAGACCCCGACGCGCAAACGGGTCATCGCCACCGGGCGTTTGATCGACGTGCGGCGCGGCTCGAAACCGAGGCGACGAATACGCCGCTCGGCGTCGAGAAGGTTGGCCTTGACCAGAAAGGCGCCGGCATTGATGACAAAACTCCCCGGTTGCGGTTTTTCGACCACCACCTCTGCCGGCTGGCTTGCGGCCTTGACCGCAGGCGCCGGTGCCGCTTTCGGTTCAACCCCGGGCGTAGGTTTCGCCGCCGCCACCGGGGCCGGAGCAGGAAGGGCCTTGGCCGGCATGGCGGCTGGCCCCGCCGCAGCGAGAGTCGCCGGTTTCGCCGGCACCACCGCCGTTGGCGCCGGGGCTGCCGGTTTGACGGCAGCGGGGGTCGCTGCCGGTGTCGGCGGGGCTGCCGGTGTCGGCGGGGCTGCCGGTGTCGCTGCGACTGCGCCCGGAGCTGCCGGTTTCGGCGCTACGACAGGAACCTTGACCGCCACGGGAGCCGGTTTCACAGGCTCCGCTTCCATCCCCGGAATTCCGTACAAATAGAAATATGCCCCGGCGCCGACGAGAATGACCAACAGCAGGAGCAGGGTCCGTTTCTGCCCTCCCCCGGAAGGGGGCTTTATCGGGGGGGGCGGTAGCGGATCGGGGGCGGAGAAATCGTCATCCCCTTCATCGAAGGTAAACTCTTTGTCCTTGGCCATGTCTGCAGAACCTCCTTAGTGCTTGGAATGCGCGTTATCTTCAGCGGGATGATGGATCCCTGCCAGGATCTTGGCGGTCAGATGCGGGGGAACCTCTTCGTAGTGGCCGAACTCCATGGTGAAAAGCCCCCGGTCCGAGGTCATGGAACGGAGGTCCGGAGCGTACTTGAGGACTTCGGCCATCGGCACCAGCACGGAAACGACCTGGTTGCTCCCCTGGGGCTCGACCCCGAGAACCTTGCCGCGACGGGAGTTCATATCACCGATGACATCGCCGATGCAGTCTTCCGGGACGACGATTTCCATGGTCATCACCGGCTCCAGCAGGACCGGAGCGGCTTCCTCCATGGCTTGTTTGAAGGCCATGGAACCGGCGATCTTGAAGGCCATCTCCGAGGAGTCGACGGAGTGATGCGAGCCATCGACCAGGGCGACCTGGAAATCCTGCACCGGAAAGCCGCCGAGGACTCCCTTGCGCATCGCTTCGTGCACCCCCTTGTCGACGGCGGGGATAAATTGGCGCGGCACCACGCCGCCGACGACCTTGTCGACAAATTCGTAACCGGCTCCCCGCGGCAGCGGACGCACCTCGATATGGACATCGGCGAACTGGCCCCGGCCGCCCGACTGTTTCTTGTGCCGATAGTGCTGCTTGACCGATTTCTTGATGGTCTCGCGGTACGGCACTTTCGGCTCCTTGAGGATGACATCGACGCCGAACTTGCGCTTGAGCTTCTCCACCGCCACCTCGACATGGACCTGGCCCATGCCGGAGAGGATCATCTCCTTGGTCTCCTCCTCGCGCTGCACGTGGAGGGTCGGATCTTCCTCCATGAGGCGCTGCAGCGAACTCATGATCTTTTCCTCGTCCCCCTTGCTCTTGGTCTCGAGGGCGAAGGAGATGACCGGCTTCAGCGCCATCGGACTGGGATAGACGATGGGCCGGGCGCCATCGCACAGGGTATCCCCCGTCGCCGTCTCCTTGAGCTTGGCGACGGCGACGATATCGCCGGCCTCGGCCTCGCCGATGGCATGCTGCTTCTTCCCCTCCAGCTCGAAGATCTGGCCGATGCGCTCCGTCGTCTCCTTGTTGGGGTTGTAGACGATGGAATCGCTCTTCAAGGTGCCGGAATAGATGCGGAAGAGGGTCAGTTTCCCGGCATAGGGATCGCTGATGGTCTTGAAGACCATGGCCGAGAAGGGCGCCTCGGGATCGGGACGCCGCTCTTCCGGGCTGTCGGTCTTGGGATTGACTCCGTATTGGATCCCCTTGTCGATGGGCGAGGGGAGACAGGCGACGATGAAATTGAGGAGATTGCGTATGCCGATATTGGCCGTGGCGCTGCCGCAGAAGACCGGCAGAAAGACCTTGGTCAGCGTCCCCTCGCGCAAACCGAGAAGGATGTCTTCCTTGCTCAGGGTCTCCCCTTCGAGATACTTCTCCATCAAGGCATCGTCGGCTTCGGCCACCGCTTCCAGCAACTGGCCACGCAGGCGCTCGGCTTCGCCGAGATATTCGGCGGGGATGTCGATTTCGTCATAGGTCCCCTTCTCGTCGAACTTGAAAAAACGCGCCTTCATATCGACCAGGTCGATGATCCCCTTGAATTCTTCCCCGGCGCCGACCGGCATGCTCACCGCGACGGTCCGGGTCTTCAGGGACTTCTGGATATCGTCGACCGCCTTGAGAAAGTCGGCGCGCTCGCGGTCCATCTTGTTGACGAAGGCGATGCGGGGGATCTCGAATTCCTGGGCCCACTCCCAGATCTTGATCGCCTGCGCCTTGACTCCGTCGACGGCCGAGACGACCAGGACCGAGCCGCCGAGGATGCGCAGGCAGTTGCGGGTATCGTGGAGAAAGTTGGTGTAACCGGGGGTGTCAACGATGTGCAGGCTATGGCCTTTCCACTCGCAGTGGTTGAGACTCGAACTGATGGTAATGCCGCGCTTGATCTCCTCGGGCTCGTAATCCATGGTCGAGGTCCCCTGGTCGACCTTGCCGAGACGGTCGGTCATGCCGGTGTTATAGAGAATCGCCTCGGTCAGGGAGGTCTTCCCCGCCCCGCCCTGTCCGACAATCCCCAGATTGCGAATCTTCGTCGTAGCGAACTTGCCCATGAATCGCTCCTTTCACTCCCGGTTGGTGGAATCGAACGAAGAACATCTTTCACGGTACAAAAACCTGGTTGCACGAAATGACGGGAGGGGAACACCCCGGAACGCTGTGCTCAACTCGCCTTGTTGCGCCGATAGATGATGCGCAGACCCTCCAGGGTCAAGTGGGGATCAACCGCTTCGATGCATTGCGAGGCCGGCGCAATCTCCCCGGCCAGACCACCCGTCGCCACCACCAGAGGCTCTTCCCGGGCTTCCTGTTTCATGCGGCTGACGATCCCGTCGACCAGACCGACATAACCGTAGAAAATTCCGGCCTGCATGCTGTGGACGGTATTCTTGGCGATGACCTGGGGGGGGCGGGAAAATTCGACTCGCGGCAAGCGACTGGCCCGCTGGAAGAGGGCCTCGAAGGAGATGCCGACCCCCGGGGCGATGGCCCCACCGAGATATTCACCTCGGCCCGAGACGTAATCAAAGGTGGTGGCGGTGCCGAAATCGACGACAATGAGGTTGCGCTTGTATTTTTCAAAAGCGGCGACGGCGTTGACGATGCGATCGGCGCCGACCTCTTTGGGGTTGTCATAGAGGATCGGCATCCCGGTTTTGATCCCGGGACCGACGATGTACGGCTGACACTTGAAATAATCGCGACAGAGCCCCTCCACCGTCAGCACCATCGGCGGGACGACACAGGAGACGATGACATCGTCGATCACGGCAAAAGTCAGCTCCGCGTGGCGAAAAAGTTCGTGCAGGAGCATGGCGTACTCATCGACGGTCCGCGCCTTGTCGGTGGTCACCCGCCAGCTGCGCTGCAGCTCCTCCCGGGCATAGAGACCCAGCACCGTATTGGTGTTCCCGACATCGATGACCAGAAGCATCAGAAACCTCGGGCGGGAGGAAGGGCGGCTGCCGCCAGGGGGCGGACATCGCCGGAGAGGATGCGCTCGATCTCCCCTCCCGGCAGGCGCAGCAACAGCGCCCCATCGGTATCGATCCCCGTCACCTCGCCGGTCAGGCGGGAACCTCCATCCTCGACGGCGACACCGTGGCCGACCAAGTCGAAGTACCCTTCCCAGCCTTCCCGGATCGGGGCAAAGCCCCGTTCGTGAAAGAGGGTATAGAGATCATCGAGTTCACGCAGCAGGGCCCGGCAGAAAGCGAGGCGCGACACCGCCGACCCCTTTTCCTGGGCCAGGGAGGTGGCCGGATAACGCAGGTTAGCGGGGAACTGCGCCGTCGTCATATTCAGATTGACCCCGATACCGAGGACGAGAAAGTGGATATGCTCGGTCTCGGCACTCATTTCATTGAGCAAACCGGCCACCTTGTGTCCCCGCAAGAGGACATCATTGGGCCATTTGACCGTCGGCCGCAGGCCGCTCATCGCTTCCACCGCCCGGGCCACGGCCAGGGCCGAGAGGAAGGTGAACTGCGGGGCATGGCGCGGAGCCAGATCGGGGCGCAACAGGACCGAAAGATAAAGATTGACCCCCGGCGGCGAGGTCCAGGTCCGTCCCATGCGTCCCTTACCGGCGCTCTGCTCGTCGGCAATGACCACGGTCCCTTCGGCGACATCCGTTTCGCCGCAGTGCCAGGCGCGCAGGTTGGTCGAATCAATGCTGTCGTGGCACTGCAACTCCCGCCCGATGCAGCGTGTTCCCAGACCGGCGGCGATCTCCGCCGCCAGCAGCAGGTCGGGGTTAAGGAGGAGGCGATAACCGCGGGATGGCACTGCCTCGACTTCAAAGCCGGCGCCACGCAACTGGGCGATCTGCTTCCACACGGCGCTACGCGACACCCCGAGCCGACGACTGATGCTCTCGCCCGAAACAAACGCGCCGCGATGCTCGCGCAACAGCGTCAGCAACCCTTCGCGCGTATCCTTCCCCTTCATGACCTCTCCACCGGCAGCATTGATCGACTATTGAAAAAGCATGGAAATGTCGGACGACCTGAAGGAGTGAGTCAGCGCTCCGACGGAGATGAGGTCGACACCGGTCTCGGCAATGGCCCGTACGGTCTTGAGGTTGACCCCACCCGAGGCCTCGAGGAGGGCTCGCCGATCGACCAGCTGTACCGCCTCGCGCAACTGGAGCAGATTCATGTTGTCGAGGAGGATGATATCGGCGCCGGCGGCGACCGCCTCGCCGACCTCGGCCAGGGTCGTCGTCTCGATCTCGATACGCAGGGTGTGGGGAACCCGTCCCTTGGCGCGACCGAGGGCGGCGGTGATACTGCCGGCCGCAGCGATATGGTTCTCCTTGATCAGCACGCCATCGTACAGGGCGTGGCGGTGGTTGCGCCCGCCGCCGGCCCGCACGGCGTATTTCTCGAGAACCCGCAGCCCCGGCGTGGTCTTGCGGGTATCGACAATCGCCGCCCCGGTGCCATCGACAGCCTTGACGAACTGGGCGGTCAGGGTGGCGATGCCGCTCATGCGCTGGAGGAGATTGAGGGCCACCCGCTCGCCCATGAGCAAGGAGGCGGCCTCCCCCTTGATCCAGGCAAAGACCTCGCCGCGACGGACCCGACTGCCATCCTCGCGCAATTTTTCGAAATCGACATGACCGTCGATCTGGGTAAAAACGCGTCGTACCACATCGACACCGGCGAGAACGAAATCGTCTTTGGCCACCAGCTCGGCCCGCGCCTGGGTTCCCGGCGGGATACAGGCCATGGTGGTGACATCGCCGCTGCCGATATCCTCGGTCAAAGCGTTACGGATGATGCGATCGATTTCCGGCATCCGATTCTCCCATGTAACATATTGAAAACGTTTTCGTTATAACACAGCGCACAGAGCCCCCGCAACCGAAAACCCGGCTCCGTCGCGGGCCCGCTTTAAGCCTTTACTTTTTTGCTCGCTGTGCTATCAATTGACTCGCAACGAATCCGCCACAATGACGCAATATTGACGCACCGGCACTCCGTCGCAATTCATTAATCCTTACCGACCGGTCGTTGTTCCCCCGAAGGAGGTCAACATGCAGCGCATCCCCGGATTAATCCTGCTTCTCGCCGCCCTCTGCTGCGGCGGCTGCGTCACCACCGGCACCTACGAGGAGAAAGTCGCAGAAGCCCGCCTCCTCGACAGCAGCGTCAAAGCCCTCGAGGAGGAATATGCCGGGTTGTTCAAGGTGAAAGAGGGCCTGGTCCAGGAGAAGAAGGAGCTGAACCAGAACCTCACCGCCGCCATGCAACAATCCGCCGATCTGCGGCAGGACCTGATCCGCGCCCGGGCCGACACCGATCGTCTCGAACGGGTTCTGTCCGCCCGCAGTCAGGAGGCCGGCCAGGCCATGGCCGAAATGCGGCAGACCATCGACCGCCTCGAGGGGGATAACCGCCGCCTGCAGCAGCAGATCGAGACCGAGCGTCTGGCCCGCGAAGCCCGCCTGGCCGAAGTCAAAGGCACCTATGACGAACTCGTCAGCAAGATGGAGTCGGAGATCACCCGCGGCGAAATCACCATCTCCGACCTGCAGGGGCGCCTGACCGTCAACATGGTCGAACGCATCCTCTTCGATTCGGGCCGGGCCGACGTCAAACCGGCCGGGCTCGAGGTGCTGCAACGGGTCGGCGAGATTCTCGGCGGGGTCGAGGGTAAGGAGATCCGCGTCGAAGGGCACTCCGACAATGTCCCCATCAGCCCGCGCCTCCTCTCGACCTTCCCCAGCAACTGGGAACTCTCCACCGCCCGCGCCACCAACGTGGTCCATTTCCTCCAGGACAAGGTCGGCATCGCCGGCGCCAAACTCTCCGCCTGCGGCTTCAGCGAGTTCCGTCCGGTCGCCGATAATGCCAGCAGCGAGGGCCGCGCCCAGAACCGCCGCATCCAGATCGTTCTGGTCCCCATCGAAGAGCGGATCGAAGCCCCGGCCAAATAGCCATGTTCATTTCTTCGGCAACGCAAAAAGCCGGGCCCTGGGCCCGGCTTTTTGCGTTGCAATAGCTACGGTTATCGGGGCCTAGCGCAGTTGCCGGGCCAGGTAGAGAAAGGCGCCGCCGACGGAAATACTGGCGAGAACGTTGCCGACGTTGCTGACCAGCAGCGAAAAGTCGTAACGGAAGGGATATTCCTTGGCGAGAAAATCGAGGTCATAGACGCGGATGTAGAGTTCCGACCCTTTCCACAGGAAGATGCAGACGAAGACCAACATGAAAATAAGGAATCCCTTGCCGATGGGGCTGTCCTTGACGTTGATGTAGATCTTGCGAATCATGTCGATATTGATCAGGGAGAGAAAGACCCAGTTGGAGAGACTGACGACCTTGATGATGCGCAGGGTGTCGAAGTCGGGGGTCGGGTTGATCAGGATGAAGACGAGGGAGCCGACAATGACCCCAATAGTCGCCAGGTAGACGTAGAGCTTGTTCCCTTCGAGTTCGAGGGTGCGGGAGAAGACGTAATACTCCTGAAAACCATGGGTCATGACCATGATGGAAATCGTCCCGATGATCAGGCCCATGGCTTCCACCTGGGGGATGTCCATGCCGGGAAGAAAAGGGATGGCCTGGGGGATCATCTCGCCGATGAGGACGAGAAAAAAGCCGAGGGAAATGCTGGTCCAGACTCGGGCATTGCCCAGACTGAAATAGAAGGAAACGACTCCGGCCAGCAACCACAGGCCGATCTGCACCAAACTCCAGTTCATGTCACATGCCTCCCTGAAATAACATCAGTTGCGCAAATTACCCCGCCTTGGCCATGCCGCGCACGCCGCGCTTCATTTCGTCGAGCATGGTATTGACCGCCGTCGGTCCGGCCACCAGCTTGGCCGCCTTGCCGAGATTGTCGAAAAAGGTGGTAAAGCCGGCTTCAGTCAGCCCGGCCGCCAGGCTGCGCTCGAACTCCTTGTCGACCAGCGACCCGCCGATCTTGCCGACGTGGCGTTCGGCGGTACTGCGCAGCAGGGCAACGAGGCGCTGGCGGCGTTCCTGTTCGGCGAAACCCTGGGTGCGGCTGGCTTCCTCCTGCTCCTGTTTTTGCAGGCGCTGCCGCTGTTCCTGAGCCTTTTGCCAGAGTTTGCCGATATCGGCCGACTGCATGAGGTCGGCCATGACCGAAACATCATTGCCCTTGCTGCTGAGGACGTCGATTTTGGCCCCGGGGAGGCGGGCCACCGACATGGAGGTGCCGGGGGTCGTCTCGATCTCCGTCGAGCCGTCGTGGAAGAAACCCAAGGGGTTGCCGTCACGATAGAAAATCAGCGCCACATGCTCGGCGGTGTAGATGCGCAGACAACCGCTGAGTTGGTCGCTCTTGAACTGGCCGAGGAGGGCCTTGATATCGATGAGCTTGAGCTCCTGGCCGCGGTAAAGGACTTCGCCGTGGAGGAGGGCATGAATACTCATGGCCAGCTCGTTGGAGAGACGGAAGATGTCGAGGGTGCAGCTGCCGGCCAGGGCCAGTTCGAAGAGGCGGGCGAGGGCATCGTAGGCGATGAGGACATGACGCTCCCCTTCGAAAAGGGCGCTGATCAGCTTCCCCTGTTCGAAGATGACGATGCCGACCCCCTGCGGGGTATCGAAGCGGAGATAACCGCTGAAGCCGCTTTCCTTGAGCTTTTTCAGGGCCTCGGGAAGATTGACTTTAGCGGGGTCGACCTTTTCTTTGACGGGAATGCCCCGGGGGAGGAGAATCATGCCGAAACCTCGATGACCCGATGAAAGCGGATCGTGGGATGTTAGGTTCGCAGTTGTAGCCGATGCGACGCCTTTTTGTCAATAAAGGATTGCGATTCCAAAGAGTTCAGCTGCGGTTCAAGCCGCGGCATAGATCGCCGCCAGGACCCGGTGACGCAGGGCGGCAAAGTTCCGCCGTCCCCCGCCCGCCCCCCAGCCACGGGCCGGAGCCAGGGCCACCAGCAGGGCATCGCGGTAAAAGTCGGCAGCGTGGCGGGAGCAAACCGTGCGCAGAAAGGCCTCTATCTCGGCGTGCCCGGCCAGGGCCAGCTCCTCCTGCAGCAGCTCCTCGCCGTCGGCCGCGAAGAGCTGTAATCCCACCATCTCCCCCGGAGACGACAGCCCCGCCGTCGCCAGGTTGAAGGCGAGCATGCCGCTCTCCGGCAACGACTCGCCGACCTCGCTGGCG
>MGTO01000064.1:0-1176 GCA_001799485.1 Desulfuromonadales bacterium GWC2_61_20 | reverse complement strand
GTCCGCATCACCGACCCCGTCGCAGAGCGGACACAGCGCCGGCAGCCGCCGCAACCACCGAGCGCTCCCCTCGGCGCCAGCAACGACCGGCGCTTGCGGGACAAAGGCGGCGTAGCGGGTCATGACGAAGTCGGCGAGGTCGCGATACTGCTGGTGGACCACGGTGTTGCGGGCATGGGTGAGAATGGGGTAGACGCGACTGGTGAGGTTGGTGGCGAGCCCTTCGACCTTGGGGCTCTTGGCGATCCAGGTATCGACCACCTGATAGCCCCGTTCGCGGGCGGAAAAGGTGAGAAAGTCGCCGACACCGATATCCTCGCGCAGGCGCAGGCGGGCATCGATAAGACTCGGCACCAGCCACAACCGCGCCGGATCGCCGCCGGCGTCCGCGAGGACCTGTAACAGGGAGGCGGCGTTGACCAGGGAGGGACGATCCTTGATCGGGGCGAGAATCAGGTCGGCGGCGAGGAGGGCGCTGCGGGTGAAGTAGTCGATGATCGGGCGGGTGTCGATGATGAAGATGCCGCCGAGGGCGGAACGCCGGAGCAGCTCGCCGAGGCGGCCGGGGTCGGCGTCGGGGGGATGCAGGCTGCGCTCCGAAGCGAGGTACTGCACGCCGTATTCGCCGAGCTGGACCAGTTCGTTCAGCGGGACGCCGGCGAAGAGGTCGGCGACGGAGCGCCCCGGGCGGGCGCCGATGGCGAACATGCCCTCGACACTGAAATGGTTGTCGAAGGAGACCACCGTCACCGGCAGATCTTCGTGCAGCGCCTTGAGATAGACGGCGAGGTTGGTCGCCAGGGTGGTCTTGCCGACCCCGCCCTTTTCGCTGGCGACGGTAAGGACAAAGGGGATCGAGGACATCACCCCTCCGCCAGCGGCTGCAAACTTTCCCAGCGGCCGTAAAGGAGAGCGATCTCTCCCTGCAACTCGGCATGGCGCGCGGAGACCTCGCGCCAGCGCACGGCATCGCGATAGAGTTCGGGATCGGCCATGAGCTGCTCGACGGCGGCCAGCTCCCCTTCCTCCACCTCGATCGCCGTCTCGACCTCGGCCAGCTCCTTCTGCCGCTTCTGTTCGGCGCGCTGGTCCCCCTTGCGCTCGGCATGGGCGCGGCGGCGGTCGTCCTTGTCGCCCCCGGCCGGAGCCACGGCGGCAACACCCCCTTTGACTTCG
>MGTO01000063.1:23987-24408 GCA_001799485.1 Desulfuromonadales bacterium GWC2_61_20 | reverse complement strand
ACCGAGCCGGGGGCCGATTCGAGGGCGGCGGTGTAGATGGTCTGGATCGAGTCGACCACGAGGAAGGCCGGCTTGAGTTCTCGCACCCGGTCGAGGATCGCTTCCAATCCGGTCTCGGCGAGGAGATAAAGGTCTTTGGCCTTGACTCCGAGGCGCTCGCCGCGCAGTTTGACCTGCCAGGTCGATTCCTCGGCGGTGACGTAGAGGACTGGACCGCTCTCGGCGAGACGGTTGACCGCCTGCAGCAGCAGGGTCGATTTGCCGATCCCGGGATCACCGCCGATGAGGATGAAGGTGCCGGGGACGACCCCGCCGCCGAGGACGCGGTCGAGCTCGGCGATGCCGCAGCGAATGCGGTCGGCCTCGCTCGCCACCACCTCTTCCAGGCGCTGGGGGCGGGCGAGGGTGGCCGAAGGTCGCG
>MGTO01000063.1:0-23946 GCA_001799485.1 Desulfuromonadales bacterium GWC2_61_20 | reverse complement strand
AAACTGTTCCAGGTGCCGCAGTCGGAGCACTTGCCGAGCCATTTGGGGGATTGAAAGCCGCACTGCTGGCAGGTAAAAAAAGTTTTTTGTTTCATGGCCGGCAGTGTATGTTGCCCGCCGGTGCATGTCAACGCGAAGAAAGGGGACCCTTGCTCTTCCAACGATCGCGCTCCTCGTGCTAATATAACGAACTTTGTCCGCTACTCGCGGCGATCATCCTTTCGATTGACGGGAGATGACCAGCACATGCTTGCACCGCGCATTCTCAAGGAACTGACCGGCATCGTCGGCAGCGCAAACCTCACCACCGAACCCTCCGACCTCCTCTGCTACTCCTACGACGCCACCCAGCAGTCGTTCCTCCCCGAGGTCGTCGTGCATCCTGCCGCCGCCAAGCAGATTGCCGCCATCATGCAACTGGCCAACCGCGAGTTGATCCCGGTCTTCCCGCGCGGCGCCGGCAGCGGCTTCAGCGGTGGCGCCCTGCCGACCAAGGGGGGGATCGTCCTGACCACCGAGCGCATGGACAAGATTCTCGAAATCGACCAGGAGAACCTCATCGCCACGGTTGAACCGGGGGTGGTCACCGAGCAGTTCCAGATCGCGGTCGAGGCAGTCGGGCTCTTCTATCCCCCCGACCCGGCCTCGCTCAAGTTCTCTTCCCTTGGCGGCAACGTCGCCGAATGTGCCGGCGGTCCGCGCTGTGTCAAATACGGGGTGACCAAGGATTACATCCTCGGCCTCGAGGTCGTCACCCCGACGGGGGACATCATCGTCACCGGCGGTCCGACCATGAAGGGGGTGGTCGGCTACGACCTGACCAAGCTCCTCTGTGGCTCGGAGGGGACCCTCGGTATCATCACCAAGATCGTCATCAAGCTCCTCCCCCTGCCGGAAGCGAAGAAGACCATGCTGGTGCTCTTCGACTCCATCGATGGTGCGGCTCAGGCGGTCTCCAGCATTATCAAGCACAAGATCATCCCCACCACCCTCGAATTCATGGACGGCCGCACCCTCGACTGCGTCAAACAGGCGACCGGGCTGCAAGTCCCGGACGCGGCGCGGGCGGTCCTGATCATCGAGGTCGATGGCGACCGTGAGTTTCTCGACAAGCAGGCCAACCGGATCGCCGAGATCATCCGCCCCCTCGGCGTGGTCGAGACCCGCATCGCCACAACGCCGGCGGAAAGCGAGGCGCTGTGGCAGATCCGCCGCTCGGTCTCGGCCTCCCTGCGCAAGGTCAATCCCGACAAGTTCAACGAGGATATCTGCGTGCCGCGCAGCAAGGTGCCGGTAATGATCCGTCGCATCGACGCCATCAGCGAAAAGTACGGCCTCGCCATCGTCAACTTCGGCCATGCCGGCGACGGCAACATTCACGTCAACATCATGATCGACAAGAAGATCCCCGGCGAGGCCGAGAAGGCCGAGCATGCCATCGAAGAGGTCTTCAAGGAAGCCCTCGCCCTCGGCGGCACCATGAGTGGTGAGCATGGCGTCGGCCTCGCCAAGGCCCCCTACATCCCCCTGGAGATCACCCCGCAGACCGCCGCCTACATGAAGGCGGTGAAGAAGGCCCTTGATCCCAACAACATCCTCAACCCGGGGAAGATTTTTCTGGATAACTGACCATGGCCAAACTCAAAGAACTCGAAGAATATCGCGAACAGATCGACCAGTGCGTCAAGTGCGGCGCCTGCCGGGCCCATTGTCCGGTCTTCGGTGCCGAGCGGCGTGAAGGACGGGTGGCGCGGGGCAAGGTGGCGATGTGCCAGTCACTCATCGAGGGGAAGCTCGACCTTGAGGGCAAGGTGCTGGAGGACCTCTCCCAGTGCCTCCTCTGTGGCAGCTGTGAAGCCCAATGCCCGAACAAGGTGCCGACCGATGAGATCGTCGCCGCGGCGCGCCGGCGCATTGCCGAGGAGCGCGGCCTCTCCAGCTTCGGCAAAGGGGTGGCGGCGGTGCTGGGGCGGCCGAAGCTGATGAATTTTTTGGCCAAGAGCGGCGGGGCACTCTCCCCCCTCTTCTTCGAGAAATTGCCGGAGAACAGCGGCCTGCGCCTGCGCTTCCCCGCCCCTTATCTGGAAGCTGGGCGCACTCTGCCGCCGCTGACCGCCAAGCCCTTTCGCGAGCGGGTGCCGGAGCGGATCGAGGGAGCGCCGGGCAAACCGACCGTCCTTTTCTTCACCGGTTGTGGCATCAACTACATGTACCCGGCGGTTGGCGAAGCGTTCCTCAAGGCTCTGCAGTTTCTTGGCGCCACCATCATCATTCCCAAGGATCAGGCTTGCTGTGGTCTGCCGGCGGTGAGTGCCGGGGCGGCGGCAACGGTGGAGGGGCTGGCGGAGCAGAATCTAGCGGTCTTTTCCCGCTATCGTTACGACTACATTGTCACCGCTTGTGCCTCCTGCTATGGCGGGCTTGGCAAGATTTACCCAGAGATGGGCGCTGAGTTTGCCCCCCTAAGCACCCAGGTCAAGGACATCTTTGTTCTTCTGATCGAACTTGGGCTTGCCGAAAAACTGGCGGCCCTGCCGAAAGCGGAGAAGCGCACCCGCGTCACCTGGCACGACCCCTGTCATCTGCGCACCCGCGGCATTACCAAGGAGCCGCGCCTGATTCTCAAGAACCTGCCCCAGATCGACTTCGTCGAAATGCAGAATGCCGGGATCTGCTGCGGTCTCGGCGGCACCTACTCGGTCTACCACTATGACACCAGCAAAAAGATCGGGGCCAAGAAGGCCGGCTATATTGCCGCCAGTGGTGCCGAACTCGTTGCCACCGATTGCCCGGGCTGCATTATGCAGCTCCAGGACGGCGTCAATCATGCTCAGGGGCCGGCTCGGGTTGTGCACCTGCTGGAGTTGCTGGTCGCAGCTCTGCCGGAGGGAGAGGGGAAGTTGACGACCGGATAAGACACTTTTTCACCAACAAAAAAAGCGGGACGGCCATAAATGGCGTCCCGCTTTTTTTGTCGGTTCGGCCAGGTCAGAGTTCATCAAGAAGGTGTTCGAGCATATTCCCGATCTCAATGGCGACTTCAATGGCAACCGGGTGGCGCAAGAGATCCATGATACGCGTAGGGTCCTTGACCATGACAATAGTCCCGCCCGTGGCATTGCGGAAAAGAATGATATGGTAGGGGAAAAGGAGGCCGGCGGTGGGTTCCGCTGCCAGGGCACGGTACATGCTCTTGAGATGGCAGACGCCCCAGATTTGGTAGGGGGAAAACGAACCCGCACCCGCCGCGTTGAATTTTTCCTCGTAGTCGAGACGAAAGGCGACCTGGAATCCATGACTTCCCAGGAGGACATTTAGCCGTTCCGCAACAGAAGGAAGTACTTCATCGAACGTTCGCCCCATACCGTAGCGACAAGGGGGTGGTTCAAACTGCATTTTACGGACCTGCGACGTCATCCCTTGGCCCTTCTCCCAGACGTAAAACCCCTCGGACCCAAATAAAAATACCTTACGAATAAGAAATTATTCCATGTGATATGTCAAACAAAAAAGCGACGATATGGCAGGACCTTAGGGGGGGCGTAGGGGAAGTCAGCCGCCGATGCCGTGCATGCGCCGCCGGCCGGGAACAAAATCGTCAGCGCCGATGCGATGTCCCGCGGGTTTGCCGAGAATGGCTTCGGCCAGGATGGTGGCAACCGTTTCAACCGAGGCCCCGGAACGCAGATGCTGGCGGAGGTCGATTTCCTGATCGGAAAGGAGGCAGGGCCGGACGCGGCCGTCAGCGGTGACGCGCAGGCGATTACATTCGTCGCAGAAATGGCTCGATACGGCAGGGATTAGACCGATGCGCCCATGGCTGTCAGGATAGCGGAAGAGCTGTGCCGGTCCGTTATCGTGGTCTCGATTCAGGGGCACGAGCGGGCCGACCCGGCCCAGTTCAGCGTAGATCGCGGGCGCCGGCATGCGTCGCTCCGGGGAGTAGGCAAGACCGCTGCTGACCGGCATGTATTCGATGAAACGAATCTCCCAGGGGTGCGCCAGGGTGAGCCGGGCAAAGTCGGCAATCTCGTCACTATTGACCCCGAGAAGGGGGACCACATTGATTTTGAGGGGCACTAAACCGGCTTTTTCGGCCGCTTCAATGCCGGCAAGAACCTGCTCCAGACCTTCGCGGCGAGTGATAGCCAGAAAGCGCTCGGAGCGGAGGGTATCGAGGCTGACATTGACGCGCGCCAGTCCGGCGGCTTTCAGTGCCGGAGCTTGTTCGGCGAGGAGGAGACCGTTGGTGGTCAGGACGATTTCGGGAGACCCCGGCAAGGCGGCAAGACGCGCAATAAAATCGACAATACCGCGGCGTACCAGCGGCTCACCTCCGGTGACGCGAATCTTCGAAACGCCGAGGCTGACGGCGGCGGTGGCGACAGCAAGAAGTTCTTCGTAGGTGAGGACTTCCTCGTGACGCAGCGCCGCGACCCCCTCTTCCGGCATGCAATAGCCACAACGCAAGTTGCAGCGGTCGGTGACCGAGAGGCGCAAATAATTGATGGTGCGGCCGTAGGTGTCTTTCACAAGGGATACCGTCTGGGGATTAATGTAGCTATTTGGCCACTGTAGCACTGGCAGGCGGATGCAGGCAACAGCAGCTGTTCGTGCAGGTACGTCTTTCAGGGAGCATTTTTCGGCAGGAGGGCTTCGAAAGCGCGTTTGTCGAGGGAGCAGCGCAGGGCTTCTTCGCCGGTGATTTTTTTGGCTTTTAGCAGATCGAGGATGTGCTGGTCCATGAGCTGCATCCCTTCGCCTTTGGCGGTCTGCATAATAGAAGGAATCTGGAAGGTTTTTCCTTCCCGGATAAGGTTACTGATGGCCGAGTTGCCGATGAGGATTTCCAGGGCGGCGGCACGGCCTTTGCCATCGGCGGTTTTGAGCAGTTGCTGACAGATGACCCCTTTAAGACTCTCCCCGAGCATGGTGCGAACCTGCTCCTGAGCATCCTTGGGAAAGGCGTCGATGATGCGATCGATGGTCTTGGCGGCGGAATTGGTATGCAGCGTGCCAAAGACGAGGTGTCCGGTCTCTGCGGCGGTCAAGGCCATGGAGATCGTTTCGAGGTCGCGCATTTCACCGACGAGGATGACGTCCGGATCCTCGCGCAGGGCGGCACGCAAGGCGTTGGCGAAGGATTGCGAGTGGGTGCCGATCTGGCGCTGATTGAGCAGGGACATCTTGTTTTCATGGACGAACTCGAGAGGATCCTCCAGGGTCAGGATATGTTCCTTGCGCGTGCAGTTGATCAGGTCGATCATGGCCGCCAGTGTTGTCGACTTGCCACTGCCGGTGGGGCCGGTGACAAGAACGAGGCCTTTTTTCAGGCGGGTCAGCTTGCGTACACCTTCAGGGAGTTTAAGATCGTCAGCACTGAGGATCTTGCTCGGGATGATGCGAAAGACGGCGGCGATGCCGCGGTGAGTTTCGAGGATGTTCCCGCGAAAGCGGGCGACGTCGGCGAGAGGATAGGCCAGGTCGAGATCGCCACGCTCCTCAAAAATCTGCCGTTGCTCCGGCGTCAGGATTTCATAGATCAGGGAGCGGGACTGTTCATCCGTCAGGGGGGGGTAATGCAACTTCTCCATCTCGCCGTGCAAGCGAAAGATGGGGGGGGCGCCGGTGGATATATGCAGGTCGCTGGCGCCCTGCTGTTTGAGCAGTTTGAACAGGGCATCGATCTTGGCCATGAATCCCTCGCAAGCGCGTAGAAAGCGAAATTATGGTGAGGTCGGGAGTGTTCCGTGGGTGGGTAGGGCAATTGAGAACGCCGCGCCATTCTGGCAAACCGCGGGAAGGGTTGTCAAGGCGATTCCCGGCGACGGTCGCAAGGGACTGGCAACTCGACCTGCAGATGTTAGAATGGGCTCCCGTGTCGGGGAGCAGCTACCTTTGGCTCTACTTATGAAAACCGACCTCCTGCGGAGAAAGGACATGCATTGCTGACTCTGGTGGGGACGGTTCATCGGGACAGTCAGGGCGAGAAGCGCCTAGACTGTCTGCTGGCGCAGTTATCTCCAAGAGTTATCACGCTCGAACTGAGTGAAGAATCCCTGCGCTTTCGTCGCGACCGGGGCAAGATGCACTTGCGCAAACTTGAGCGCATCCTCGAAAGTATTGCCGCAGACCGCGGCATTTCAGTCGCTCAACTTGAGGAGCACCCGGCGGTTGCCCAAATTCGCCAGCTCCTTGGCTATCCCTTTGAATATCGAGCCGCTTCGACCTATGCCCGGTGCCATAATGTCCCCTTGCTGCTCATCGACCGATCCGATGTCGCCATGCGTAAAGTGGCACAGATCGAACGCGAGCTGATTACCCTGCGAAATCTGAAAACGCTGACCGCCCTCCCCGTCGAATCGTCAGGTGAGCCAGGGGAAGGCTATGAGGTGGCGCGGGCACTGCTTGGCGCAGAGACGGCCGCAAGTCTGCGGCACGCTTTCCTGGCAGGAAAGCGCGGGGCCGAAGGGATTGGCCCCCGCGATCTGTTCATGGCGACGGCGATCCGCCGCTACCTCGGGACAAGCCCGGAGCAGCACCTGCTTCATATCGGGGGGTGGGTGCATCTGGTCGAGGATGATATCGCGGGGGAGACCCTGTTCAGTCGGTTGGCCGATCTTCTCCCGCAACGCTTATTGCTCGATCGGGCAATGTAGTTTCACGATCCAGCAGATGGACATAATCGCGCAGAACCAGGCGTGCCGTGGCGGAGTGTGGGGAGCGAGCCAGTAGTCGCTTAAGCGACATTGCGTCATCGAAATCCTCCCAGAGCCCGATTTCATGCAAGACGACGCCGGACTGCTCCGCTCGATTTCGTGTGACGGCCATGACGTTGCTGCTGCTCCAGGGGATGTCACGGAAGAGAACGGGGTAGTGTTGTCCCTCGCCGATAAGGACATAGCCGCCGTCCCGGGCCGGTATGGTGACGGCAGACGCTGCCGAGAGGGACAGAAAGGCGTTGGTGATCATTTCCCGGGGAAGGTCGGGGCTGTCACTGCCGATGAGGGCGGCGGCCTGATAGCCTGCCGCGAGGAGGGTCGCGAGGGCGTGGTCGAGGCGGGTACCGAGGTCGCCGGGAGACTGAGGAGCGCAAGGGAGGCCCGGAAAATTCTGGCGAAAGTAACTTTCAGCGCCGGAGTAAAAGAGGACGCAGTCCCACGGTGCTGCCGCCATATTGGAAACGGTTTCGCCAAGGCTGCACTCATAAACGTACGCTGCCGCTTCAGGAGAGAGGGGTGGTGTCAGTCTGGTCTTGACCAGTCCGGGACACGGCTCCTTGGCGAAAACGCCGAGGGCCCAGGGGTGATTGCCGGGGAAGGAGGGGGGACGCTTTGACTGGAGGGTGGGGTGTGGCATTAACGCGGCGATTCCACCAGAGCATAGGCCGAATGGTTGTGAATCGACTCGAAATTTTCGCATTCGACCCGGAACCAGGTGATTTCGGGGACGGCTGCGAGTTTTTCCGTCACGGCGCGCACCATGTCCTCGACAAACATGGGGTTATCGTAGGCGTTTTCGGTTACGGCCTTTTCGTCTTCCCGTTTGAGGAGGGCATAGACCGGTGAACTGGCACACTCTTCAATCCAGGTGACCAGATCCTCGATCCAGACATGCCCCTGATAACGAATCTGCACTGAAATCAGGCTGCGCTGATTGTGGGCTCCTCGTTCGCTGATCTCCCGCGAACAGGGACAGAGGGAAGTGGCCGGCACGGTGACGCCGAGGATGAAATCACGCTCGGAGCCGAGGGTACCAACCATCTGACACTGGTACTCCATCAGGCTGCGCGCTCCGGAAACCGGGGCGCGCTTTTCAATGAAATAGGGGAAATCGAACTCGAGGTGGGCGCGGCTCGCTTCGAGGCGATCCTTCATCGCTTGCAGGATGGCATCCATACGGTCGATGCTGATCTCGCCGTGGTAGTGATTGAGGATTTCGATGAAGCGGCTCATGTGGGTCCCCTTGAAGTGGTGGGGCAGGTCCACATACATGTTGACGCGGGCAACGGTGTGCTGTTGGCTGCGCTGTTTGTCGAGGACGACGATGGGATAACGGATATCCTTGACTCCGACTTTGTCGATAGCGATGTTGCGGCCATCAAGGCTCTTCTGCAGATCCGGCATCTGTTTCATGGGGTCCCCCCGGTGACGGCATAAGGGATCGGATCGCTGACCCCGGCCTCGGCGAAGCCCTTGAGGCGCAGCCGGCAGGAGTCGCAGACGCCACAAGCAAGTCCGTCCGCCCCCGGATCGTAACAGGAATGGGTCAGACCGTAGTCAACGCCGAGGTCCATGCCTTGATGGATGATTTCGGCCTTGGTCAGATTGATGAGCGGGGTGCGGATATGAAATGAGCCGCGGCCTTCGGTCGACGCACGAGTGGCGAGGTTGGCCATGGTCTCGAAGGCGGCGATATATTCGGGACGGCAATCCGGATAGCCGGAATAGTCGAGGGCATTGACGCCGATGAAAATATCGAAGGCGCCGAGGACCTCGGCCCAACCGAGGGCGAAGGAGAGGAAAACGGTATTGCGCGCCGGGACGTAGGTAACGGGGATGTCGGTCCCCACGCCTGCTTTGGGAACAGCAATGTCGGCGGTCAGGGCACTGCCGCCGATCAGGCGGTAGTCGAAGTCGACGACGAGATGCTCGATGGCGCCGAGTCGGGGCGCGTGCAACCGGGCTTTCTCGATCTCGACGCTGTGGCGCTGGCCATAGGAGAAACTTATGGCATACGGTGCGAAACCTTCTTCCCTGGCGATGGCCATACAGGTGGTCGAATCGAGTCCTCCGCTGTAGAGGACGACGGCTTTTTTCGGCATGACGGCAACCTTCCTGCTGCGGGGTGAACGGCGCGGCGGCGCCTGTCAGGCGTCGCCGCGTTTTGCTCTTTAGATACGGAGAGGGGCGGCTTTAATGGACTTCGTAGAAATCGCCGGTGCCGAGGCGATGGACCTTCATCAGATTGGTCGTGCCGGGGGCGGAGACGGGGCTGCCCATGGTGATGACGACGATGTCGCCGCGTTGCAGCACACCGGCCTCGAGCACCGCGGCTTCGACCGAGCGGATCTGGGCTTCGGTATCCCCTTCAATGTCGACGCGAAGCGAACGGACGCCGGCGTAGAGGACGAGGCGGCGGCGTACGGCCTGGGACGGGGTCACGGCAAAGATCGGCATGGGCGGCCGGTACTTGCAGACGAGGGCCGCCGAGGTGCCGGTCTGGGTGAAGGCAAGGATCGCCTTGGCATCGACGTTCTCGGCAACCCGGCAGGCCGCCTGACTGATGGCCTCGGGCAAGCGCCGATAGCCGCGTGCTTCGGGAATGGTGCGAAAGACCTTCTCCTTCAGGTCCGGATCGCTTTCGACGTCGAGGGCGACCCGCGCCATGAGCTTCACCGCTTCGACCGGATACTTCCCTGAAGCCGTTTCGGCCGAAAGCATGACGGCGTCGGTGCCGTCGAGGATGGCATTGGCCACATCCGAGACTTCCGCGCGCGTCGGCCGCGGGTGTTCAATCATGCTCTCCAGCATCTGGGTCGCGGTAATGACCGGTTTGCCGGCTTCGTTGCATTTGCGGATGATCATCTTCTGAATCAGGGGGACTTTTTCCGGGCGCATCTCGACACCGAGGTCGCCGCGAGCGACCATAACCCCGTCGGTGGCCTCAAGAATGGCATCAAAGTCGGCGACTGCCTGGGGCTTCTCGATTTTGGCAATGACCCGGATGTCGGACTTGAGCTGAACGATCAGATCTTTGAGTTCGATGATGTCGGCCGCCGAGCGGACGAAGGAAAGGGCCACCCAGTCGACCCCTTCACGGATGCAGAACGCGAGGTCAAGGCGATCCTTTTCGGTCAATGCCGGGACGGAGACGGCGACCCCCGGCAGATTGATCCCCTTGCGATCCTTGAGGCGGCCGCCGACGATGACCCGGCAGCGGACATCATCGTCGTCTATGGCGACAACCTCCAACTCCAGCAGACCGTCATCGAGGAGGATATGGTCGCCACGACGGACGTCGCCGGGAAGCTGAGTGTAGGTTGTTGGAATCAGCGTCTCCATGCCGCGCACGTCACGGGTCGTGATAGTGACTTCGGCCCCCGCCCGCAATTCGACGCCGCCGCTCTGCATCAGACCGGTGCGGATTTTTGGTCCCTGCAGATCGCCGAGAATCGCCACCGCCTGACGCCGTTGGGTCGAAATGTCGCGAATCCGGTGAATGAGCTCAGACTTGTCCTGCTGCTCGCCGTGGGAAAAATTCAGCCGGAAAACGTCAGCCCCCCCATCCATGAGGGCATTCAGCTGTTCCCTACTGGAACTCGCAGGCCCGAGTGTGGCAACAATTTTGGTGCGGCGAAACATCAGGAAGGCTCCTTGCCGGAGAGGCCATGTTCAACGGTTTGACCGCGAGAGGATGGGGGGAGGCTTGGGTCGAGCGTTTGGGCAAGAGAAGAACGTCAATGGTGGTAGCGGCCCTTGAATTCGGCATGTGACGCGTCCGGTCCGCTGTGACAGCGGAAGCAGCGTTCCTCGGTGAGTTTTTGTTCCTGCAGTATCGATTCGGGGGGTGGCAACTGTGCCTCGGGTATTTGCAGGCCAAGACGCCCCTGTTCGTCGGGCAACGTCGCAGGCTGATAAACAAATTGCCAGTTGGTGGCAATCGGGACTTGATGGCATTGGTCGCACCCCCCCGGTGGAGGGATGGAGCGCCAGGAATTGAACATGGCGCAACCAGTCAACAGCAGGAAATAGAGCAATAAGGACTTCTTCATGGGCATGTCGGGCCTTTCCGTCGTTTGTGCCGGTAACTATAGCACAGCCTCCGGGGCAGGCAAATTGGAAACAGAAAGGGGGGGTGGGCCATGAGGCTTGACCTTGTCTGGCAATATGCAGTACATTGTAATTTGGCGTTGAAAACGGAGGCAAAAACGTATATGTACAAAGTTGGCGATTTGGCAGTTTACCCGACGCAGGGAATCGGGGTGATCGAGTCCATCGAGGTCAAGGAATTTTCCGGACAGCGCCATGACTTTTACGTGCTGAAAATCGTCGACAGCGACATGACCATCCTGGTCCCTGTGGGTAATGCCCGCCAAGTCGGACTGCGCAGCCCGATCGAGCCGGAACACATCCCGGCGATTTTCGAACTGCTCGAGGAGACCCCTAAATTCCGGCAGCCCATGGTCTCCTGGAGCCGACGCCAGCGCGAGTATAACGAGAAAATCAAGTCCGGTGACCTCCATGGGGTCGCCGAGGTGCTGCGCGAGCTTTACCAGATTCGCGAGGGGAAAGAGCTTTCCTACGGCGAGAAAAAGGTTCTCGAGCTGGCGCGAAAGCTGCTGGTCAAGGAAATCGCCCTGGCCGAAGGGGCCGAGGAAGTTCTGGTCTACGAGCGACTGGAAAAGATATTTCTCAACTGATCGACCAGGATTGTTCCCGCCGGGATGGATCGTCCCGTGCGCAAGTTGTTAAAAACCGGCGCCAATAGCAGTTGTGGCGCCGGTTTTGCGTTTCTGCCGATGCTTCAACTCCCGAGTCCTAAACTATGAGTGTAAGTGTCATCATCCCTGCCGCCGGTTTTGGCAGACGCATGCGGAGTACGGTCAACAAGCAGAATCTCCTGCTCGATGGGAGACCGGTGCTGGCCCACACCATTGACCTCTTTGAGCGGCATCACCTCATCGATCATATTGTTCTGGTCACTGCCGCGAGTGAGGTAGACGCGTGTTGCACCGAGATTGTCGAGCGTTTCGGTTTCACCAAGGTTGTCGCTGTTGTGGCCGGCGGCGACGAACGACAGGATTCGGTACGATTGGGGCTGTTGGCTTGCCCGGGGGATGATGCGACCGTGGTTCTGGTCCACGATGGCGTACGGCCTTTTTTTTGTGGCAGTCTCCTGCCCGAACTTGTCGCCCGGGTTCGTAAAGAGGGTGCGTGTATCGTGGCGGTACCGGTGAAAGATACGATAAAACAGGTTGAAGAAGGGAAAATCGTTTCGACGCCAGACCGCAAGTCGCTGTGGCAGGCGCAAACCCCCCAGGGGTTTTTGCTGGGCCCACTGCGCAAGGCCCATGAAGCCGCCCTTCTTGCGGGATTTCGGGGGACCGATGACGCATCGCTGCTGGAGCGCATGGGTCTTCCCGTGGTTGTCCTCGAAGGCAATTATCGTAATATCAAGATCACGACGCCCGAAGACATGGTTCTGGCTCGGGCCTTTATTGTTGACTCAGGGGCAATCCAGGGATGATGCGAATCGGCCACGGATTTGACGCTCATCGACTCGTTGCCGGGCGGGAGCTGGTCCTCGGCGGGGTTACTATTCCCCACGAGCTTGGGCTGCTGGGACATTCGGATGCCGATGTTCTGGTCCACGCCATCTGCGATGCCCTTTTGGGCGCCCTGGGTGCCGGCGATATCGGTCGACACTTTCCCGACACCCACCCGGCCTATCGGGGGATCTCCAGTCTCAAACTTCTGCGGGAGGTGATGACTCTGGTCCGCACGCGAGGTTACGCCGTGACGAACATCGATGCGACCATCATTGCCCAGAAGCCGCGACTTTCGCCCTTTATCGAAGCGATGCGCGAGAATATCGCCCAACAGTGTGCTACGGAATCCGCCCGTATCAACGTCAAGGCGACGACGACAGAAACTCTCGGCTTTGAAGGCCGTTGCGAGGGGATATCGAGTCATGCCGTGGTCTTGCTGGCGCGGCACGGGAAATCCGGCTGAAAAAAACAGGCAGAAACATTAGGTGGAAGAGTCTTTTGCTGCAACGGAAAGCAAACACCCATTTTCCGGAGTTTTGAAATCGATCATGAGTGAGAACCCGACAACATCCAATTTTCTGCGCTCCATGGTTGCCGGGGATCTGCAGAGCGGCAGGTGCCAAAAGGTCGTGACCCGCTTCCCGCCGGAACCGAACGGCTACCTTCACATCGGACATGCCAAATCGATCTGTCTCAACTTTGGCTTGGCCCAGGAGTTTGGCGGTACCTGCCACCTCCGTTTTGATGATACCAATCCGGTCAAGGAGGAGATGGAATACATCGAGTCGATCAAAGCGAGTGTCCGCTGGCTCGGTTTTGACTGGGGTGAAAATCTTTACTACGCCTCCGATTATTTTGAGCAGCTTTACACCTGGGCCGAAGTCCTGATTGTGGCGGGCAAGGCCTACGTAGACGACCTGAGCGCCGAGGAAATTCGTGGCTACCGCGGTTCCCTGACAGAACCGGGGAAGGCGAGTCCCTGGCGCGAGCGCAGTGTTGAGGACAATCTGGCCCTCTTCCGGCGCATGCGCGGGGGGGAGTTCCCCGACGGGAGCAAGGTCCTGCGGGCGAAAATCGACATGTCTTCCCCCAATCTCAATCTGCGGGACCCGGTCCTCTATCGCATTCTTCATGCACCGCACCCCCACGTCGGCGCGCGTTGGTGTATTTATCCGATGTACGATTTTGCCCATGGACAGTCAGACGCGATCGAGGGGATCACTCACTCCATCTGTACCCTGGAATTCGAGGATCATCGGCCACTGTACAACTGGCTTCTGGAGAACTTGCCGGTCCCGGGACACCCCCGCCAATACGAATTCGCGCGCCTGAATCTCGGCTATACCGTCATGAGCAAGCGCAAACTGCTGCAACTGGTCAAGGATGGGGACGTTGGCGGCTGGGATGATCCGCGGATGCCGACCCTCGACGGCCTGCGCCGGCGCGGCTACACCCCGGCCGCGATCCGCCTTTTTTGTGAGCGCATCGGCGTCGGGCGGAGTGATAGCTGGATCGATCTCAGTGTGCTTGAGGATTGCGTCCGCGAAGACCTTAACGAGAAGGCCCCCAGGGCTCTCGCTGTTCTCAAGCCGTTGAAGGTGGTGATCGACAACTATCCGCCGGAACAGGTCGAGGAGTTGGAGGTGCCCAATCACCCCGGGCATCCGGAGATGGGGTCGCGCAAGGTTCCCTTTGGCCGGGAAATCTATATCGAGCGTGACGATTTCGAAGAGTTTCCGGCCAAGGGTTTTTTCCGGCTCGCTCCCGGCCGCGAGGTGCGGCTGCGCTGTGCTTATTTCATCCGTTGTGAAGAAATTGTCAGGGATGCCGGTGGCGAGATTGTCGAACTGCGCTGCAACTATGATCCGGCAACCCGCGGAGGCAGTGCCACCGACGGCCGCAAGGTCAAGGGGACCATCCATTGGGTCTCGGCCCGACATGGCGTGACCGCCGAGGTGCGACTGTATGATCGCCTGCTGACAACCGCAAGTTCGACGGGCGACGACTGGAAGGCAGCCCTGAATACCCGCTCGGTCGAGGTGATCGCGGCCGTCCTGGAGCCGGGGCTGGCGGGGGCCGCTCCCGAGGATCGCTTCCAGTTCGAGCGTCTGGGTTATTTTTGCGCGGATCGCCACGATTCGCACCCGGGCGCTCCGGTTTTCAACCGAACCGTCACCCTGCGTGATTCCTGGGGCAAGGGAGGACAGTCTCCGGCCTGACAGAAAGATAGTTGACTGAACCCTGGTCTGCGCACCTCAGTCCTTCTTCCGACCGCATGTGAAAGGGTCCCAAGGTGCAAAGCGATCCCAGTATAAACAGGGAAAATTTTCTGGCCCTCGTCATTGACGAGGACCGGGAACTCTGCGAATTGGTCCCGCAGGTTCTGCGAGAAAGTGGCTGCCGGGTTCAGTGCCTGCCCCTGTCGGATAAAATGGCGCAAGTGGTGCGAGATCTGGCGCCGGATCTCATCATCATCGACGTTTCCCTCCCCGACCGTCGCGGTCTCGATCTGGTGCGACGCCTGGAAAATCAGCGACAAACCCGTAAGATCCCCATCATTGTGACCTCCGGTCAGGCCGAGCTCGAGTACGAACTGCTCGAGGTTTTCGATTTTCTTGTCAAACCCCTTAATTCCCGTCGCCTCCTGGAGGATGTGCGGCTCCTGACAAGCCGCGCCCTGGGTCATGAGTTGTCCCCCTTCGCCGTGTTGGACGGGACCGAGCTGGCGACATTCCAGGACTTTCTCCACCATCAGAGCGGACTTCATTTCGACGTCCGCAACCTCAAAATCCTTGAGCGCGGCTTGACGCACCGCATGCGCGCCCTCGGCATCGTCGACCATCGCACCTACTATACCTATCTCACGACCTATCAGGAGAGTCGCCAGGAACTCAAGAAGCTTCTCGGGCTCCTGACCATCGGCGAAACCTATTTCTTCCGCTACTACGCCCATTATGAGGCGCTTATAGAACGGGTCATCCCCGAACTGATCGAGCGTAACCGCAAGTCGAAGCGCCTGCGCTTCTGGTCAGCCGGCTGTTCCACGGGGGAGGAACCGTACTCTCTGGCCATGTTGCTTCTGGAACATTTCCCGGAAATCGCCGGCTGGGACATTGTCATCCTGGCGACCGACATCAACAAGCGGGCGCTTTCCCGGGCACGAGAAGGACATTACAGCGGCCGTGCCCTGCGCTTGACCCCTCCCAACTATATCGCGCGTTATTTCCGCCAGACCGCCGGAGGGTTCATGCTCGACTCCCGGGTGCGCGGCATGGTGCACTTTGCTTATCTGAACCTGCAGACCGGCCTCTTTCCCGCCATTGAGAACGGAACGAACGATCACGACCTCATCTTCTGTCGCAATGTCATGATTTATTTCCGTCTGGCGACGACGCGAACCCTGGTCGAGCGTTTCAGTCGCTGTCTGCGGCCGCACGGCTATTTTTTCATGGGACATGCCGAAACCATGTCCAACATTTCGGAGCAGTTTGTCCGTCTGCAGCACAAGGGGGGATTCTATTATCGCCGCAAGGAAGTCGCCGCGACCGGCGGCGCGAGCATCCGCGAGCGGCCTGAGTTGCCCTTTGTGACGAAAGCAGAAGCGCCCGTGGCCGAGCAGGGTGCCGTAGCCCCCCCATCGGCGGCAGCCGGACGGGATGTGCCGGCAGACCCGGACGTTCTGCTGCGCGAAGGGGAATTGGCTTTTGCTCAAGAAAATTATAAAACAGCGTCTCAAAAATATGCTATGCTCCTCGAAATTAATCCGCAACACGCTGCTGCTCTTCTCGGCCAAGGCTTTATCCATGCCAACCAGGAGGATTATCCGGCCGCCCTTGCCTGTTGTGAACGGGCATTGCATGCGGATGATCTTTGTGCCGGCGCCTATTTTTTGCGAGGACTGATCTTCGATCATCAGGGTGATCTTGATGCGGCCCTGGTTGAGTATCGCAAAGCCCTCCTTCTGGAGCCGGGCTTGATCATGGCGCACTACAACCTGAGCAAGATATTCTGGCGGCAAGCACGCATAGACGATGCCCGCAGGGAATTGAACAACACCAAACGCCTGCTCGAAAGGACTCCGGGAGAAACTCAGATCCCTTATTCCGGAGGCCTCTCCCGAGCCGTCTTTCTTGAGGTTTGCCGAGAAGATATGTCCCGTTCCGCCGGCTTGCACCGTCATCTCTAGAGGTCTTTTTGAGGGAGGCCAACATGGCCATAGAGGAAAACCGTTCCTACGATACCCGGGCCATTCTGCAGGAAATGCGCGAAGCCTATTGGGAGGGGATCGAGCAGTCGGCGGAGTCGGGTGCCGTCGAAACCAGAGACTACGTGGTCTTTCGCCTCGGTAGCGAACGCTTCGGCATCCCCACCGGTTTTGCCCGGGAAGTGCTGCGCTTGCCGCGACTGGTCAAGGTCCCCCGCTTGCCGGCACATATCTGCGGGATCGTCAACCTGCGGGGACAAATCCAGGCGGTCACCGATCTGCGCCCACTCCTCGGTTTGCCTACGACCGCACTCTCCGCCCGCTCGCAGCTGATTGTCGTCGAGGCGGCCGCGATTACGACGGCGCTGGTCACGGAGGGGGTTGAGGGGATTCGTTCCATCCCCGTCGCCGAGATCGAGCCGATCACCGAGGGGCTGGCCGGTTTTCCGCGCGATGCCGCCGAGGGGCATGTCGTCACGGAGCAGGGGTTGCTGGTCCTGCTCAGCCTCGAACACATTCTCGGCCGGACCGAATTCACCATCAACCAGAAGGGGGAGTAGACGGTCATGCCGGGTCATCCTTTGCCGAAATTGCCGCGGGTCAAGAGGGCGTTATGAGCTTGAGTCGCAAGTTTGCCTTTCTTCTGGCAATCAGCCTGACGGCCGCAGTCGCGGCCACGCTCTTTGTCCTCTACGAGGTTCGCAGCGAAGCCGAGCGTCAGGCGACAGTGGCCCAGGAGGGGAGGATCAATACCTTCTGGCAGCTCTTGCGCAGCAAGGGCGACGTTTTTGCTGTCATCGATGGCAAGCTCATGGTCGGCAGCTATGTCGCCAACGGCAATTTCGAACTCCCCGACTTGGTCCAGAAGCTCTTTGGCGGTACCGCAACAATATTCATGGGCGACACCCGGGTCAGTACCAATGTCCTCAAGGAAGACGGCAGTCGTGCCGTCGGCACCAGGCTGACGGGAAAGGCCTATGACGCCATCTTTCGTGAGGGGCGCTCCTATCGTGGCGAAACCACGATTCTCGACATCCCCTATTTCACTGCCTACGATCCGATCAAGAACGCCAAGGGGGAGGTGATCGGGGTCCTTTATGTCGGAACCAAGAGGAGCGAGTTTTTCTCAGCCTATGACCTGCTGAGCCGCAAGCTCATCGCGGTTGCCCTCATCAATGTCAGCATCTTTACGCTTCTCGCCGTCTATCTGGTGCGGCGTTCGCTGCGGACGCTGAACCGTCTGACCAGCGCGGTCCGCAGTGTCGCCGAGGGTGATCTCGATGTGCAGGTGCCGGTGGAGAGCCGTGATGAAATCGGGGTGCTGGCCGAAAGCTTCAATACCATGACTTCAGTGGTCTTCAAGGGCATGCAGGAGGAAATCGCCAAAACCAATCGCATGGTTGCCAATATCAAGGAGACCATCCAGCAGCTCTCCACCAGCGCCAACGAGATCATGGCCATCTCGGCACAGCAGTCGGCGGGAGCGACGCAGCAGGCAACGGCGGTGCAGGAAGCGATGACGACCGCCGAGGAAATGGCCGTCACGGCGCGGCAGGTGGCGCAAAACGCGGTGCAGGTCGAGACCCAGGCGGAACGCGCCAACGCGGCGGGGAGCCATGGCGGCACGGCGGTGGCGAACGCTCTGTCGGGGATGGGCGAACTGAGAAGTCAGATGCTGGCGGTAGCGGAGGCGATGCTGCAGCTCGGGGAAAATTCCCAGAAAATCGGTGGTATCGTCGATATCATCGATGAAATTTCAGATCAGACCAATCTTCTCGCCCTCAACGCGACGATTGAAGCGGCCGGCGCCGGCGAAGCGGGGAAACGCTTTGCCGTTGTTGCCAACGAAGTCAAGCGCCTCTCCCAGCGCACGGCGGAAGCGACCGGGCAGATCAAGTCTCTTATCGAGGCGATCCAGAAGGCGACCAACGCGACGATCATGCTGACGGAAAACGGGACCAAGGGGGTCGATGCCGCCAACATTCTGGTGACGCGCGTGGCCGAAGCCCTGCAGGAAATCCTGCAACTGATTCAGGAGACCAACGCCGCGGCGAAGGAAATCAACTTTTCGACGCAACAGCAGACCAGCGCCAGCGAAGAAATGGCTTCTACCATCGTCGAGGTCCGGGATGTGGCAACACAAGTCGCCTCGGGCGCCCAGGAGACGACCCAGGCTATTGCCGAACTGACAGGTCTGGCCGAGCGCCTCAAAGATCTGATGGAGGATGAACTGCAAACCAAAGGGAAAGCCAAGGCCTTGGCCGGTGCCCGTTTGATGTCGCGTATTCTGCATCAGGCTCTCACCAGCGGGGCGCTTACCGAAGCAGATCTTTTCGATGAAAACTACATCCCGATTCCGGGAACCGACCCACAAAAATTCACTACCCGCTTCGACGCCTACTGTGATGCCCATATTACCGCCAAGCAAGACGATTTTCTCAACGACGTTCAGGTCGCTTTCGCCGTTCTCATCGATCGTCACGGCTACCTGCCGACCCACAACAGCCGCTATACCCAGCCCCTGACCGGCGATTACGACCGGGATCTCAAGGGAAACCGGACCAAGCGCATGTTCGACGACAAGGTCGGGCTGGCGGCGGCGCGGAATGAAGAGGAGCTGCTGGTCCAGGTCTATAATCGCGACACCGGGGAAAGGATCTGGGATATCTCCGCCCCCGTCTATATCAACGGTCGCCACTGGGGCGGTTTTCGCATCGGCTATACGATGTAGGAAAACGTCTTGGTCTATCTTCGGCCGCATGTCAACCGCCACACGAAGTTCGAGAGGAAGGACGCGCCATGTTTCGCTGGGTCACCGATCGCATCGCCCTGAAGATTGTCGTCTCGCTCATACTGGTCCTGCTGGTTATTCTCGCCGGGTTCACGGTTTTTCTCGTCGACCAGCGCTCGCGTGCCATGGAAGAGTCGATGCTGACCAAGGCCCGGACACTGGCGGTGACGGGGTCGAAGGCGATGGAGCAGGTGTTGGAGGAGGCCATCGACAGCGGTCGGCTAAGCCAGGAAGAGGTCTTCGATACCGACTACCGCGAAATCAAGGAGGGGCCTTTGGCCCGTTCGGCGATTCCGAAATACCATACGTCCTACGACACCTTTCTCGATCAGGAGATTCTTAAGATCGAGGATGCTTTTGTCGATGAGGACAGTATGGTGGTCTTTGCCGTTCTGGTCGACGTCAATGGCTACCTGCCGGTACATAACAGCCGCTATTCGAAGCCGCTGACGGGGGATGCCGAGAAAGACAAGGTCGGAAATCGGACGAAACGTCTCTTTAACGATCCGACGGGGATTGCCGCGGCCAAGTACGATGGCAAAGACGGCAACAAGATACTGAAGCAGGTTTACCGCCGGGATACCGGTGAGACGATGTGGGATGTTTCTGCTCCGGTCTACGTCAAGGGCAAGCACTGGGGAGGGTTCCGCATCGGCCTGTCCATGCAGGAAGTCGAGGTCGCGGTCAATGAGCTGCGTAACAGTATCGTCTTGTCGATGCTCGTTGTTCTCCTCATTGCCGGGGCGACCATTGCCGTGGTGGTGACGCGGATCATCCGTCCACTCAAGGAGCTGACCGGGGTGGCGGAGCGCATTGCCGCCGGCGGTTTCGACGAAAGTATCGACATCCGCAGCAACGACGAAATCGGCAAGCTGGCGGCCGCCTTCAACCGCATGACCCAGGTCATCGTCAAGAACCTCAAGACCGAAGTGGAAAAGAGCGCTCGCCTCATGACCAACATCAAGGCGGCGATACAGCAGCTCTCGACCAGCGCCAACGAAATCGTGGCGATTTCCGCGGAACAGTCCGCTGGGGCGACCGAGCAGGCGACGGCGGTGCAA
The DNA here is from genome assembly GCA_001799485.1 of Desulfuromonadales bacterium GWC2_61_20. Lineage (GTDB taxonomy): Bacteria > Desulfobacterota > Desulfuromonadia > Desulfuromonadales > UBA2197 > UBA12091. The sequence continues at coordinate 3,619 of MGTO01000063.1, read as the reverse complement.
CAGGCGACGACAACTTCGGAAGAGATCGCGGTGACGGCAAAACAGGTGGCGCAGAATGCCATTCAGGTTGAGACCCAGGCTGAACGAGCCAACGCCGCCGGCAAGAACGGCAGCCGGGCCGTGGACAATGCCATGGAGGGGATGGGTATCCTCAAAGGGAAGATTCAGTCGGTTGCCGAGGCGATGTTGCAGCTCGGAGAAAATTCGCAGAAGGTCGGCGGCATCGTCGATATTATCGACGAAATTTCCGATCAGACCAACCTGCTGGCCTTGAACGCAACCATCGAGGCGGCCGGAGCCGGCGAGGCCGGCAAGCGTTTCGCGGTGGTCGCCAACGAGGTCAAACGCCTGGCGGAACGGACCGTCGAAGCGACGGCGCAGATCAAACATCTCATCGAAGAGATTCAAAAGGCGACCAACGCAACAATCATGCTCACCGAAGAGGGGACCAAGGGGGCCGATGCGGCCAATGATCTGGTCGGTCGCGTCTCGGTCTCGTTGCGCGAGATCATGCAGCTGATTCAGGAGACGACGGCGGCGGCGCGAGAAATCAAGTTTTCCACGCAGCAGCAGACCAGCGCCAGCGAGGAGATGGCTTCGACCATCGTCGAGGTCAGAGATGTGGCGGCGCAGGTAGCGTCGAGTGCGCAGGAGACAACCCAGGCAATTTCCGAACTGACCGGGCTGGCGGAACGGCTCAAGGAACTGGTCGAGGAAGAGGGTTAAGTGAGTTCGCGCAAGTACATCGACATCTTCGCCCGGGAGGCCGAGGAGCACCTGCAACTGTTGCGGCAGGGTCTTCTTGCCCTGGAAAAAGAGGGGTTCTCGGCCGAGCGGGTGCACGTCCTGCTGCGCAGTGCCCATACCCTCAAGGGCTCGGCGCGGATGCTCGATTTGACGGCGATCGGTCAGGTCGGTCACGCCATGGAGGATCTCCTCAAGGAGATGGAAAATGGCGCGCGGGCGTTGACGCCGGCGATCACCGACCTGCTCCTGGCGGCGACCGATATCCTCGAAGGTTTGGTCGGACAGGCACAGACCGGGGGCGAGGTCACCTTCAATATCGACAACATCGTCGAGGGCCTGCGTACCGGGGTGCTGGCGGATGCCCCGGCGGCGTTGGCCATCGAGGCGGATAAAGCCGAACTGACAACCGTGCGCACCAGTGTCGCCAAGCTTGACGATCTGGTCAATCTCCTCGGCGAGATGCTCATCAGTCGCCGCATGCTGGAGGAGCGGCGGCGCCAGCTCGGTGGGTTGATGGCGGAGATGGAAGATTTCGTCCGGCGTCTGCGCAAGGCGGAAAATGTCAAGCAGCTGCGCCAGATGCAGGCCGGATTTTCCCGCCTGGCCAGCGATCTTGAAGCCGATATCCAGAACCTCAGTTACCTGACTCAGGAAATGCATCATGGCGCCATGGAATTGCGCATGTTGCCATTTTCGACCATTACCGAAGATCTCGCCCGGATGGTGCGGAACCTGGCCCGAGAGCAGGGGAAGGAAATCAACCTGACCATCAGCGGCGGTAATGTCGAACTCGACCGTCTGCTCCTCGAAGCGCTCAAGCCGATGCTGCTGCATATGCTGCGTAATTCCGTCGATCACGGCATCGAAACGCCGGAAGAGCGTCAGCGCACGGGCAAGACCGCGGTCGGTCGCATCGATCTGGTGGCGCGCTACGAAGCCGGATTCGTCCGTTTGCGCCTGAGCGACGACGGTCGCGGCATCGACCCGGTGCGGATTCGCGAAGTGGCGGTGCGAAAAAGCCTCCTCAGTGTCGAGGAGGCCGCCTGCCTGAGCGACGAGGAGGCGGTCTACCTGATTCTGCGTCCCGGTTTTTCAACCCGCGAATTCATCACCGACGTCTCCGGCCGCGGCGTCGGCATGGACGTCGTCAAAACCAATATCGACCGGGTCAAGGGGAATCTCGTCATCCATTCCACCCCGGGGGTCGGGTGCGAAATGCAACTGCAGCTTCCTCTGACGCTGGCGGTCATCACCGGTATGCTCATCGAGTGCGAGAGGGAGGTCTTTGCCCTCCCGTTGCACTATCTTTCGGAGATTCTGCGCCTGAGCGAAGGGGATATCCATAGCGAAGGGGGGCGCGAAGTGGTGCGGGTGCACGGCGCCACTCTGCCCCTCGTCTCTCTCGGAGACATTCTCGGTCTCGGGACTTGCGGTGGGGTTGGTACGGGGGGTGGGAAGATCACGGCGCTGGTTCTGACTTTCCGCGAACAGCGGGTCGCCTGCCTGGTCGGCCGCATTCGCGGCGTCCAGGAACTGGTGGTCAAGGGGATGGGGAAACAGCTCAAGAGTGTCGAATATTTTTCCGGCGTTACCATCCTCGGCGACGGCTCTCCGGCGCTTATCCTTTCGGTTCCCGATCTTTTCGGCGCCAGCCTTGTCGGACGCGGCACCCAGTTGCGTCAGGAATTTGCCGAGCGCAAGGCGGGGGAGAAAAAAGGCCGCATCCTCGTGGTCGATGATTCCATCACCACCCGCACCATGGAGAAGAATATTCTCGAAACCCAGGGCTATACGGTCACCATTGCCATATCCGGGGAAGACGCGTTACTCAAGGTCGCCGCCGCCGCATATGATCTGGTGGTCAGCGATGTCGAAATGCCGGGAATCACGGGGTTTGAACTGACGGCCAAACTAAGACAGATGGAAGGGACACGCGATATACCGGTGATTATCGTCTCTTCTCTGGCCCTCGACGAGCATCGCCGCAAAGGGCTGGAGGTTGGGGCCCAGGCGTATATCGTCAAGGGGAGCTTCGATCAGGGGACGCTGCTGGAAACGGTACAGACACTCATCGGCTGAGGGGAACAGGGTGCATGGTTCGCGTTCTGATTGCTGATGATTCCGAGCTGGTACGGACAGTGTTGCGTGACCTGCTGGCGCGAGACCCTGATATCGAGGTTGTCGCCGAGGTTGCGGATGGGCACCGAGCGGTGGCCGAGACCTGCCGTCTGCGGCCTGATCTTGTCATCATGGATATCGTCATGCCGGTTATGGACGGCCTTGATGCCGTCATGGAGATCATGGCAACTTGCCCGACCCCGATTCTGGTCCTCTCCGGGAACGTCGATCCGCAGGACTGTCGTAGTGCCTTCAATGCCATCCGGCTCGGCGCCCTCGATGTCATGGAAAAACCGGTTGGTGTCCTTGCCGATGGCTACTCCCTGGTTGGGGGGAGTCTCATCGACCGGGTCAAGGCCTTGGCGCGGGTCAAGGTCATTCACCACTACCGCCGGCGCGCACCGCAACCGGTTGCCCCCGCTCCAGCCTTCAAGGGCGTCCGCAGGATTCTCGCCATCGGTGCCTCGACCGGGGGGCCCAAGGTCGTCATGCGTCTGATGAGGGAACTTCCGTCGGATCTTGATGCCCGTGTCGTCATCGTGCAGCACATTGCCACTGGTTTTGCTCCCGGTTTTGCCGAGTGGCTCGATCGCGAAAGCGGTTATAGCGTACGCATCGCCAAGGACGGCATGACGTTGGAACGGGGAGTGGCATTGGTCGCGCCCAATGGTCAGCACATGGAAGTGCGGGACGAACGAATTGCCCTGACCTCGGCGCCGCCGCTCAATAGCTGCCGCCCGGCGGTCGATGCCCT
>MGTO01000062.1:21059-22176 GCA_001799485.1 Desulfuromonadales bacterium GWC2_61_20 | reverse complement strand
CAATCTCTGGATTTGAGTCAAACCCTGGACTCAGGTTTTCTCTGTGTCTCCGTGTCTCTGTGGCTAGATGAATTTCAACGCCTTCTTGTGCGCGCCATGCAGCGCGAGTTCACGCAGGGCAGCGGCAGTGAGCCAGTCGTGCTCGCCTTCGCCAACATAGCCAGCAGTTCCAGCTTTTCCCCGGTAGAAACGCAGGTCGAGCTTGAAGTGGCTGTAGGCGTGGGCAACTTTCCCGGCTTCCTCTACCGACCCGCTTCCGCCCAACTCCTGCAACAGCAGACGCGCCGACGCCTCCGGCGTCGCTCCGGGAAGAACCTCGCGGGTCGGAAACTCCCACAGTCCGCCGAGGAGGCCGTTCATCGGCCGCCGCCGCACCAGCAGACGTCCCCGCTTGTCCGCAAGAAGTAACCCGACCTGTTGCACCGTTGGTACCGCCTTCGCCGCCCGCGCCTGCGGCAGTTCATCCTGTCTCCCCTGGGTGAAGGCCTGGCAATGGACGGCCAGGGGACACTCCGGGCAGTTCGGTTTCGTCGGCGTGCAGCAGGTGGCGCCGAGATCCATGATCGCCTGGGCGTAGTCGTCGGCGCGCTCAGCCGGCGTCAGCGATTCGGCCCAGAGCCAGAGCTGTTTCTCCGCCGCGCTGCTGCGCGGGTCGCCCTCCAGAGCAAAGAGCCGCACCAGCACCCGGCGGACGTTGCCGTCGAGAATCACCCCGCGCTCTTGATGAGCGATGGCCAGAATCGCCCCGGCAGTGGAACGGCCGATGCCGGGTAAAGTGATCAGCTCTTCCAGCGTTTCAGGAAAGCAGCCGTTGTGGAGTTCCATTACCTGACGGGCAGCGGCGTGGAGGTTGCGGGCGCGGCTGTAGTAGCCCAAGCCTGCCCAGGCTTCCACCACCTCTTCCGCCGCCGCCGCTGCCAGCACCCCGATGTCGGGGAAGCGGGCGAGGAAGCACTGGTAATAGGGGATCACCGCCGTCACCGTCGTCTGCTGCAGCATGATCTCGGAGAGCCAGATGCGGTAGGGGGCGCGGGTGTGACGCCACGGCAGGTCGCGGCCGACACGGCCGTACCAGGCGAAGAGAAGCGGGGCGATCTGCGGGGAATCAGACATAGTC
>MGTO01000062.1:158-21038 GCA_001799485.1 Desulfuromonadales bacterium GWC2_61_20 | reverse complement strand
ACGGCAGGTCGCGGCCGACACGGCCGTACCAGGCGAAGAGAAGCGGGGCGATCTGCGGGGAATCAGACATAGTCATTCGAAAGCCAAAGCGTGGGCATAATCATTTCACGCGACGGCGCAACGACGCCACGTTAAAGCTTTTGAAAGGTCTTGCATTCGTTGCGATCGTTGCGCCGTTGCGTGAGAAAAGTTTTCAGTTTTCCGACTACCCGATCTCCCCCAGCGCCGCCAAGGTGTCGTCCATCTCCGCATCGGTGCCGATGGTGATCCGCATACCGTGGGCGAGCAAGGGATCGGAGAAGTAACGCACCAGGATCTTGCGCGCGTAGAGGGCCTCAAAGATCCGTTTGCCGTCGCGGTCGGGCGGGGCGGCGAAGACGAAGTTGGCGCGCGAGTCGATCACCGTGTAGCCGAGGGCTTTCAGCCCGGCGACAAAGCGCTCGCGGGTGGCGCGGATCTTCGCCACGGTGGCGCTGAGGTGGGCTTGGTCGGCGAGGGCGGCGTTGCCGGCGACGAGGGCGAGGCGGTCGAGGTGGTAGTGATCGCGAATCTTGTCGAGGGCGTTGATGACATCCGGCCGTGCCACCGCCAGTCCCAGGCGCATGCCGGCGAGGGAATAGCTCTTGGAGAAGGTGCGGGTGACGACGACGTTTTCGTGCCGTTTGACCAGCTCCATGGCCGAGAAGTCGGCGAAGTCGACATAGGCCTCGTCGACCACCAGCATGCCGACGCAGCGCCGGGCCAGCGACTCGATGTAGGAAAGGGGGTAGGCGAAGCCGAGGGGGGCATTGGGCGAGGTGAGGAAAAAGATCTTCCCCTCGTAGCTGGTGGGGAAATCCTTGAGGCGGAAATTCTCGTCGAGGCCGAAGGTCTGGACCTTTGCCCCCTGGATCTCGGCCAGGGTGGCGTAGTAGGAGTAAGAGGGGTGGACGTAGCCGACCTCCTCCCCCTCGCCGGCGAAGGCGCGGATGAGGTTGTTGAGGAGCTCGTCCGAGCCGTTGGCGGTGATCACCCAGGACGGGTCGAAGCCGTAGAGGGCGGCGGCGGTGGCGCGCATCGCCTTGCTCCCCGGGTCGGGGTACTTGCGCAAATTCTCTCCCTCGTCGCCGATCTCGGCGAGAAGAGCTTCGCGCACTTTTGGTGACGGCGGGTAGGGGTTCTCGTTGGTGTTGAGCTTGATCCACGGCTCATTGTCCGGCGGCTGGAAGCCGGGGACGTAACCGGCCATGTCGAGGATGGCTTTGCGTAACGGATTCATAAAGACCTCATTCTTTGCCACGGAGACACGGAGACACAGAGGAAACCAACGGAAAATCAGATTATAGGGTTAACCCCAAAACGATTTTTCTCTTCTCTGTGTCTCCGTGTCTCTGTGGCTGATGCTTCGGGTTAATAGGATTCGAGTATCTCGTACAACGTATTCCGTTTCGCCGGGGTGAAGCCGGCGCCGCGGGCGAGGGCGATGATCTCGGCGATGCTCAGGCGGAAGGAGCAGCCGGCGGCGGCGACGACGTTCTCCTCGAGCATGGTACCGCCGAGGTCGTTGGCGCCGAAGAAGAGGGCGACCTGCGCCATCATCGCCCCTTGCGTCACCCAGCTCGCCTGGATGTTGGCGACATTGTCGAGGACGATGCGGGCGAGGGCCACGACCTTGAGGTACTCCACCCCGCTGGCGGTGGCGCCGCCGAGTTCGGTATTCCCCGGCTGGTAGGTCCAGGGGATGAAGGCGGTGAAGCCGCCGGTCTTCGCCTGCAGTTCGCGGATGACGAAGAGGTGCTCGACGATGTCCGCCGGTTTTTCCTTACTGCCGAACATCATCGTCGCCGTGGTGCGCATGCCGAGGCCGTGCGCCGCCTCCATCACCGCCGTCCACTGGGCAACGCCGATCTTCCTCGGTGAAATCTCCTGGCGCACACTGTCGACCAGCACTTCGGCGCCGCCGCCGGGGACTGAGTCGAGCCCCGCCGCCTGCAGCCGGCGCAAGGTTTCGGTCATGGTCAGCCCGGAGAGCTCGGCGATGTGGACGACCTCGGCCGGGGAGAGGGAATGGACCTGCACCTGGGGGAAGCGCTGCTTGATCTCGCGGAAGAGGGTCTCGAACCACTCGATCTTGAGGTCGGGATGGAGCCCCCCCTGCATGAGGAGTTGCGTCCCCCCCTGCGCCACCAGTTCGGCGACCTTGGCATGGATCGCCACGGCGCCGAGGAGGTAGGCGTCGGGGGCGTCGGCGTCGCGGAAGAAGGCGCAGAACTTACATTTGGAGGTGCAGACATTGGTGTAGTTGACGTTGCGGTCGATGACAAAGGTCACCCGGCCGTGCGGGTGCTTGCGCGCGCGGATGCCATCGGCCAGCCGGCCGAGGGCGAGGAGGTCGGCTTGCGTCAGCAGCCAGAGAGCTTCGGCGCGGTCGATGGGGGTGCCGGCTTCGATCTTTTGGGTGATTATTTCAATCATGGACAAGTTCAATGCGGCCACTCGTTCGCTTTGCTCACTAGAGACACGGAGACACGGAGAAAATCAAGGCCTGGCATTTCGTTCAAAACCTTAAAGACGATTTTGTTCTTGTTCTTCTCCGTGTCTCTGTGTCTCCGTGGCTAATAGGTTTTCAGCTCGTTATACAGCGTATCCCGCTCCACCGGTACCTTGCCGGCCTTGCGGATGAGTTCGCAGAGGTCCTCCTTGCTCAGGTTCTGCGGCGAGTCGGCGCCGGCGTCGTGGCCGATCTTCTCCTCGACCACGGTGCCGTCGAGGTCGTTGACCCCGAAGCAGAGGGAGACCTGGGCGATCTTGAGGCCGAGCATGATCCAGTAGGCCTTGACATGGCGGAAGTTGTCGAGGTAGAGGCGGCTGATCGCCAGGGTCTTCAGGGCATCGACCCCGCCGACCCCGGTCGCGCCGGGGACGCGGGTGTTGTCGGGCTGAAAGGCGAGCGGGATGAAGGCCTGAAAGCCGCCGGTCTCGTCCTGCAACGCGCGCAGCCGGTGCAGGTGGTCGACGCGATCCGCCGCCGCCTCAATGTGGCCGAAGAGCATGGTGGCGTTGGTGCGCAGCCCCGAGCGGTGGGCGCAGGCGATGACTTCGAGCCAGCGCTCCCCCGAGATCTTCTCCGGGCAGATCTGCTCCCGCACCCGCGCGCCGAGGATCTCGGCCCCGCCCCCGGGCATGGAGCCGAGGCCGGCCTCCTTGAGTTCGCCCAGCACCCGCTCGATACTCTGGCCGGTGAGCTTGGCGAAGTAGTCGATCTCGACGGCGGTGAAGGCCTTGATGTGCAGGGATGGTGAATCGGCGCGGATGGCGGCGAGCATCTCCAGGTAAAAGTCGAAGGGAAGCTCGGGGTGCAGCCCGCCGACCATGTGCAGCTCCGTCGCGCCTCCCGCCGCCGCCTCGGCGGCCTTGGCCAGGATGTCGCCCAGGGCCAGGGTGTAGCAACCGTCGTCCTCGACCCCCTTGGAGAAGGCGCAGAAGGTACAGCGGTTGACGCAGATGTTGGTGTAGTTGATGTGGCGGTTAACGTTGAAGTAGACCCGGTCGCCGTTGACGCGCCGGTTGGCCAGCGCCGCCAGTTCGCCGATGGCGAGAAGATCGCGGCTCTCGAAGAGGCCGAGGGCCTCGGCGTCGTCGATGCGCTCGCCGGCTTCAACTTTGCGGCGAAGATTGTCAAAAAAACGGCTCATAAATCCTTCTTGCCACAGAGACACGGAGACACAGAGGAAACCTGATTCCTGGAGAAAATCTTTACCACAGAGCTAGAGGCTGAGAAAAGATGCCTTTGGATTTAAACCAATAGCTTGGGACCTTCTCCATGTCTCTGTGTCTCCGTGGCAAATCGCCTTCAGCCTTTGTCCTCGCCCCAGCGCTGGAAGAGGTGGTGCTTGATGTGCAGGCTGTCAAGAATCTTGCCGACGACGAAATCGACCAAAGCTTCGACACTCTTGGGCCGGTGGTAGAAGGCCGGCATTGCCGGCAGGATCTGTGCCCCGGCGTCGTTGAGAGTGAGAAGGGTCTGCAGATGGATGCGATTGAAGGGGGTCTCCCGCGGCACTACGATGAGCGGCCGGCGCTCCTTGAGGACAACGTCGGCGACCCGGCCGATGAGGTTTTCGCTGCTGCCACTGGCGATGCGGCCGGCGCTGGCCATGGAACAGGGGGCGATGACCATGGCATCGGGGGCCGAGGAGCCGCTGGCGATGGGGGCGAAGAGGTCGGTCTGGTCGTAGTGTTCGAGCTTCTTGCTGCCGCCGAAGTAGTCGCGGATCAGCTGCCGGCGCGCCGAGGGCGGCGCTTCCCATTCGAGGCCGGTTTCGTAGCGCAGCACTTCCAGCCCCGATTTGGTAATCAGCAACGTCACCCGACAGTCGGCCTTGAGCAACTCTTCGGTCAGGCGCAGGCCGTAGACCGAACCGGAGGCGCCGGTAATGGCGACGACGATCTGTTTCATAGTTTCTCCTTCCCCCTTTGGCAAAGGGGGATCGAGGGGGATTTTGCAACCGTCGGCCAAATCCCCCCTCCCCCCAAGGGGGGTTACCAATCAAATCAGCACATCCACCAGGGTGAAGAGGAAGATCGTCACGCTGATGTAGCCGTTCATGTTGAAGAAGGCGGCATCGAGTTTACTCAGATCCCCCGGTTTGACCAGCTGGTGCTCATAGGCGATGAGGCCGCTGATGACGGCGATCCCGGCGTAGTAAAGCCAGCCTAAAGGCAATCCCAGGGGCAGGGTCAGCAACAGCGCGACCATGACGCCGTGGAAGACCTTGGCCAGGAGGATGGCGTTCTTCTCGCCGAGCTTGACCGGGATGGAGTGCAGCCCGGCACTGCGGTCGAAGTCGAGATCCTGCAGGGCGTAGAAGATGTCGAAGCCGGCGACCCAGAAGAGGACCGCCAGCCCAAGGGCCAGGATCGGCCACTGCAGATCGCCGCGCAGGGCGATCCAGGCGCCGATGGGGGCGCCGGCGAGGCAGATGCCGAGAACGACGTGGGCGAGGGAGGTAAAGCGCTTGCAGTAGGCGTAGAGGACAAAGAGGCCGAGGGCCACCGGCGCCAGGTAGAAACACAAGGGGTTGAGCATCCATGCCGCGAGGAGGAGCAGAGCCGTCGAGACGACGACGAAGAGCCACCCTTCCGCCACTGAGACTTTCCCGGCGGGGATGTGGCGGCTGGCGGTGCGCGGATTCTGCGCGTCGATGCGGGCGTCGAGGAGGCGGTTGAGTCCCATCGCCGCGCTGCGTGCCCCAACCATGGCCAGGCAGATCCAGCCGATCTGCACCCAGGTCGGCTGGGCGCCGTTGGCGAGGCCGGCCAGCAGCGCCCCCATCAGGGCAAAGGGGAAGGCGAAGACCGTGTGGGAGAACTTGATCATCTCCAGCAGGTCGCGGATTTTGGTCATAGGTGCGATCGTCGACATGAGCATATATCCGGTTTGGCAAGGGGAAACGAGGGGAAGAAGTGTACACCAGGGGGGAGGGCGAGGCAAGGAGGATGAAGGGCGGGAGGGCGTGCCGCCCCCCAATGTTTTTTGAATTAAGCAGGAAGTCCCCGGACACTATGCCTTCGTTTCAATTTTTTTGTACATTTTCGTTCAAACTGTTGTACGATTACGTACACATATTTGTATCGATAAGGATTGACTATGGACTATCGGCTCGACAAGCAGAGCCTGCTTGATGTATTGGCACAGTGGAACCGTTTCCTGAGGAGAAAGGTTCGCCTCATCGCCTGTGGCGGCACGGCCCTGACACTGCAAGGGGTCAAGCCATCCACCAAGGATGTCGATTTTGTGGTTCCAGTTCTTGCCGAGCACGCTTATCTGGTCGGCCTCCTGAAAAACCTCGGGTATGAGCAGGTCACCGCCAACGGTTGGCTGCGACAAGGAGACATCTTCCGGTTCGACCTCTTTCCCGGCAAGCGCATCCATACCACCGAACTGCTGGCATCGCCGCTGGAGCCGGAAAACCACAGCCTGCTGATGGAGTATTCCCGCCTATACATCGGCATACTCAACCCGTACGATTTGATCGCCAGCAAGCTGATACGCGGGACCGGGGTCGATTTCGAAGATTGCCTGCTGCTGGTTAAAGCCCTGCACGGAAAGCTCGATATCGCAAGGCTGGCAAGTCATTACCGGGAACTCATCAGCTATGACATTTCCGCAGAGCGCATCGGGGTGCATATCGACCGCTTTATCGAACTACTCCGGGAGGAGAAACTTTATGACTGACAACACGCTGCTGGAGAGGCTGGCGCGGCTCGGCTTGCCGCTCATGGAAGCTGGCGGGGAGGTTGACGTCAACCAGACGCTTGCCGACGTGGTGAAAAGCCGCGACACCCGCCTGTGGGAAGGTTTTCCGGTACTGCTCGTGAATGCCGCCCGGGATTACCGTTTTGAATACGATCGGGTCTTGACCAGTCTCGTCACTGACGGGGAAAAGGAGGATTTTCGGGCCTTGCTGCTGCTGTCGCTGGCGCTCTACGACAACTTGCGCCTTTCATTTTACTGGACGAAACAACTCAAAGCGCAATTGTCCGACCGTGACACGGCTCAGCTCAAACAGCTGACGAGGTCTCTGAGTCACGATGCCCCCTTCACCCTTGCCGGCAGAGAGTTCCAAGCGGGGCGACTCAAAGGGATGTTCGAACTCTATTTCGAGAAGGGGGCCGAAAAGGGTAGGCAGCGCAAGGATACCTACGATGAGCTGGCCCTTGAGTATGCCCTATCGCAGCTCTTTTCTCCCAAGCAGAAAGAACTGTTCCGCAAGAAACTGGATGGCTTGCCGCTGACTAAAACTGAAAAAGAGTATTATTCGCGGGCGGTCAAAAAAAAGGTTGCGGCGCTGGCCAATGCAGAGCTGCATCGCCAGGCGCGGATGTTGCTGGAGTTGTGAAGAGGAGAAGGAGCGAGGGCGCAATGGGGGATATTGTTGAAAAGAATTGGGTATTATGTCCCCGGAATCTCCGGAATCTCCCCGTAAGCTGGTAGTTTGGCCATCACTTCATTTCAATTCGATCTTCATACTCTCCCAAAAAACTAAAAACAACTGTGTTACCGCTGCTGGCATTGAATTCGAGCTCATAGGTCATCGAGGGTCACCCGCACCGTCTCCTCGCCCTGACGCTCGCGGACCTGGCGGGCCAGACCGAGATCGTCGAGCTTCTCCAGCAGTGCTTCGAAGGCGGCGGCAGGAACGAGATAGGCGGTGGGGCGATTGTGATTCAGAATTGCCACCGGCGCCCCTTGAGCCTCGGCAATGACCCCGGAAGGGTTCTTTTTCAAATCGCTGATGCTGACACTTGAGCGGGCGTGAATGCGTTGCATGACGAACCTCCATGACCTGATTTGTGGTCTTATTTTAGGTCAGTATTTGTCAAAAACGCAAGCCCCGCGTGTGCATGGCAGGGGCGCAGCATGCTGCGCCTACACCAGGAATGAATAATTTAACCGCTGGATCAATGCGTCCCAACCCGCCGCCGCCACCACTTCTCCCCTTCCACCGCCCAGAAGACCAGGGAAGAGAGGGCCACCGCCGCGGCGAGTTCACCCGCCGGCAAGGGTGCGGTGCGGAAGATCGGCTGGCACCAGGGGAGATAGATCACCGCCAGTTGCAGGGCAGCGGCGAAGAGGACGGCGCCGAGGAGGGGTTTGTTCGAGGCGAGGCCGAGGGTGAAGAGGGAAGCGGACTCCGAGCGGATGGCGAGGACGTGGAAGAGCTGGGTGAAGCAGAGGACGGTGAAGGCCAGGGTCTGCCAGTGGCTGTCACCAATGTGCAGGGCCCACCCCTGGGTGAACAGGACCAGAGAGCCGATGAGCGCGCCGACCCAGAGGGCATGCCAGCCGAGGCCGCGGGCGAAGAGACTCTCGTTGGGCGGCCGCGGCGGCCGCGCCATGACGTTCCCTTCGGCCGGCTCGACGGAGAGGGCCAGCGCCGGCAGGGCATCGGTCATCAGGTTGATCCAGAGGATATGGATTGGCAAGAGGGGGAGCGGCAGACCGAAAAGGGGGGCAACTGCAATGGCGACGATTTCGCCGGCGTTGGTGGTGAGGAGGTAACGGGTGAACTTGCGGATGTTGTCGTAGATGCGCCGCCCCTCGCGCACGGCGCCGACGATGGCGGCGAAGTTGTCGTCAAGGAGGACCATGTCCGCTGCCTCGCGGGCGACGTCGGTTCCCCCCTGGCCCATGGCGATACCGATGTCGGCCTGCTGCAACGCCGGGGCATCGTTGACGCCGTCGCCGGTCATTGCGACGCAGGCCCCCTGCTGCTGCAGGGCGGCGACGATGCGCAACTTCTGTTCCGGGTCGATGCGGGCATAGACGTGGATCGACCCGACCTCCTCCGCCAGTTCGCTGTCGCTCATCCGGCTCAGTTCCGGGCCGCTCACCACCCGGCTGTCGCCAGCGACGATGCCGAGGCGTTCGGCGATGCTCTGGGCGGTCAGAGCGTGGTCGCCGGTGATCATGACCGGAACGATCCCGGCCCGCCGGCACTCGGCGACGGCCGCCGCCGCCTCAAGGCGCGGCGGATCGACCATCCCGACCAGGCCGAGGATCGTCAGTTCGGTTTCAACGCTGTCAACGGTGAGAGCTTCAGGGAGGGAAGCAAAGTGGCGCAGGGCGAAGGCCAGGGTGCGCAGGCCACGGTTGGCGAGACGCGCCGCTTCCCCCTCCCAATAACCCTGATCGGTGCCGGCGACGGCGACGGCGAGGAGGGCTTCGGGGGCGCCCTTGGTGAAGGCGATAGACCCCCCTTCCCAGGGATGGAGGGTGGTCATGCGCTTGCGCTCCGAGTCGAAGGGAAGTTCCCCCTGGCGACGGTAGCGTTGGTCGAGCTCGGCGCGGAGCTGACCGGCGGCGGCCGCGTGGCGGATGAGGGCGATTTCCGTCGGGTCGCCGACTTCCTCCCCCTCGGCGCCGTCGGCGTCGTTGCACAGGGCCATGCCCAGCCCCAGCAGCCGATCATTTCCTCCACCGGCGGCAAGGACCACCTCTTCCACCGTCATGCGGTTTTCGGTCAAGGTGCCGGTCTTGTCCGAGCAGATCACCGTCACCGAGCCGAGGGTCTCCACCGCCGGCAGCTTGCGCACCAGGGCGTTGGCCCGCACCAGCTTGCCGGCGCCGAGGGCGAGGGCGATGGTCACCACCGCCGGCAGCGCCTCGGGGATCGCCGCTACCGCCAGGGAGACGGCGGTAAGGAAGATCAGCAGGACCTCTTCGCCACGCCAGAGGCCGGCGGCGAAGACTCCTGCGCAGATGGCGAGGATGAGGAGCGACAGGCGCTTGCCGAAGGCGGCCAGGCGCCGTTGCAACGGCGAGGTGAGACGCTCGCCGCTTTCGAGGAGGGAGGCGATGCGTCCGAGTTCCGTCGTCATGCCGGTCGCCGTCACCACCCCGAGGCCGCGGCCGTAGCGGACAACCGTGCCGCTGAAGCAGAGGTTGCTGCGGTCGCCCAAGGGGAGCTCGGCTTCGGGCAGAGGGGCGGTCTGTTTCTCCGTCGGCAGCGACTCACCGGTGAGAGCCGCCTCCGCGACCCGCAGCTGCGCCGTTTCGAGGAGACGCAGGTCGGCGGGGATGAAGCCTCCGGCTTCGAGTCGCACGATATCGCCGGGGACGATTTCGGCGGCCGGGATGGTCAGGGTGTGGCCGTCGCGCACCACCGTGGCCAAAGGTGCCGCCAGTCGCTGCAACGCTGCCAGCGCCTCTTCGGCGCGGTACTCCTGAATGAAGCCGATGATGGCGTTGACGACGACGATGGCGAGGATGACAGCGGTGTCGACCCATTCGCCGAGGAGCCCGGCAATGCCGGCGGCGAGGATGAGGACGATGATCATGAAGTCGGCGAACTGGCCGAAGAAGATCGCCCACGGCGAGCGGCGCGGCGCCTCTTGCAGGGCGTTGGGGCCGTGTGCGGCAAGTCGGCTTGCAGCCTCGGCAGTACTCAGGCCGGAAAAAGTGCTGGCGAGACGGGAGAGTGTTTCGTCGGCAGAAAGCTGGTGCCACGGAGGGATCACGGTTCTGGTCCTGAAGTCGGAGTGGATGACAGTGTGCCCAAGTCTACCCGATGCTCGTCAATTTACAGGAGGTCCAACGACAACAGGGCCGCCAATCACGGCGGCCCTGTTGAAGGCAAAAGGCGTAACGATGGTTCATGGATTTAAGGGGTGGTGATCGGCATCCCGCCGGCAGCACGGATCACCGGCGCGGCGGCCGGGGAAGTGGCGTAGGCCAGAAAGGCCCGGAGGTCGCCGGAGCGGCTCTTCTCCTTGAAGACGAAAGCCAGGGTGTTGATGCACGGATAGTCGGGGAAGATCGACAATCGTCCGTCGATGGCGACTTCGCGGACCCTGGAATTGATCGCCACGTCGCTGGGGCCAAAACCGATGGCGTTGGGCTGCTCCTCGACCATGTTGAACATCAGCGGGGTCTTCTCGACCAGGAGGGCCTTGCCGGTGACGACAACCTCCTTGAACCCGGGAAGGCTCTTCTGCAGGACCCCGAGAGAGCTGTCCTTGGCCTCGCGGGTGACGACGACAATGGCGGCATCGGGACCGCCGACTTCCTTCCAGTTGACGATCTTCCCCGCATAGATGGCGCAGACCTGGGCGGACGTGAGCTTTTTCACGTCGAGGGTTGGGTTGACGAAAAAGACCACCGGTACTTTGGCGAAGGGGAGGTAGGTAAGGCCGTAGACCTTTTCGTCACCCTTGAGGGTCCGCGCCACCCGCGCGACCACCTTTTCGTCCTTGCTGACCGCGGCGATGCCGCCGTTGGAACCGATGCTCTCGGGGACGCTGATCGACATGCCGGGATGGCTCTTGGCGAAAGCCGCGCCGAGGGCGTTGAGGACCTTGACCCCGTCGCCGGTGCCGACGATCTCGATCGTTTTTGCATTCGCCTGGCTTACAGGCAATACGAGGGCAAGGACCATGGCCACAATCCCAACCTTTTTCCCAAACATCCTTGGTAACATCATTCCCCTCCTCGTTAGGTTGTTGATCACAATCCTGTTGAAAAAGCAAGAGCAGTGCCAATGGTTGCGAACCCTTCCAGCCGGCGAAATTAATACATAGACCGAAGATCTGCGCGGGAATTTTCGCCAGTTGCCTTCATCTACTTGGCCTGGATCGGTGAAAGGCTCTGTCAAATAGCGAACTTGCTGCCAATTGCCGGACCTTCAGGCAATGTACAGGAGAACAAGGAAGTAGTGACAGATGCTTCCGGCAAGGACAAAGAGATGCCAGATACCGTGGAAGTGGCGGACCTTTGAGTCAAGGGCGTAGAAGAGAACGCCGCCGGTGTAGAAAATTCCTCCAGCCAGCAGCCAGAGAAAGCCGCTGCGAGGGAGGACGAGGAGGAGCGGCTTGAGGGCGAAGATGACGAGCCAGCCCATGAGAAGATGGATGATGACCGGGAGGATGCGGGGCCCCTTCAAGGGGTAAAATTCCAGGACGATGCCGAGGATGGCGAGGACCCAGACGGCAGCGAAGAGGGACCAGCCCCAGGAGCCGCGCAAGGTGACCAGGGTGATGGGAGTATAGGAGCCGGCGATGAGGAGGTAGATGGCGTTGTGGTCGAATTTGCGCAAAAAATTCTTGGCGGACCCGGCGGCGTGATGATACAGGGTCGAGGAAAGATAGAGGAAGAGGAGGGTGCTGCCGTAGATGGCGCAACTGACGATCTTCCAAGGGTCGCCGTGGCGCGCCGCGACGATGACCAGCAGCGTCACGCCAATCAGGGCGGCGACGCTGCCGATAAAGTGGGTGATGACGTTGAAGCGTTCGCCGTCGGGCATGGGGCCTCCATGACAGGGGCAATTATCCCGCAAAGAAGGAGGAGCCGCAAGATTACTGTCCCCCGTTCGCTCCGATCAGCTGCGGCGTTTGCTCGTTATTGTACTGTTTGCGCGCCACCCGCTCGACCTGGGGGCCAAGGTAGGCGAAGAGGTCGTCGAGGCGCAGCGAACCGTCGGCGGCGACGACATCCTCGTTCTTGATCCCCTTGAGGAGAAAAACGGATCGCATTTGTACCTCCTGACAAATTTTAATTTTGCGTGATTTTAACAAGTTAAGTCGACGACATAAGAGAACTGCTGCGTCCATATGCTCTATGGGACTATAACGGCAATCAAACCAAGAAGCGGTCCCGGATAGAGACCGAGGAAAAGGAGAATGAGCAGGCAGACGAGCAGCGCGGTGTGGGCGGCAACATCGCCGCCGCCTAACGGTTCGCGTCCTTCGCCGGGCATGTAGAGGACGGTGACCAGGCGCAGGTAGTAGTAGACCGAAACCAGGGCGGCGGCGACACCGGCGAGGGCGAGGCCGGGATGGTCACTGCGAAGGAGGGCGAGGAAGACGCCGAACTTGGCGATGAAGCCGGCGGTGGCCGGGATGCCGGCGAGGGAGAGGAGGGCGACGGTGAGGACCGCGGCGAGCCAGGGGCGGCGCCAGGCGAGGCCGTGCAGCCTGGTGTAATCCTGTACCTCGCCGCTGTCGCGGGCGAGGGCGGCGACGACACCGAAGGCGGCGACGGTGGCGGCGGCGTAGGCGACGACATAGAAGAGGGCGACGCCGCGCCCGACGCTGCCGCCGGCAATGAGGGCGAGGAGGATGTAGCCCATGTGACTCACCGAAGAATAGGCGAGCATGCGCTTGACATTCTGCTGCGCCAGGGCGGCGAGACTGCCGGCGGCGAGGGTCAGCAGGGCGAGAGCGGTGAGGAGTCCCGGCGTCGGCAGAGTGCCGTTGGCAGCGGCGAGGGCGATGAGGGCGGTGGCCACCGCCCCTTTCGAGCCGGTGGCAAGAAGACCGGTGATCGGCGCCGGCGCCCCCTGATAGACATCGGGGGTCCAGAGGTGGAAAGGGGCGAGGGAGAGCTTGAAGGCGGCGGCGACGAGGAGCAGCCCCCAGCCGATAAGGGCGGCGCCATGCAGGGGGCCGCGTCCGCTAACCGGAGACAGCGCAACGCTGAGGTCGAAGGAGCCGGCGGCGAGATAGAGGAGGGCGATGCCGAAGGCAATGAGCCCGGTGGCCGTCGCCCCGAGGACGAGGTACTTGAGTCCGGCTTCGGCGCCGAGGGGGGAGTTTTTGTCGAAGGCGATGAGGATGTAGAGGGCCAGGGTCAACGATTCGAGACCGAGGAAGAGGCCGACCAAAGTGGTCGCCGCCGAGAGGAGGCTCATGCCGGCGGCGGCAAAGAGGACGAGGGCGGCGTACTCGCCGCCGGCGAAGTTGCGTCTCGGCCCGGTCCCGAGAGAAAGGAGGAGGGTGAGGGCGGCGAGGGCACACCAGAGGATGGTGCAGAAGCGGGCGTAGGGGGTGGTCGCGGCCATACCGCCGACTTCCGTCACCGTCGGCGGGAGCCCGCCGGCGGCGAGGGCGGCAAGGAGGGCCAGGCCGATCCCGGCGCCGAGGAGGGTGCGCGGATTGATCCTCCAGGCGCCGCCGAGGAGGAGAACGGTGGCGCCGAGGGTGAGGATCAGCAGCGGCAGCAGGGCGTAGAGTTCGGCTTCATTCATGGCAGCCCTGCGCGCCCCAGCAGCAGAAGCCGCGCCGGCTCCTGCAAGGGGGTGAGGAAGGTCTGGGGATAGAGGCCGAGCCAGAGGACCAGCAGCGCCAGCGGCGCCAGCATCAGCCATTCGTGCCAGGTGAGATCGCGCCAGGGGCGCTCGTGGCGCGACGGTCCCCACAAGACGCCCTGGACCATGCGCAGCATGTAGGTGGCGGAGAAGACCACCCCGGTCAAGGCCAGAGCCGCCCAGAGCGGGTGCCCGGAAAAGGTGCCGAGAAGGATGAGGATTTCGCCGCTGAAGTTGGCGAGACCGGGGAGACCGAGGGAGGAGAGGGCAAAGAAGAGGAAGAAGCCGCCGAAGACCGGCGAGCGCGCCCAGACCCCGCCGAGTTCGCCGAGGCGGCGGGTGCCGGCGCGCTCGTCGATGAGGGCGATCATGACGAAGAGGGCGCCGGTGGTGAGGCCGTGGCTGAGCATGAGGAGCATGCTCCCTTCGAGCGCCGTCTGGTTCCAGGCGGCGAGGCCGAGCATCACCAGGCCGAGGTGGGCGACGGAGGAATAGGCGACGAGGCGTTTGCAGTCGTGCTGCCGGTAGGCGGCCATTGATGCGTGAAAGAGGCCGATGAGGGCGAGACCGGCGAGGAGGGGGAGCGATTGCCGCGCGGGCCCGGGGAAGAGGGTGAAGCCGACCCGCATCAGGCCGAAGACCCCGGTCTTGAGCAGGAGCCCGGCGAGATCGACGGAGCCGGCCACCGGCGCCTCGGTGTGGGCGTCGGGGAGCCAGGTGTGGAAGGGGACGAGGGGAATCTTGATGGCGAAGGCGACGAGAAAGGCGCCATAGAGCCACCAACCCTGGGTCGTCGTCAACTCGGTCTGGGCCAGATCAAGAAAGGCAAAGGTGTAGACGCCGCTCTGCTCTCCATGGAGGAGGTAGAGGGCGATGATGCCGAGGAGCATGAGCAGGCTGCCGGCCAGGGTGAAGAGAAAGAACTTTACCGCGGCGTAGAGCCGGTGCTCATGCCCCCAGATACCGATGAGGAGGAACATGGGGATGAGCATCAGCTCCCAGAAGAGATAGAAAAGGACGAGATCGACGGCGAGAAAGACGCCGAGGATGCCGCTCTCCATGACCAGGAGCAGGGCGAAGAAGAAAGGAACATGGCGGATCACCGTCCACGAGGCGAGCATGGCGACGACCTGCAAGAACGCGGTGAGCAGGATCAGCAGCAGACCGAATCCATCGAGGCCGAGGCTGTAGCGGATGCCGAGACTCTCGATCCAGGCGGCGTCCTCGACCACCAGCCATCCGGCCCCTCCACCGCCATGGCCGACGAAGAGCCAGAGCGCCAGAGCGAGAACCGCCAACGCCGTCGTCAGGGCGAGGGCGCGGCACTCTCTCGGTTCCTGCCGGCGCAGCAGGCAGAGGAAGGCCCCGACCACAGGAAGAAAGATAAGGAGGGAGAGCCAGGGAAAGGTCGGGGTCATGGGTCAGGGTCTTTCGTAAGTTGCCCGTTTCTGATGAGTCGATGAAGCTTTCCGCTACTTGCCATCGCTTGGCGACCGTGTTATTGTACAACATCTTGTCATGTGGAGGACGTCATGCAGTCGATCAATTACAGCGAAGCCCGTCACGATCTGAAGAATGTCATGGATGAGGCTTGCAACAACCACGAGCCGATTCTCATCACTCGCCGCAAGGGGGAGAGTGTTGTCATTTTAAGTCTGGCCGACTACGAGGCATTGATGGAGACCGAATATCTCCTTTCCAGCCCGGCCAATGCCGCTCGACTGGTGCAATCGCTGGAGGAGGCTCGCGCCGGTAAGCGCACCCCGCTGGATGCCCTGGGGTCGTGAACGTCACCTTCACCCCGACCGCCCTGGACGATCTGCGCTACTGGCTGAAGACCGACCGTCGTCAGACCGACCGCATTCTTGCCCTCCTCGAAGAGATCCGCCGCACCCCCTTCGAAGGGGTCGGCAAGCCCGAACCGTTGCGCTTTCAACTCGCCGGCTGCTGGTCCCGCCGCATCGACCGCGAACATCGTCTGGTCTATCGGGTCGAAGAAAACGAAATTGTTGTGCTGGCGTGCCGGTACCACTATTGAATCGTATCTCCGCGTAGTTGTTGATTCCTCCGAAATCCCAGCAAACCTTTTATAATCTCACCCCCCCCCAGCTTTACCAAAAAATTATCCCACCGTCGTCAGCAGCAGCCAGCCCAGGACCAGAAGCAGCCCCCAGGCGACGCCGCCAAGGTAATGGGAGACGCGGCCGCTGACGACAAGGCGAAGGTATTCACCCCAGGCCAGGATCGCCTTGGCGAAGAGATCCAGTGCCCCGTCGATGGCGCTGCGGTCGATACCGTCGCTGCTGAAACGGGCCAGGTAGCGATAGGGGCGCAGTACCAGCTTTTCGACGAGGCTGTCGGCGTGCCACCCCAAGCGGAGGAACTCGGGCAGGCGGCCTTCCATGGCACCGGCGCGGTAATTGCGATAGCGCCAGCGGGCCAGGAGCCAGCCGGAGAGAACCAGCAGGAGGGAGAGGAGGGCCAATCCCCATTCCTGCGCTGCCGGCAGGTGGCTCGCCGTCGCCCCGAGCCAGTTCGCCAACCAGCTGCCGCCACCGAAGATCGGCGGCAGGTTGAGGAGGCCGCCGAGGAGGCCCAGCACGGTCAGGGGGAGGAGGGGCCAGAGCATGAGAACGGGGAGGTGGTGCCCTTTTGTTTCTGAGGCGCCGCTGCCGGCAAAGACCAGATAGAGGAGCCGGAAGGTGTAGAAGGCGGTGAGGAGGGCGGTGTAGGAGGCGATCCCGAGGAGTCCGAGGTGGAACCAGCCGCCGTGTCCGGCGAGGGCGGCGAAGATGGCATCCTTGGAGAAGAAGCCGCCGGTCAGGGGGGCGCCGGCGAGGCAGAGGGCGGCGGCGCAGAAAATCCAGAAGAGGTAGGGGGAGCGTTGTTTCATCCCGCCCAGGTTGAAGATGCTGTTCTCGCCGTCGGCGAGATGGATGACGCAACCGGCACCCATGAAGAGGGCGGCCTTAAAGAAGGCGTGGGTGAAGAGATGGAACATCGCCGCGCTCATCGCCCCGGCGCCGACGGCGAGGAACATGAAGCCGACCTGGCTCATGGTCGAGTAGGCCAGAACCCGTTTGATCTCCTGCTGGGCGGCGGCACAGGTGGCGGCATAGAGGGCGGTGGCGGCGCCGACGCCGGCGATGGCGGCGAGGGCGGTTGGCGACAGGGCAATGAGGGGGAAGAAGCGGCAGAGGAGATAAACCCCGGCGGTGACCATGGTGGCGGCGTGAATCAGGGCCGAGACCGGGGTCGGTCCGGCCATGGCGTCGGGGAGCCAGGTCATCAGCGGCAGCTGGGCGCTCTTGCCGCAGGCGCCGAGGAGGAGCAACAGGCCGATGGCGGTGACCGTCGCCGCCGGAAGCGCGGCCGCCTGGGCGTTGATGGCGCTCAAGGAAAGAGTGCCGGTGGCAGCGAAGAGCCAGAGGAGGGCGAGACCGAGAAAGACGTCGCCGACGCGGGTGACGAGGAAGGCCTTGCGGCCGGCGGCGGCGTTTTTCTCCTCGCCATACCAGTAGCCGATGAGGGCGTAGGAGCAGAAGCCGACCCCCTCCCAGCCGAGGAAGAGGAGGAGGAGATTGTCGGCGAGGACGATGCAGAGCATGGCGAAGACGAAGAGGTTGAGCAGGGCGAAGAAGCGGGCCTGATCACGCTCGGCCTTCATGTAGCCGATGGCGTAGAGGTGGATCAGGGTCGAGACGCCGCTGACCATCAAGGCCATCGGGGCGGCCAGGCGGTCGAAGAGGATGGTGACGGGGACTTGCAGGGTGCCGCTCTCGGCCCAGGTGTAGAGGATGACCTGCGTTCCCTCGCCCGTTGCCAGGGGCCAGAGGAGGAGGACCATGGCGGCGGAGATGGCGACGCCGCAGACGGCGAAGGTCTGCACCACCACGGTCGGCAAACGAATGCCGCAGAGGGCGTTGACCACGCCGAAGAGGAGCGGCGCCAGGGGGATGGTGAAAAGCAGCAGATCGTTCATCCCGACATCTTCCGAAAATCGTCGGCGACCACCGTCCCCTGGCGGCGGCGCAGGTAGACGACGAGGGCGAGGGAGATGGAGACCTCGGCCGAGGTCATGGCCATGAGGAAAAGGACGAAGAGCTGGCCGTCGATCCTCTGCCAGTAGGCGCTGGCCGCGACCAGGACCAAGCCGGCGGCGTTGAGCATGATCTCGGCGCCGATGAGGATCATGATCAGGCTGCGGCGAGCGAGGATACAGGCGAGGCCCATAAAAAAGAGGATCGCGGCGACGGCGACGACATGCAGCACCGGCACGATCATGGCGTCCCCCCGGGGTCGCGGCCGCGTTCGTTGCGGCCGACGTAATAGGCGCCGACGGCGGCGAAGAGGAGCTGGAAGGAGACGACCTCGACGGCCAGGGCGTACTCCTTGAAGAGGGCGTAGCCGAAGGTGCGCGGGCTGGCGTAGTAGGGCGGAATTCCGCTTTTGCCACTCTCCACCGCCAGCAGCAGCACGCTGCAGACCAGCAGGGCGAGGGCGAGAAGGGCGACCGGCGCCCAGCGTTGCCAGCCCGGGCCGGGGAGGGGGTCGTCGGGGGCGAGTTCGAGCATCATGATGACGAAGAGGAAGAGGACCATGATCGCCCCGGCGTAGATGATGACTTCCCACGCCGCCACCAGCGGCGCGCCGAGGAGATAGAAGAGGATAGCCAGGGCGAAGAAGCCCTGGACCAGATAGATCACCGCATGCACCGGGTTGCGCCGGGTGATGCAGAAGCCGGTGGCGACGATGGCGACAGCGGAGAGGATGTAGAAGAGGATGGTGGCCATAGGATCCTGTTGGGGCGGGTATCAAACCCGCCCGATGCAACATGGTCGTTCGTAGGGGCAACCCGGTGGGTCGCCCGGTTGGCACAAAGGTTTTGTAGGGGCGATTCACGAATCGCCCTTACGCGGACGGTATCGATGTACGTAAGGGGCGCATGGCATGCGCCCTGGGCGACCCATCGGGTCGCCCCTACACCGCGGGCGGACGCGGTCCGCCCCTACGGCAGCAGACTGCGCACATCCACCGGTGGTGTCTCTTCCGCCCCGCTGCCGCGCGGCTGGGTGACGCCGATGCCGGCATGGTGGTAGAAATTGTACACGTTATCCAGGCCGCCGTGGTCGACCAGGAGATCGTCTTTTTCCCAGACCAGGGAGAGGGGGTCGCGGGCGCAGATCTCGTAGTCGGGGCTCATCTGGATGGCCAGGGTCGGACAGGCCTCGGCACAGAGGCCGCAGTAGATGCAGCGGGCGAAGTTGATGCGGAACCAGGCGGCGTAGCGCCGCCCGTCGGGCCCTTCCGTCGCCTGCATGGAGATGCAGTCGACCGGGCAGGCGGCCGAGCAGAGATGGCAGGCGACACAGCGCTCGCCGCCGTCGGGGTCGCGGGTCAGGATCATGCGGGCACGGTAGCGCGGGTAGGGGGTGCGCTTCTCTTCCGGATACTGGATCGTCACCGGCGGGCGCAGCATGTTGCGCAGGGTGACCCAGAAGGGCTGGAAGGTGCCTTTGAAATCGCGCAGCAGGTTCATGCTTGTCCCGTTAGACGAAAACACCCGACCGGCGCAGGGCCGGACGGGCGGTGGCATTCAACGCAGGGCAGTGCGGATGTGGCGGTCAGTTGTCGCATGCACAAGCCTCCGCAAAGGTGAAGACCCTTTTTACCGCGTCACCTCACGACTGTCAACGATCGCAGCGCGCTTAGCCTCCCAGCCCGAGGGCGACGCGCCACGGCTCGAGATCTTCCAGCCCGCGCTCGGCCATGGCCAGGCGGCGGTCGGCGCGCTTGCGGTGGCGCCCTTCGAGGGGGGGGAAGAGGCCGTAGTTGACATTCATCGGCTGAAAATCTTTAGCCGCCGCTTCGCTCAAGTGGGTGAGGAGGGCGCCGAGGGCGGTGGTCGCCGGCGGGAAGGAGAGGACTTCGCCTTTGAGGGTGGCGCCGGCGAAGAGGCCGGCGAGAAAACCGCAGCCGGCCGATTCGACATAGCCTTCGACCCCGGTGATCTGGCCGGCGAAGAAGAGGCGCGGGTCGCTTTTGAGCTGCAGGCTCCTGTTCAGGCAAGTCGGGGCGTTGAGGAAGGTGTTGCGGTGCATGCTTCCCAGGCGGGCGAAGCGGGCGTTCTCCAGGCCGGGAATGGTGCGGAAGATGCGCTTTTGTTCGGGCCAGGTTAGCTTGGTCTGGAAGCCGACGAGGTTGTAGAGGGTGGCGTGGCGGTCGTCCTGGCGCAGTTGCACCACCGCGAAGGGGCGCCGCCCGGTCTTCGGGTCATCGAGGCCGACCGGCTTCATCGGCCCGAAGGCCAACGTCATCTCGCCGCGCTCGGCCATCGCCTCGATCGGCATGCACCCCTCGAAATGGATGAGCTTTTCGAAGTCACGGGCCGGGACCTTCTCCGCTGCGATGAGGGCGGCGACGAAGGCGCGGTACTGCGCCTCGTCGAGCGGGCAGTTGATGTAGTCGTCCCCCCCCTTGTCGTAGCGCGAGGCGCGCCAGGCTTTGCTCAGGTCGATGGAGTCGGCCTCGACGATGGGGGCGATGGCGTCGTAGAAGTAGAGATGCTCGCTGCCGGTGAGGCGGGCGATGGCGGCGGAGAGGGGTGCGCTGGTCAGCGGTCCCGAGGCGATGATCACCGTGCCGCTCGGCGGAATCTCGGTGACCTCCTCGCGTACCAGGTCGATGAGGGGCTCCCCGGCGATCTTTTCCGTCAAAAAGGCGGCAAAGGCGTCGCGATCGACCGCCAGGGCCCCGCCGGCGGGGACGGCGGTGGCGTCGGCGGCCTGCATGAAGAGGGTGTGGCAGCGGCGCAGCTCTTCCTTGAGCAGGCCGACGGCATTGTTCATGCCGGCGCCGCGCAGGGAGTTGGAACAGACGAGTTCGCCCAGCAACGGCAACTGATGCGCCGGGGAGAAGCGCAGCGGTTTCATCTCAAAAAGGGTGACGTGCAGCCCCTGGCGCGCCGCCTGCCAGGCCGCTTCGCAGCCGGCGAGACCGCCGCCGATGATGGTCAGCTCGGTTGTCGACATCGGTTTTCCACAGGTTCAATAAGGGGGAAGGAGGTGCATCTTTAGCGGTGTTGTAGCCGAGGCGGGGGGAAAGTGCAACAGGGATGTTGTTAAAGAAGCTCGATCCGGCTGGTCCGGACGATGAGCATCTCCTGGCGGAAGCGCGTCGTCAGTTCTTTGCGATAGGCGGTCCACCAGGCGCGGTCGAGATTTTCACTCATGACCTCATAGATGACGATGTCGTCGCGCACCGCGTGGGTCGCGGCGTCGCGCCACAGCCCCTCGGCCGGCGAGCGCAGGTAGGC
>MGTO01000062.1:0-148 GCA_001799485.1 Desulfuromonadales bacterium GWC2_61_20 | reverse complement strand
CCGAATTGTTCGGTGAGTTCGTCGCGGACGCGGGCGTAGTCCGTTGGGGGGAAGGGGGTGGCGGTGATGTCGTAGAGGGGGAGGAGGATCTGGATGAGGTGGCGATGCTGCGGCTGTTGTTCCATGGCTCACTCTTCCTCGTGGCTAT
>MGTO01000061.1 GCA_001799485.1 Desulfuromonadales bacterium GWC2_61_20 | reverse complement strand
ACTTCGACCCCGGGCGGGACCAGGGGCGTTCGACGGGGACTTCCCGGCCGCAGGCACACGCGAAGCGGGGGATGTGGGCGTAGAGATAGGTCGGGTGCTGAAAAAAATCGCTGTGGTGCCAGACTTCCGCCGTCCCCAGGGTCGGCACGATGGCGCCGCCGCAGTCGGGGCAGATCTCGAAGTTGGAGTAGTCGAAGGCGACGGTGATGTCGAGGCGATTCTCCTCCTCGGAGAAGGCGACGGTGGTCACTTGCCAGGGGGGGAAGAGGCCGAGGGTATCGGAGAAAATGGTCGGTTGCCGCATCATGTAGACCATCCGCTCAAAAAGTTGCGTGGGTGGCTAACGTTCATTGCGCTTTGCTGGCGGACACGCCAATGCCGGATGTCCAATTTCACGTTCCGTACCGAATCGACGGCACCCTGACGGAACCGCGCGCCAGGCCCTTTCGCACAGTGAGACCGGCACCGCGGCGGTTTGGGGAAGGGTGTCGTCGCAATAACGCCGGGAATTTTCGCTTCGCAGATAACTCCCTGCAATATCGCAATGTTACGATGCCAGTTCGAATGGCGCAGCTGTCCCTGTTTTTGCATCCTTCCCGGTTCTCCCGTCACGGCCACAAACCCCGTGCAAACCTCTATCGCGATCTTCGATTTTCCGTTATCCTCTGCTCACGGTTTCTGGTTGCCCGGCCCCGGCGCCGATCAACCCCAATCGACCAGCGGGGGCATCACGGCATGAGCCACCATCTCATCGGCAATGAATCGACCGCCAGCGCCTTAAAGGGCTTTGCCCTCTTTTTGCTGGCTCTCTTCGCCACCGAATTGGCGGTGATGGGGTTTTTCGACTCCTTGCTGCCCGGAGTCGATTCCGTCCTCGCCGGGGTGGTCGATGGCCTGCTCCTCTGTCTCTTTCTCGCCTGGCCCATCTGGTTTTTCGTGGTCCGTGCCCTCGGCGGGACGCCGGCCCCCGACGGCGCCGGCATCCCGCTGCCGGTTGTGCTGCTCTGGCTCAAGGTTCTGGGGGTGGTCTTCCTCTCCGAATTTCTGGTCATGCAGTTGCTGCCGTACTTGCCGAGGGAAACGAGCAGCCAGATTCGTGACCTGGTCGATGGCGCCCTTGCCACCCTGATCAGCGCCCCCTTCCTGTGGTATCTCCTCTTCCGGCGGGAGCTGCGCCGCTGCCGCGATTCCCTGACCGATTTGCTGGGAACCCCCTTCGGCCTCTATGTCCTCCTCCTCTACATGATTTTTGTCGTCGATCTCGTCCTCGAACGTCTCCTGCTCCTTCACTTCGCCGCGCCGCTGTATCTGCCCTACGATATTGTCGATGCGATCTCCACCACGTTGCTGCTTGCTCCCCTCCTCTGGCTCTTCGTCGCCCGGCCCTTGCGCCAGGCGATTCACACCGAACATGCCCGCGTCCGCGCGGTCCACACCCAGCTCATCGACGCCGTCGTCGCCCTCGATGCCCTTGGCACCATCGAATCGTTCAACCCGGCGGCCGAGCAGATCTTCGGCTACGCCGCGGATGAAGTCATCGGCCGGCGGGCCGATTGTCTCCTCCCCGGCACGGGGCATGACCTGGCGGCCTTGCTCCAGCGGGGCACGGTGCCGGAAGCCGGCGGGCGGGGGCGGCGGGCGGCCGTGGAGGAAGTCGTCGGCCGCCGCCGCGACGGCAGGGTCGTGACTCTCGAGGTCTCTCTCAGCCAGATCGAGACGAAGGGGGCCGTGGAGTATCTGCTGGTCATGCGCGATGTCAGCGAGCGCAAGACGATGGAAACGGCCCTGCGCGAGAGCAAGGAGCGTTTTCGCTCCATCTTCGAGCAGAGCGAGGATGCCATCGTCTTCTTCAGCCCCCTCTCCCTCGCCCTCATCGATGTCAATGCCACCGCCGAAGCCCTCTTCGCCCGTCCCCGCCATGAACTCATCGCCGGCGGGCTCGACGCTTTGTTGCCGGCGCCGGCGACCGCACGCTTGCGGGCCGCCCTCAACCAGCTCGGGGCCGGCCGGGTTGCCCATCTCGACACCCTCACCTGTCTGCGCCCCGATGGGGGCGAAGCGGTCGTTTCCGTCCATGGCAAGATCATGACGATCCAGAAGGTCGAACTGATCTATACGACTTTTCGCGACGTCACCGAGCGGGTGCGCCTCGAAAACGAGAGCCGGGAGATCCAGGCCAAGCTCATTCATGCCAACAAGATGACTTCCCTCGGACTGATGGTCTCGGGGGTTGCTCACGAAATCAACAACCCCAACAATCTCATCCTGGCCAATGCCACCCTGCTCGAGCGGGCCTGGAACGATGCCCGCAAGGTCCTGCGCGACTATGCCCGGGAGCATGGCGATTTCCTCATCGGCGGTCTCCCCTTCTCCGAGTTCGACCCCCATGCCCCGCAGTTGCACGCCGGCATCCTCGACGGTTCGCGGCGGATCAGCGCCATCGTCGGCGACCTCAAGGGTTTTGCCCGGCGTGAACAGGCCGGGGTGATGCAGGATGTCGATATCAATCAGGTGGCGACGACCGCCGTCGCCATCGTCCATTACGAACTGGCCAAATATACCGGCAACTTCCATCTCGACCTCGACGAGTCCCTGCCGCTGACCCGGGGGAGCAGCCAACAACTCGGACAGGTCGTCGTCAACCTCCTCATGAACAGTTGTCAGGCCCTCCCCGACAAAGGTTGCGGCATCTGGTTGACGACCTCCAGCGACACGGTTGCCGACGAGGTGGTCGTCTCTGTGCGCGACGGCGGCAGCGGCATGTCGACGGAGGTCAGTCGCCGCGTCATGGAGCCGTTCTTCACCACCCGCATCGACAGCGGCGGCACCGGTCTCGGCCTGTCGATCTGTCATTCCATCGTCAAAAGCCACCTGGGGACCTTGACCTTCACCTCGGCACCGGGGCAGGGGAGCGAATTCATTGTCAGACTGCCGGCGTACCATCGCGCCTTAAAGGATAGCCAGAGATGATCGAGCCGCACAGCCGCCGCAAGCCACCGATCGTATTGGTCGATGACGAGGAGTCTCTCCTCGTCGCCGCCCGCCTCACCCTGCACGGGGCCGGCCTCGGAGAAATCGCCACCCTCGCCGACAGCCGCGAGCTCCTCCCCCTCCTGGCCGAGCGCGGCGCGGCGGTGGTCGTTCTCGACCTGCAGATGCCCTACCTCTCCGGGGTCGACCTCTTGCCCCAGGTGATCCGCGACTATCCCCAGGTGCCGGTCATCGTCGCCACCGCCAATGACGATATCGACACCGTCGTCGGCTGCATGAAGGCCGGAGCCTTCGACTATCTGGTCAAACCGGTCGAAACCAGTCGTCTCCTCGCTACGGTCAAAAATGCCCTGGAGCTGCGGGATCTCTCCAGCGAGCTCTCCGGTCTCAAGGAACGGCTCCTCGACGACCGTCTCGAACAGCCCGAAGCCTTTGCCGCCATCGTCAGCGGCAACAAGCGCATGCGCGCCCTCTTCCAGTACGCCGAGGTCGTCGCCAAAACCCGGCAACCGATCATGATCAGCGGCGAAACCGGGGTCGGCAAGGAACTCGTCGCCCGGGCCATTCACGCCGTCAGCGGCTGTCGCGGCGACTTTGTCGCCATCAACGTCGCCGGCCTCGACGACAATCTTTTCACCGACACCCTCTTCGGCCACAAAAAGGGGGCGTTCACCGGCGCCGAGCAGGCGCGGGAAGGGCTCATCGCCAGGGCCGCGGCGGGGACCCTCTTCCTCGACGAAATCGGCGATCTCAACGAAGCGTCGCAGATCAAGTTGCTGCGCCTGCTGCAGGAGCAGGAGTACTACCCCGTCGGTTCCGATCTGGTGCGCAAGAGCGACGCCCGCATCGTCCTCGCCACCAACCGCGACCTGCAGACGATGGTCGCCGCCGGCACCTTTCGCAAGGATCTCTATTACCGGCTCTTCGCCCACCGCATCCAGATTCCGCCCTTGCGCGAACGCGCCGACGACGTCGCCCTTCTCCTCGAATATTACCTGGAGACGGCGTCCCGGCAGCTGCACAAAAAAAAGCCGACGCCCCCCCCCGAACTGGCGCAGCTGCTGACGCTCTATCCCTTTCCCGGCAATGTGCGCGAACTGGAAGCCCTGGTCATCGATGCCGTCGCCCGGCACCAGTCGGGGATTCTCTCCATGGAGAGTTTCCGGGAGGTCATCGGCGATCTTCGCCCCAGCGCTGCGAGCGCGGCCAACCCTGGCGGCGACCGTGACGGAGCGGACGGCAGCAACCCCCTGGTGGCCCATTTCGGCCACTTCCCCACCCTCCTTGAGGTCGAGGAGTATCTCATCGCCGAGGCGATGACCATGGCCAGGGGGAATCAGGGGCTGGCGGCCAAGATTCTCGGCATGGGGCGGCAGACGCTGAACAAGCGCTTGCAGAAGGATAAGAGATGACGCCTCCGGGTGCCCCTTGCCCTTGTCGTCGCAATCCATTATCCTTTGCCACCAACCAACTTTTTCCGCCCGAGGGGCTCATGATGTCGACAGCGAGACAACGACGGTTTCATTTTCTCCCGCTTCTTCTCCTCCTCCTGACCCTGGTCGGCTGCGGTGGCGGCGACAACGATTCGACCCGCCCCCTCAATCCGGGAGATACCCCGCCGCCCGCTCCCCTCTCCCTCAGCGGCACCGTCACCGCCGTCGCCGGGAACGCCGTCGACTCCGATGTCAACGACCCGGCGGCTCCCTACCTCGCCAACGATACCCCGGCCACGGCGCAGACCCTCGCCAATCCCGTCGTCCTCGGCGGCTATCTCACCGCCGTCGCCACCGGAGTCGCGGGGGACCGTTGTGCCGCCGTGGCGGATATTCAGGACTGGTACCGCATGACCCTGGTCGCCGGGCAAACCATCACCCTGACCATCGCCAATCACGACGGCAACGCTGCCAATTCCAGTAATCCCGATTTCGACCTGTATCTTACAGATCAGGCGGGTGACCCACTTTTGATATCGAGTAGCCTCAGTCGCCAGGAGACAATCCTTGTCGCGGCCTCGGGCGATTACCTCGTGCAGGTCTATGCTTTCAACCTTGGCTCCAACTACACCCTCGGCGTCGGCGCGGCTCAGGCGGGGCTCGGTGCCGCG
>MGTO01000060.1 GCA_001799485.1 Desulfuromonadales bacterium GWC2_61_20 | reverse complement strand
CGGCGTAGATGACCATGACGATGGACGGCGGGATGAGGATGCCGAGACCGCCGGAAGTGCCGATGACGCCGACGCCGAACTTCATCGGGTAGCCCTGTTTGACCATGGCCGGCAGCAGGATCGAGCCGATGGCGACGACGGTGGCCGGACTCGAGCCGGAGACGGCGGCGAAGAGGGCGCAGGCGAGGACCCCGCCGAGGGCGAGGCCGCCGTGCAGATGACCGACCAGAGCGGTGGCGAAGTTGATCATGCGCTTGGCGACGCCGCCGTGGGTGAGGAAGTTGCCGGCGAGAATGAAGAAGGGGATCGCCATGATCTCGAACTTCTCGATGCCGGTGAAGAGCTTCATCGCCACCGCTTCCACCGGCACGGTGGTCATGGTGAAGAGGAAGGTCAGGACCGTCAGGCCGAGGGAGATGGAGATCGGCATGCCGGTGAGCATGAGGACGGCGAGGAGGGCGAAGATGATCAGGGCGGTCATGACTTCCCTCCGTGCATTCCGGCCGGGTGAATGCCGCATTCGTCAATGTCCGGAGCGATATCTTCGAGACCGTCGACATGGCCGATTTCATGGTGCGGCAACTGCCCGGTGCGAATAAAGCTGCGGATCACCTGCAAGAAACGGAAGCACATGAGATAGGAGCCCAAGGGAATCGCCGAGTAGAAGATCCACACCGGCCATTCGAGGTCGGGGGAGGTCGGGCCCGAGGTCAGGTCGGGCCAGTCGAAACCGAAGGTCGTCGCCACGGCGTAGCGCAGACCGACCTCCCAGACGAACTTGAAGCCGAGGGTGCCGATGATGCCGGTGAAGAGGGCGCCGCCGGAGAGGCCGATGACGACAAATTTGGCCCGGGTCTTGTCCTTGAGGCTGTTGATGAAGACGTCGACCCCGACGTGGATGCCGGTACGCACCCCGTAGGCGGCACCGAACTTGGCCATCCAGATGAACATGTAGATGCACAGTTCCTGGGTCCAGCTCATATTCAGACTGAGCAGCCAGTCCTGTACACCGGGGATGGCGAGGCCGCTGGCGTAGCGATGCAGCACGGAGAGGAAGATGATCACGGTCGCCGCCCCGATGAGGGACGCGACCAGCCACTCCTCGAGATGATCGAGAAATTTCAGCATGTGGGTGTTATCTCCATGACGCATTCAGACGTCTCGCGGACAAAAAAAGTGCCGCTGCACCAAGCGATGCAGCGGCACCTGCGGAGAAATTACTTCTTGAAGCCGGTCGCCTGATAGACCTCGGCCAAAAGGTCGGCACCGATGCGCTCCTTCATCTGCTCATGCACCGGGACCAGGGCACTCTTCCAGGCTGCGCGCTCGGCATCGCTCAGGACGAGAATCGTCGATTTGCCCGAGGCCTTGACCGCGGCGAGGTCCTCGTCGTTCTTCTTCTTGGCGATGTCGTTGGCGAATTTGGTCGCGTCGACCATGGCGCTGTCGAGAGCGGTGCGGATATCGGCCGGCAGGCCGTCCCAGAACTTTTTGTTGACGATGACGGCATAGCCGAGGTAGCCGTGATTGGAAACGGTGACGTGTTTCTGCACCTCGAACATCTTCTGGGTGTAGAGGTTGGACGGCGGGTTCTCGGTGCCGTCGACAACACCGGTCTGCAGTCCCTGATAGACCTCGGAGAAGGCCATGACCTGGGGAACGGCGCCGAGGGCGCGCATCTGCGCGTCGAGAATCTTCGACGACTGGATGCGCATCTTCTGCCCCTTGCAGTCCTCGGGCTTGCGCATTTCCTTGTTGGAACTCATGACCTTGAAGCCGTTGTCCCAATAGGCCAGACCGCTGATCCCCTTGACTTCGAGCTTGTTCAGCAGCTTTTTGCCGACGGGGCCCTGGGTAATCTTGTGCAGGTCGTCGTAACCGTCAAAGATGAAGGGGAGGTCGAAGAGCTCGAACTCCTTGACCCCGAGAGGGGCGAACTTGGCCAGGGAGGGGGCGAGCATGTGCACGGCGCCAAGCTGCAGCGCCTCCATCTCTTCCTTGTCTTTGTAGAGCTGGCTGTTGGGATAGACCTCGATCTTGACCGCGCCCTTGGTGCGCTCTTCGGCCAGCTTCTTGAAATATTCGGCCGCCTGCCCTTTCGGGGTATCGACGGCGACGACGTGGCTGAACTTGATGATGATCGGCTCGGCGGCCAGGGAAGTGGCGGCAAAGACTAGGACGAGAGAGACAACCAGCAGCGACTTCAGCTTCATGTTCGATCTCCTTTGAAAGCGGGGGACAACTAGCCGGACGAATACAAGGTCGTCCATACAAGGCGAAAATTGCGAGTGGGGGTTACAACACGCTGTTATAAAGCAAGCGATATGCCAATTAATCCGCCAGGCAAAGGGGCAAAAACAGGCGCTAACTGGTCAGCTCAAGAAGATATGCCGGGCTCGCGCTGGCGGGAAGGCGCCACAAATGGCGGAAATTAGCCAGTAATTCCCCCGACCCGGCACGCGACCCACGACCCAGATACAATAGCGTTATATCGGCACTTGTCCACCACCCTGCCCGCCTTGACGAACATGCCCCAGCTGGTTATCCCCTTGGCTCCGGTAAATTAACGTGCCGAACAGAAGATCCTTCACCGCCCGTTCGCATCAATCCGTGCGCGCCGCTCCCGCCACAACCGTCCGCCAAGGGGGAGGACGACGGCGGCGAAGATGAGACCGCAGCCGAGCCACTCCCCCGGGCGCAGCCGTTCGCCGAGGACGAACATGCCGCCGAGGAGGGTCCAGATCGGGTCGAGGGTGTAGATCAGGCCGGCCTGGGTCGGGGAGACGAAGCGTTGATAGGTGTTCTGCAGGGTGAAGCAGATCATCGTCGGGAAGATGACGCAGTAGCCGAGGGCGGTCAGGGCCATGGGGGTCAGACGCAGGGTTGGGTGGGGGACAAGGAGGGTGGCGCCGACGCCGACGGCGGCGACGGTGATGAACTGGACGCAGGTGACGACGACGACATCCCCGCCCCGCAGCAGGCGGGAGACGGCGAGGATGTGACAGGAGATGAAGAAAGCGCAGGCGGTGGAGAAGAGATCGCCTCGGTTGAAGCTCCCCGCCACCCCGCCGCCGGCGAGCTGGAGCAGGCCGCAGCCGGCGATGACGACCCCGCAGAGAGTCCAGCGGTCGAGGCGGGTGCGCCAGAGGAGGAAGCAAATCAGGGGGATAAGCAGAACGAAGAGGTTGTTGAGAAAGCCGGCGCGGCTGACGGTGGTGGCGTTGACCCCGAGGACGAAGGTGACGTTGGCGCCGGCGAGGGCGAGACCGACGAGGACGCCGCGCCGCAGCAGATCGCCGTTGAGCTGGCGCCAGCGGCCGCCGGCCAGGGCCGCCATGGCGCCGGCGGCGAGGGCGAAACGGAGGGCGAGAAAGACCAGGGGGGGGATGTCGCGAAAGGCCAGCTTGTTAAAAACGAAACTGCCGCCCCAGAGGAGGGTGGTCAGGACCAGCCAGAGGATGGCCCGGTTGGGCGCGAGGGCGGTGTCGGGAGGGGAGGAAGCGTCACGCATGGGGGCCATTAGAGCGCGGCGTCCCCCCTGCCGTCAACCGTCATCGCGTCCGGGATCAATATCCTTTTTTCAATTGGAAGGAAAACTCGTGACACAACCCGAGAATCTGGGTCGGAGTGCTCGCCGCGATAAAGCCTTCGCCGAGGCGCGAGACACTATAGGTGCGCAGTTTCCAGAGATTCTTCTGGTTGTAGACGTCGTTCAGCTCCAGGTCGGTGCCGAGAACCGCCTGGGTGAAGAGGGCCAACCCGGTTACCCGTCGGACAAATCCGACATATTCGAGGGCATTGACCACGACCTTGAGCTCAAGGTCGGCATAAGCGGGGGCGGCGACAACGACCAGGGGGGTGGTGCTGCGCAGACAGGCAGAAATCTCGTTGGTCAGAGGGCCCTTGACCAGCTCGAAACTTTCCGCATCGATCCCCTCCCCCGGCACCACAACGACCTTGACCGTACCGTAGACCGGAAGGGCATGGGCCAGCTCGGCGGATTCTTCCAGGACGGCGACGGCGTCCCCCCCTGACGGCAACGGGAGTGCTTTCGGATGCGGTGGACCGGCCGAGCAGCCGTTCAGCAGCAGGATAGCGATGAGAAACAGAGCTTTCCCGGACAAGATGGCCTCCAGAAAAAAAATTAGCATCGGGCAAATGGGGCCGTAAACGACGAACCGTGAGAGAATTTACATCAAGTCTCCAGGCGGAGTCATCAGAATATTTATTGTGGCGACGCACCGGGGGTGACGGTCATGCGCGGTCAGGTGGCAACGGGGCGCAGCCGGCGAAACGGCCGGCGGCGGCGAAGGTATCACTGGCGAGGAGGCGCTGAAAATCCTCGGGGGAGAGGGGGGGAGCGAAACAGAAGCCCTGCATTTCGCGACAGCCGTGCTGGCGCAGGAAAGCGAGTTGCTCGGCATTTTCGACCCCTTCGGCGACGACGGCGAGGCCGAGGCTGGCGGCCATGCCGAGAATGGCGACGACGATGGCGGCACTGTCCGAATCGCCGGGGATGTCACGGACGAACTCCTGGGCGATCTTGACCCGGTCGAAGGGGAAGTGTTTGAGGTAGCTCAGGGAGGAATAGCCGGTGCCGAAATCGTCGACGGCGAGGTGGACCCCCATGACCTTGAGGTCGGCCAGGGTCATCAGGGTCGCTTCGGTGTTCTCCATGACGATCCCTTCGGTCAACTCGACTTCGAGGCAACGGGGATCGAGTCCGGTTTCCGCCAGCACCGCCTCGATATTGGCGACAAAATCGGGTTGTTTGAACTGGTGCGGGGAGAAGTTGACGGCCAGCCGCACCCCCCCTGCCCGTCCCTGTTGCCAGCCAGCCGCCGTGGTACAAGCCTGGCGCAGGACCCAGGCCCCGATGGGAACGATGAGACCGCTCTCCTCGGCCACCTCGATGAAACGTCCCGGCCCGATTATCCCCAACTCGGGATGGTTCCAGCGCAGCAACGCTTCGACCCCGACGATACGGGCAGCGTCGCTGTCGATTTGCGGCTGATAGGCGAGGAAAAACTCGTCATTGTCCAGCGCCCGGCGCAGAGCGCCTTCCAGGCGCTGCTGCGCTTGCGCCTGTTGCTGGATCTCGCGGCTGAAGAAACTGAAGGTGTTGCGCCCGGTCGCCTTGGCGGTGGCGAGAGCGCTATCGGCGTGACGCAGCAAGGTCGAGGCATCCCC
Organism: Desulfuromonadales bacterium GWC2_61_20; assembly: GCA_001799485.1. Taxonomy (GTDB): domain Bacteria; phylum Desulfobacterota; class Desulfuromonadia; order Desulfuromonadales; family UBA2197; genus UBA12091. The sequence continues at coordinate 24,039 of MGTO01000060.1, read as the reverse complement.
GCCATCCTGCGGAAAGCAGGCGATACCAGCGCTGGCTGTCGTCTTCAGGTCGCGGGGGCCGAAATTGACCGGCCGGGCCACGGCATCGAGGAGGGCACGGACCGTCGGTTCAAGATCGCGGGACTCGCCGGGGAGTTCAAAAAGCAGGGCGAATTCGTCACCGGCGAGACGCGCCACGACCAGGGCGGCAACCTCGGTACTGCGCAGGCGTTCGGCCACGGCCTGCAACAGGGCATCGCCCTCCTGATGCCCATGGTTTTCGTTGATCCCCTTGAAGCGGTCGAGATCGAGGAGGACCAGGGCGAGGCCTCTTCCTTCGCCGGCAGCGGCAAGGCTCTGGTCGAAGAGTCGCTTGAAGAGGAAGCGATTGGGCAGGCCGGTGAGGACATCGAAAAAGGCGAGGCGCTCGATCTCGCGGGCCTTGGCATTGTACTCGGTGACGTCGATGGCGACGGCGAGGGAGCGGCGAAAGGATCCGCGGTTATCGCGTTCACTCACGGCCGAAAGGAGAACCTCGATCTGCGAACCATCCTTGCGCACGAAACAGTAGGGAATATCGTGCACGTTGCCGACGGAGTAGAAGCGCGGCAGCACCTCGGCGGCCAGGCGGCGCGAATCGTCGCAAAAAAAGTCGACGAGGGGGCGACCGATGACCTCGTCCCGCCCATAGCCGAGGACTGTGAGCCAGTGATCGCTGACCTCGATAATGCGCCCCAGGCGGTCGATGGAGTGGAGCATGACCGGGGTCTTGCGGTAGAGGGTGCGATACCTTTCCTCACTTTGCACCAGCGCCGCGAACTGACGGCGCTCGCGCAGGAAAAACCGATACATTGCCAGACCGCCGCCAGCGCCGACCAGCAGCGGCAGCAGATAGCCCGACCAGTGCAGCGACACGCCAAGGTGGAGCTTTTGCAGCGTCGAGAGGAGCGCAAGAGCGGCGGCACCGATGACCATCCACAGCAGGCTCGGGGCGATGATCTTTTTCCCTGATTCCATGGGCGGCCGGACCATTGATCCCCTCTCCTGCCGTGGTTTCCGCGACATTCGCTAGAACTTCAGAAGATTAACGACAGCACAGCTTGTCACAATAAAACAGTCGAATCCCCCAGACGACAAAACCGCCGTCACAAACGGCCGAGGAGGCGCAACAGCCCGTCGAGAGCGGTGTAGGGGTGCGGGGGACAACCGGGGATATAGAGATCGACGGGAAGGAGGTCGCCGATGCCGTTGTATTGCTCGGGGCTGTCACGGAAAGGACCGCCGCCGATGGCGCAGGCACCGGAGGCGATGACCAGCTTCGGGGCCGGGACGGCGGCGTAGGTCGCGAGGAGGGCGTTCTGCATGTTCGCGGTGACCGGGCCGGTGACGAGGATGCCGTCGGCGTGGCGAGGGGAAGCGACGAACTGGATGCCGAAACGGGCGAGGTCGAAGACCAGAGTATTAAGGACGTTGAGGTCGGCCTCGCAGGCATTGCAGCCGCCGGCCGAGACCTGACGCAGCTTGAGGGAGCGGCCGAAGAGCTTCTTCATCCGGGCGTCGAGGGCGGTGGCGAGATGAAAACCGTGCTCGTCGAGGATCAGCCCGTCGCGGCTGCGAGCGGCGAGGCGATGATCGCGGCTGAAGCTCAGGGCGCCATGGCCACAGGCGGCGGCGCAGTCGGGACAGAAGAGGCAGCGGCCGAGGTCAAGCTTGAGAGACCCGCTGGCGACACTGAGGGCACCGAAGGGGCAGCGCTCGACGCAGTCGCGGCACCCCGACGGGCAGTGCTGCGGCTCGAGCCGCGGCACCCCACGAAAGCGTTCGGGGAGAACCGGGTCCTCGCGGGGGTAGGCAGCGGTGCGGTGCCCCTGGCGCAGACGCTCACGAATAATTTGCCACATGGTAAGTGCTCCCTAGAGGTCGAAGCCGCAATAAGACAGATTGAAACTCTTGTTACACAGGGGAAAGTCGGAAATCTGCTCCCCGCGCAGGGCCATGGCCAGACCGCTCCAGTTGCGGAAGGAGGGATCGACGATCTTGTAACGGGTGAAGCGCCCGGACTCGTCGGTCAGGGCGACATGGACGATTTCGCCGCGCCACCCTTCGACCAGGGAGACCGCCAGCTGTCCCGGGGTCAGGACCGGCAACTCCCCGGCCAACGCCCCTGCCGGCAGGTCGCGCAACAGCCCCTTGACCCAGGCGAGAGAATCGTAGATCTCGCGCCGGCGGACGTTGCTCCGGGCGAAGACATCCCCCGCGTCCTCGATGACGACGTGGTCGAAACCGCCGGCGTAGGCGCCGACGGGGTGATGCAGGCGGGCGTCGATGGTGAGGCCGCAGGCGCGGGCGGCCATGCCGACCAGACCGAGCCCCTCCGCCGCGTCGACGGAGACCCGCCCGCAGCCCTCGAGGCGGGCCAGGACCGACGGGGTATCGAAGAAGAGTTCGACGGCGCCGCGGGTAGCGCGCTCGACGGCGGCGAGACGTTGCAGCATCTTCGCGGCCAGGGCCGGCTCGACGTCGAAGGCAACCCCGCCGGGGCGCAGGAAGCCGCGCCCGAAACGGCTGCCGCAGAGTTCGGCCGAAAGGTTGAGGTAATCGCCGCGAATCCGCCCGCAGAAGGCCGCCGTCGGCAGGAAACCGATGTCGCCGGCGAGGGCGCCGATATCGCCGACATGGTTGGCCAGCCGCTCCAGCTCGAGGGCGAGGGAACGCAGGGCGGCGGCGCGCGGCGAGACGGTGACGCCGGCGAGGCTTTCGAGGATCTGGCAGTAGGCGCTGCCGTGGCCGATGGTGGTATCGCCGGCGACGGTCTCCAGTTGGGCCAGGGTGGCCCGATGCGGGCCGCCGACGAGGAGCGCTTCGAGGCCGCGATGCTGGTAACCGAGGCTGATCTCCAGATGCATGACCTCTTCGCCGTGGCACTGGAAACGGAAGTGCCCCGGCTCGATGACCCCGGCGTGGACCGGACCGACGGCGACTTCATGGACTTCCTCCCCCTCGACCCGATAGAACTCCATGTCGCCGGGGACGGGGTGCTGCGGCGACCGGCCCCAGGCGTCAAGACCGGAGCGGTAGCTGCTCTGGAAGCGGACCGGCTTGAACCAGGGATGCCCTTCCGGAACGACACCATACTGCTCGGCGAGCTCCCGTTCGAAGAGGTGCAACTGGGGGCAACGCGGGGTCAGGGCGGGGAAGCTTTTACCGACGCTGCTGCGCAATAGGAGGAGTTCGCCGCGCCAGTCCTTGGCGATGACGGCGAAGAGTTCAAGGGTCTCCTCCGCCGCCGGCACGGCGAAGTAGGCGGCGACGCGCCCCTGCTCGGCGACCTCAAAGAGGAGGGCTTCGGCAAAGTCGGCGTAGGGGAGAACGCCGAGGGTGGAGAGGGGGATGCTGCCGCCGTTTTTCATGATCGCCATGGCGTCACTCATGACTTCACCTCCAGCAGCGCCGTGGCCTGCTCCAGCAGCTCACGCAAGGGGGGGGGGAGATAGAGTCCGAGAACAAGGACCGTCAGGAGAAAGACCAGGGGCGGCGCCACCAACAGGACGCGGTCCTTGAAATGGAGTTCGGGCTCCACCGGTTCCCCCTGCGTCACCGCGAGAACCGTGGCGCCGAAACCGATAAAGATAATCGCCAGCAACGCGAGAAAGACCGCCCCGACGAGGTAATGCCCGCTGCCGAAAATCCCGCGCAGAATGGTGAACTCGCTCAAGAACGGCCCGAAGGGGGGGGAGCCGGTGACGGCGAGGAAACCGGCGAGGAAGAGGCCGCCGGAGACCGGCAGGGCCGAAATCGCCCCGCGCACCTCGGAGAGGTGCTTGCTGGCGAAGGCGCGATGGATGTTGCCGGCGGAGAGGAAGAGACAGCCCTTGGTCAGGGCATTGTTGACCAGGTGGAGGAGGGCGCCGAAGGTGGCGAGGCCGCCGATGCCGATGCCGATGGCGAGAATCCCCATGTGCTCGACGCTCGAATAGGCGAGCATGCGTTTGATGTCGGGCTGGCGCACCATGAAGACCGCCGCCAGGAGGAGCGACAACAGGCCGAGGCCGAGGAGGGCGTGGCGGGCCATGGCCAGGTCGCCGGCGGCGCCCATGATCTGGACGGCGCGCAGCACGGCGAGAAAGGCGACGCTGGTCAACCCGCCGGCCAAGAGCGCTCCGACCATCCCCGGCGCCTCGCCGTAGGCGTCGGGTTTCCAGGCATGGAGCGGTGCCAGCCCCATTTTGGTGCCGAAGCCGACGAGGAGAAAGACAAAGCCGGCATGGAGCCAGGGGCGGGCGAGCAAGGGGCCGTCGGTGAGGAGCTTGTCGAGTTGCAGGCTGACGGGGATGCCGGTGCCGAGGGCGGCGTAGGCGACAAAGAGGAGGCCGAGCATGGCCAGGGCGATGCCAACGGAGCCGATGAGAAGGTACTTCCACGTCGCCTCGATGGAGAGGCGGTTGCGGTTGTAGTAGATCAGCGGCGCGCTGGCGATGGTCGTCGTTTCGACCCCGACCCAGAGGACGCCGAGATGGCGCGAGACGATGGCCAGGGTCATGGTCGAGAGGAAGACCAGCAAACAGGGGACGATGACCCGGTTGCCGCGGTCGCGGCGCAGGCCGAGGTAGTCGACGGCGTAGATGGCGCAGCCGAAATAGAGGGGGCTGGTCACCAGCAGCACCAGGCGCGAGAGGGCGTCGAGCCCGAGCCAGGAGCCGGTTGGCGCCATGCTCCCCGGTTGCATCAGCAAGATCGCGACGAGACCGAGATGGATGGCGCCGGCGATGGGCAAAAGCCAGGAACGCCCCTGGTACCACGGCAAGACCATGGCAATCAGGGCGAGAGCGAGGGGAAAGAGAATCAGCACAGTGAGCATGGCTTATTCCTTCAGAGCCGAAAGACGTTCGGTATTCAGCGAGGAGAATTCGCGATTGATGTGATTCATGACGATGCCCATGACGAAGATGCCGACGAGAAGATCGAGGAGGACCCCGGCTTCGACCAGGAGCGGCATCGCCTCGGAGAGGAGGATGCCGAAGACGAAGATGCCGTTCTCCAGCATCAGGTAGCCGAGGACCTGGGTGATCGCCTTGCGCCGGGTCATCAACAAGAGGAAACCGGCCGAGAGGGTGGCCAGGGCGGTCGGGATGAAGAGCCCCCCCTGGTGCTGCGGCTGCAGCGGGAGAAAGTCGGCGAAGATGAAGGCGGCGGCGGTGATGAGGGCGCCGAGGATGAGGGTCGGGACATAGCCGATGAGGGGCTCGACGTCGCGACGGATGCGGACCTCGTTCATTGCCCGCAGCAGCAGCCAGGGGATGAAGATCCCTTTGAGGAGCAGGGCGATGGTGGCCAGGAGCACGGCATGGGGCGAGAAACCGTGGAGCAGGATCGGCAGCAGGGCAAGGAGCGCCCCCTGCAGGGCGACGGCGCGAATACAGGCGACCAGCCGCGAACTCCCCAAGGTAAAGAAGTTGAGGAGGATCACCAGAAGCAGACAGAGATTACTCAGACCGAACATAACCGTTCGCCTCCCAAAAGGGACCGCTACCGAGGGTGCACAGCGTTAACGTAACACCAGCACCAGGGCAAAGATGGAAATCAGGGTGGTGCCGATGAGGATCTGCGGTATCCGCACCAGGCGCAGGCGGGCCATGATCGACTCGACCACCCCGATGAGGACCGCCAAAAGGAGCTGCCCCCCGACAAAGACCAGGGCATCGAAAAACCACGAGCCGGTCTGCCACGGCAGGGCCAGACGCACCACCAGCGCCCCCAGAACCATGAGCTTGAGGGCCGCACCGTAGAGAATCATGCCGAAGGCCGGCCCACTGTGGTCGAGGACCATGACTTCGTGGATCATGGTCAGTTCGAGATGGGTGTTGGGATCGTCGAAGGGGATGCGGGAATTCTCCACCAAAAGGACGACCAGCAGACAGACGAGGATGAGCCCGAGAGCGGCGGCGTATGGTCCCCGCCAGGCCGTCGTCAAATGGGGGCCGAGGAGACTGTTGAGAGAGAGACCGCCGGAGAGCTTGGCCAGGACGATGAGGGCGAAGAGCAGGGTCGGCTCGGCCAGGCAGGAGAAGGTCACCTCGCGGGCCGCCCCCATCCCCTCGAAACTCGAGCCGGTGTCGAGGGCGGCGGCGGCGGTGAAGAAGCGGGCCAGGGCGAAGAGATAAACGAAGAGGATGAGATCGCCCTCGAAAGAGAGGGGCGCCGGCAGCGCCCCGAAGGGGATGAGCAGGGCGGCCAGCAGCGGCACGGTCAGGCCGACCACCGGCCCGGCGCGAAAGACCCAGGTGGTGGTGCGGCTGAAGACGAAACCCTTGCGGAAAAGCCGCGCCAGGTCGCGGTACGGTTGCAGCAGCGGCGCCCCGACCCGGCCGGCAAAGAGGGCCTTGGTCTTGACGATCACCCCTTGCAGCAGGGGTGCGCAGCAGAGGAGCAGGACAAGATGGAGGAGGAGTCGAGAGGCCATGGCTTGAAGTCCTCGTCAGTAGGTCGTCAAAAGGAGCAAAAGCACGAAGAGGGTCAGGGCGACATAAAAGAGGTAAACGGCGACCAGCCCGTTCTGGACCCGCGCCCGCAGCCAGGTAAAACCCCGGGCGATGCCGCGGAAACCGGGGAAGAGGAGGCGATCGAGAACACTGTCGGGGGTATGGCTGTGAAACGCCCTGGGTTCGGGGAAGAGCTGATCGAGATGCACCGCGTGCCGCTCGGTGCGCAGGCCGAAACGGAAGAGCTCGACCAGGCCATCGGCAAAGGACGAGGCGGTGTATTGCATGCTCGCGCGGGGAAAGAGATAACCGCAACCCCAGGTGGCCTCCGGGGGGGGAGCCCTGCGCGCCCGCCGCCGCAGCCACCAGGCGACGAGAGCGACGAGGGCGAGGAGGAGCCAGCCGTAGAGACCGACCCAGAGGAGGGGGGCCAGAATCGTGGTGATGGCGGCGGCTCCCTCCTGACCGCCCCAGGCGAGGGCCGCCTGGCGCAGCAACGGGGCGACGGTAAAGGGGAGCAGGCCAATCCAGACACAGGCGACCAGCAGCGGGGCCATCGCCAGGCGCATGCTGGCGGGGGCCTCGTGGGCCTCGGCCGCCGCCGCGCTGCGCGCTTCACCCAAGAAAGCGATGCCGAAGACCTTGACGAAACAGGCCAGGGCGAGGGCGCCGATGAGGGCCAGGGCCGGGGCGGCGAGAACTGCCATCTGCACCGTCAACGCCCCGCTGTCGAGGGCGCGCAAGGCGCCGAGATAGATGAGCCACTCGCTGATGAAGCCGTTGAAGGGGGGGAGGCCGCAGATGGCGACGGCGCCGACGAGGAAGCAGATGCCGGTCCACGGCTGGCGCTTGAGCAGGCCGCCGTAACTGTCGATATCGCGGCTGCCGGTGGCATGGATCATCGAACCGGCACTGAGGAAGAGGAGGGCTTTGAAGAGGCCGTGGTTGACGACATGGAGGAGCGCCCCGGCGATCCCCAGCAAGGCCAGGGCCGGCAGGTCGAAGCTGCGGCCGAGGAGGGCGAGGCCGAGACCGAGGGCTATGATGCCGATATTTTCGACGCTGTGATAGGCGAGGAGTCGTTTGATGTCGTGTTGGGCGATGGCGAAGGCGACGCCGAAGATACCGGAGACGGCGCCGAGGGCGAGGAGCGTCCCTCCCCACCACGGCGGGATTTCGCTATAGAAGGAGGTCAGGCGGACCAGACCGTAGATGCCGGTCTTGATCATCACTCCCGACATCAGGGCCGAGGCGTGGCTCGGCGCGGCGGCGTGGGCGCCGGGGAGCCAGATATGCAGCGGCATCAGCCCGGCCTTGAGGCCGAAGCCGAAGAGCCCGAGGAGAAAAACGGCCGTGGCGCCGGCGGCGGGGAGGCTCGCGGCGGCGGGAAAGAGAAAGGAGCCGCTGGCCTGTTCGAGGAGGACGAACATGGCGAAGAGGGCGAGGGTGCCGGTGTGGGTGGCGATGAGGTAGATGAAGCCGGCGCGGCGCGTCTCCTCCTTTTCCCCTTCGGTAACGATGAGGAAATAGCTGGAGAGGGCCATGATTTCCCAGGCGAAGAGGAAGAGGATGGCGTTGCGGGCGGTGAGGAGGATGACGATGGCGCCGGCGATGGCGCCGAAGAAGAGGCGGAATTGCCGGCCGTTGTCGCGATGCTCCCGCTGCGGCCAATAACCGAGACCATAGACGGCGCCGCAGCCGGCGATGAGGAGCACCGGCAGGAGGAAGATGGCCGAGAGGGGATCGAGGCGCAGGGCCAGTTCGCCGCCGGGAACGCTCCACGGCAGGGTAAAGAGGTCCTCGCCGCCGCGCCAGAGCCCGGCGCCCACCCCGACGAAACCGCAGACGACTCCAACGAGGACCAGGAGGCAGGCCAGCCCTTCCCCACCCCGGCCGTCGCGGCGCAGAAAGAGCCCCGGCACGCCGGAGAGGGAGAGGAGGAGTGCTGCCGCGATGCACCAGATCATCGGATTCCTCGCCAGCCGTGGTCTTCGAGAATGACCCAGGCCATGAGGACGGCACAGGTGACGAAGATGTAAAAGAGGTAGACCGGCAAGCGTCCCTGCTGCAACCAGCGCAGGCGCACGCAGCGCCCGGCGATATCCTCGACCAGCGGCAGGTAGAGGCGGGTCAGGATCGGGTCGAGACTGCGCTGGAGGCGGCTGACCAGCCGCGGAAAGAGCCCGCTCACCGCCGCCGAGCCTTCCGGCAGGGGCCGCAACACCGCCGGGAGGAGATGATTCCGGGTCAGCTCGGCGTAGGCCTCACCGGTATAGGCCATGCGCGGTGTCGGAAAGGCGAAACCGCACCCCCAGGTGCTGGCGAGGGCGCCGGGACGCTGGCGGAGCAACCAGAGGAGGGCGAGGGTCGCGGCGCCGAGTCCGCCGAGGAGGTAGCCCCCCCAACGCCCGAACTCGGCCAGGGGCGCCAGCCTCGGCGCAATCAGCTCACCCGCGCCGGGAACGAGCTCGGCCAGGGGGGGGATGAGGAGACCGACGGCCAGCTGCGGCAGCAGGCCGATGGCCAGACAGCAGAAGAGCAAGAGGCACATCGGCACGAGCATGCTCGGCGCCGCCTCGTGGGCCTGTCGCGCCGCCGGGGTGCGCGGTTCGCCGAGGAGGGCGATACCGAGGAGGCGGGAAAAGGCGACGAGAGCAAGGGCGCCGGTCAGGCCGAGGACCCCGACCAGCAGCAGCGGCGCCAGGCCGCCGAAACCCTCGGCCGGGAGTCCCGACTGCAAGAGCGCGAGATAGAGGAGCCATTCGCTGACCAGCCCGTTGAAAGGCGGCAGGGCGGCGATGGCGAGACTGCCGCCGATAAGGAGGGTACCGCTCCACGGCATGCGCTGGAGCAACCCGCCCATCTGGTTCATATCGCGGCTGCCGGTGGCATGGAGCAGGCTGCCGGCGCCGAGAAACATCAACCCCTTGAAAAGGGTATGGTTCCAGCAGTGCAGCAGACCGCCGGCGAAGGCGAGGGCGGCGAGGGCCGGCTGACCGTGGCGCAGGGCATAAAAACCGAGACCGAGACCGAGGAAGATGATGCCGACATTCTCGACGGTGGAGTAGGCCAGGCAGCGTTTGATGTCGCGCTGCAACGTCGCCATGGCGATGCCGTAGAGGGCCCCGGCCCCGCCGAGGAGCATGAGGACGAGACCGATTTCCGGCGCCGCCGTCGGCAACAGGCCGACGACCCGGAGGATGCCGTAGATCCCGGTCTTGACCACCACTCCCGACATCAGGGCGGAGACGTGACTCGGCGCCGCCGGGTGGGCATCGGGGAGCCAGACGTGGAGGGGAAAGAGTCCGGCCTTGACCCCGAAACCGGCAATGGCGAGAGCCGCCAGGAGGGTGGCCGTCGCCTCGGGAAGCTGCGCCAGGCGGGCGAAATCGGCAAAGGCCAGGCTGCCGCAGTGAACGCCGGCGCTGATAAAAAAAGCGAAGAGAAACATCAGCGCCAGGTGGGCGAGGACGAGGTAGAGCCAGGCGGCCTGGCGCACCTCGGTCTGCCGGTGTTCAAGGGCGATGAGGAAGAAGGAGCCGACGGTCATGATCTCCCACGCCGCCAGAAAGAGGACGGTATTGGCGGCGGTGACGACCAGGAGCAGGCCGGCGACGAGGACATTGAAGAAGAACCAGTGGGCGCCGAGGGCCGTGGGGCGAGGATAATCCTGGAGATAGCCGATGGCGTAAATGGCACAGAGGAAGGCGAGAAGGGCGATGGGGAGAATGAAAAAAGCGGCCAGGGGATCGAGTAGGAGGGTGAAACGTCCGGCCGGGACGGTCCAGGGGTAATCACAGGCCAGGGAGCCGCCGCCGGTCAGGACTGCGAGGGCCGGAACCAGGGCGAATCCCGTCCCGAGAAGGGCACCGACCAGCCCGCAGGTCGCCGCCAGCCGTGGGCGGGAGTAGGTCGCCAGGGCCAACAGACCGCCACCGGCGAGGCAGGCCAGGGCCAAAAGGAAGAGGATCATGGCAGCTCCTCCGGAGGGGGACAGCCCCAGCGGTCGAGGACAAACTCATGAAGATGGCGGCGGCGCCATTCGTAATAGAAAAGGCCGGCCGTCAGACAGCCGACGGCGGCGAGGAAGAGGGCGGCAATGCCGATCCTGCCGAAGGCGAGGCCGCCGATGAGGCCGCCGGTAAAAAAACTGCAGAGGAGCAAGGTCAACAGGAGGAGCTTCCACAGCTCGATACGGCGATAGCGGATGCAATGGCCGATGAGAACGCCGATGTCGGTGGTCATGCCGGTGACATGGGTGGTGCGGATGATCAGACCGTAGTAGCTGCTGGCCATGGCGTTCTGCAGACCGCAGGCCATAGCCGCCAGGGGGATGCCGACACGCTGCTGAGACAGGAGGAGGAGGGTCGCGGCACAGAGAATCCCCCCTTCGACCATCATGGCGATGCCGTAACGCCGCCCCGGACGGATCTGGGTCGAACCGATGATCAGACCGCTCAAGATGGCGCCGCCGAGGAACCCGGTAAAAATGGCCAGCGCCCCGCGCAGGTCGGCGCGATTGACGGTGGTGACGTCGATGGCGAGGCGCGACACCGCGCCGCTCATGTGGCTGACCGGGACATGATAGATCTCGAGCAGGACGACATTGACATAGCCCGCCACCGCCGCCAGCAGTCCGCCGAGAACAAAGACCCACGGCCGCTCACGGTAAAGATTGGTGCGACTGTCATTGAATGGAGAATAAGGCATTGCCGCGCGGTTCCCTTCGCAAATACATCCGGACAGAGCTTGACTCAGGCTAGCTTTTGTTCGACTTCCCCCTGGCGCAGGGCCGCGAAGATCTCTTCGCGACTCCCCTGCTCCGCCAGCACCCGGCGGAATGCGGCACTCTTGAGGACAAAGCCGAGTTGCGACAACAGATGGAGATGAAAGCGCCGGGTCGGCGCAATCAGGGTCAGCAGGATGCGCACCGGTACGCCGTCGAGGGCGCCGAAATCGACGGCATTTTCGAGAAAGCAGAGGGTCACCGTCGGCCGGGGGAGATGGGGGGGGAAATAGTCGCGCGGGTGCGGCAGGGCGATCCCCTCGCCGATGCCGGTCGAGGCGAGATTTTCGCGGGCGATGAGGACCCGCAGCAGGTAATCGCGGTCAACCTCGTCGGAGAGACGCAGGTGCGCCACCAGCTCGGCCAGGACTTCGTCGCGGCTACGCCCGCCGAGACGATAAAAAACCCCGCCGGCTTCCAGCGCCGTGGTCAGGGCGGGGAGCGGCAGGGTCAAGGATTCCGGTTCGTCCAGGGCCGCCGTGGCGACCCCGAGACGCCGCGAGGTCGCCCACTCGATGAGCTCGGCGCGGTTGAAACGGTAGTTCTCGTGGATGCGGTAAACCGGGACAATCTCCCGCTTGATCCAGCGGTAGATGGTCTTTTCCGAGACGGCGAGGAGCCCGGCGGCGTCTTTCACAGAAAGGTGCACAATTACCTCATCTGTCTTTCATGGCCAGCTTTGGACTTTTACGGACATTAGGCAGGATGGCGGACAATGTCAACAGATTATTCGGAGGAGACAAGGGGTTTTCTCGAATATTTCAGCGCGTACTTGGCACTGCACCTGCATATTGGCTTGAGCAATGTTCGGCCCTCCTCGCTCCTGGCTGCGATAGTAGCGAAATACCCGCAATAGAGACCTTTGCGCGACGAGCATCCAGTCCGCCTGTCGTTTCCCGATCTGTCATTTATTGTCAAATAGCGCAGGCAATCAGCGATTTAACATGGATTAATCCCGAGCCGATGGAATCGGCCACGACCGGGAGATCCTCTTACCAACAAGGAGTGATCGGCATGAAGAAAATTTTTGCTCTGCTCGTCGTCGCCAGCTGCCTGGCCCTGACCTCTCCCGTCCTCGCCGCCGAGCTCAGCTACAGCGGCTCCTCGACCATCGGCACCTCGGTCCTCGAAGCCGGGGCCGCGGCAGCCTTCACCGCCAAGAGCGGGATCAAGTTCAGCAAGATCGATCAGCCCGGTTCGGGCAAGGGGCTCAAGGCCCTCCTCGCCGGCGAAGTCCCTCTGGCCGGCGCCTCCCGCCCGCTGAAGCCCGAGGAGAAGAAAGAAAAGCTGGTCGGCGCCACCATCGGTTACGATGCCATCGCGGTCTTCGTTCACAAGGACAACCCGATCAAGAACCTGAACAAGGAACAGCTCAAGGGCATCTTCACCGGCCAGATCAAGAACTGGAAAGAGGTCGGCGGCAAGGATGCCGTTATCGCCCCCAACACCGAGATCCTCACCGGCAAGCGCGCCACCGTCGAGATGTTCCAGGAACTAGCCCTCGACGGCGCCGCCTACGGCAGCGGTTTCAAGGAGATCGATCTCCCCCGCGACCAGATCGTCGATCTTGCCAACACCCCCAACGGCATCTGCAGTGTCAGCCTCGGGCTGCTGGCGGCGACCAGCGCCGATGTGCGCGCCAAGGTCAAGGCGATCACCCTCGGCGGGGTCGAGCCGTCGGACAAGAACATCCAGTCGGGCGCCTACCTGATCTCGCGGCCGCTGCTGCTGGTGACCAAAGGTCTGGCCAAGGACGAGCCGAAGGAGTTCATCAATTTCATGCTCTCGGTCGAGGGTCAGGCCATCGTCGGCAAGAACTTCGTGCCGGTGCGTAAATAAATCAGCTATCGGCTACAACCTGAATGGACGGGGGGCGGGTATCGCCCAAGGGGTGCCCGCCCCGCTCCTGCACTCAATCACGATAAGCACACGTCGTAACGGGAGAATTCATGAAACTGCGCAGCAAGATGATGCTTCTCGCCGTCGGCATGCTCGTCGGCCTCCTCTGCTCGACCGGGCTCGGGCTCTATCTGGTCAGCGAGGTCCGGGTCGGGGGCCCCATCTATCAGACCATCCGCGACTTCAAGGGGCTGCTGGAACAACTCGCCCTGCTCAAGTCCGACCTCAACCAGGTGCGCGGCGAAACCCTCGCCCTGATTGTCGAACGGGACCAGGACAAGATGGCGCAGATTCGCAGCAGCCTCGGCTACCTCTATGACGATGTCGGCAGCCGTTTCGACAATACCCTGGCCCTGACCCTGGCCGAGGAGAAACGCATCGCCCTGGAGGACGCCAAGGCGACCTGGCAGGAGTTTCGCGGCACCCTCGACGCCGAGGTCGTCCCGGCGGTATTGGCCGGACGTTACGATGCCGCCCTCGAAGTCGCCGACGGGGTGCAGCGCATGCGCTACGAACGCTTCAGCGAACAGATCGGCGGTATGGTCGACACCCTGGTCCTCGAAATCGACGAACTCGAAGGGCAGGCGGCGACGACCATCCGCAACAAAACCTTACTCCTCATCGCCGTCAGCGGCGGCATTTTCGTCCTGCTCCTGACCGTGACTGTCCTGCTCTCCCGGGCCATCGTCGCCCCGATTATCGCCGGGGTCAACTTCGCCGAGGAGATTGCCCGCGGCGATTTTTCCGGACGCCTGAATCTGCACCGCCGGGACGAACTCGGCCTCCTTGCAGCCGCCCTCGACCAGATGGCCGAAACCCTCAAGCGTCAGGCCGATGTCGCCGACGACATCGCCCGGGGCAACCTCGGTGTCGTCGTCACCCCGGCCTCGGACAAGGACCAGCTCGGCCACGCCATGAAAACCATGGCCGCCAAGCTGCAGAGCGTCATGGGGCAGGTGCGCATCTCCATCGACAACGTCACCTCCGCCGCCCAGGCCCTCTCCGCCTCCTCCGCCGACATGTCCCAGGGGGCAACGGAACAGGCCGCCAGTGCCGAAGAGGCGAGTTCGAGCATCGAGGAGATGACCGCTAACATCCGCCAGAATGCCGACAACGCCCGGCAGACCGAAAAGATCGCCCAGCAGGTTGCGAATGACGCCCAGGCCGGCGGCGCGGCGGTGGAAGAAGCGGTGGCGGCGATGAAACAGATCGCTGCCAAAATCAACATCATCGAGGAAATCTCCCGCCAGACCAATCTTCTCGCCCTCAATGCCGCCATCGAAGCGGCTCGGGCCGGCGAGCACGGACGCGGTTTCGCCGTCGTCGCCGCCGAAGTACGCAAGCTCGCCGAACGGAGCCAGCTGGCTGCGGCGGAAATCAACAAACTCTCGGGTTCCAGTGTCGAAGTCGCCGACAAGGCCGGCAAGATGATCGGCGGCATCGTCCCGGGGATTCGCCGCACCGCCGAACTGGTGCAGGAGATCGCCGCCGCGAGTCGCGAGCAGGATACCGGCGCCGAGCAGATCGGCAAGGCGATCCAGGAACTTGACCGGGTCATCCAGCAAAACGCCGGCGCCATCGAAGAGATGGCAAGCACCGCCGAAGAGCTGACCGGCCAGAGCGACCAGCTCGGCGAGATTATCGACTTTTTCGTTCTGACCGCTGGGGGCGCGCCGCGCCGGCTGCATCAGGGTGATGTTGTCCCCGCAGAGAAAGCCCCCCCCGCCGATACGTTCAAACAGCCAAGGTTACAGGTTGTCGAGACATTGCATCCGAACACTCCCGACGACAAGGGCTTCGAGCACTTCTGACGAAACGAGGTTCAAATCAGCTTCCCCAATGTGTATCGGCCCGCGGCCGTTGAACCGCGGAGATTTACTTTTGCGCTCACGTGATTCCTGCCTTGACTACATCCGCGAAAGCGGATATAGTCCCACGCATGGAATATCTCTCCCTCACTTTTCAGTCCCTCGCCGCAGAGCCCCGTCTGCGCATCCTCGCCCTGTTGCTGGAAGAACCGGAACTCTGCGTCTGCGACCTGATGGCCGCATTGCAGCTGCCGCAATCGACCGTGTCGCGCCACCTCGCCCACCTGAAAAACGCCGGCTGGCTGCGCGACCGGCGCGAAGCGGTGTGGGCCTACTACGCCCTCGCTCAACCCCTTGGCCCGCTCCAGCAGTCACTCCTGCCGCTGCTGCGCCACTTCCTGCGCGAACAGTCTCTTGCCAAGAGTGACCGCGAACGACTCGACAGCTTTCGTTCAGCACAAAGCTGCGGCTGATTTTTTTTGGGCCGGATTCATCCGCAAATCCGGATTAAAGGAGATATGAACGTGCGCAAGAAAGTCCTCTTCCTCTGTACCCACAACTCCTGCCGCTCGCAGATGGCCGAGGGGCTGGTCAATCATTTCCTCGGCGACCGCTGGCAGGCCTTCTCCGCCGGCACCGAGGCGACCAAGGTCAATCCCCTGGCGATACTGGTCCTGGCCGAACTCGGCATCGACATCTCCCGCCACCGTTCCAAAACCATGGACGCGTTCGCCGGCGAGCATTTCGATGCCGTCATCACCCTCTGCGGCGACGCCAACGAAAAATGTCCTCTCTTCTTCGGCGGAGTCAAGCGGACGCATCTCGGCTTCGACGATCCCTCGCGCTTGACGGGAAGCGAGGCGGAGGTTCTCCCCGAATATCGCCGGGTGCGGGATGAAATCAAGGTGCGTGTCAGCAATTTTCTACAGGAGGAACAGGGATGACAACCAAGCAGATGAGCTTCTTCGACAAGTACCTCACCGTCTGGGTCGCCCTGTGCATGGTGGTCGGCGTTGCCCTGGGCAAACTTTTGCCGGGAGGGGTCGCCGCCCTGCGCGGGCTCGAATTCGGCGAGGGCTCGCAGATCAACATCCCCATTGCCATCCTCATCTGGCTGATGGTTTACCCGATGATGCTCAAGGTCGATTTCGGCTCGGTGGTCAACGTCGGCAAGAACCCCAAGGGGCTCTTCGTCACCCTCTTTGTCAACTGGATCGTCAAGCCCTTCTCCATGGCCTTTTTCGCCTGGCTCTTCTTCCGCCTGATCTTCTCCCCGTGGATCAATCCGGCCGATGCCGACCAGTACATCGCCGGCAGCATCATCCTCGCCGCCGCACCGTGCACCGCCATGGTCTTCGTCTGGAGCTACCTCACCGACGGCGATCCCGCCTACACCCTGGTTCAGGTCTCGGTCAACGATCTCCTCATGCTTTTGCTCTTCGCCCCCATCGTCAAATTCCTCGTCGCCGGGGCCTCCAACCTCATCGTCCCCTTCGCCGTCCTCTTCACCTCCATCGTCGTCTTCATCGTCATCCCACTCGCCGCCGGGGTCGTCACCCGCGCGACCCTGATCAAATCTCACGGCCCCGATTGGTTCAATGGCGTCTTCCTCCCCAAACTCCACCCGCTCGCCATCAGTGCCCTCCTCGCCACCCTGGTCCTGATCTTCGCCTTCCAGGCCGACAACATCACCGGCCGCCTCTTCCACGTCTTCCTCATCGCCGTGCCGATCACCATCCAGGTTTATTTCAACTCATCCCTCGCCTACGGGCTGATGAAGTGGATCAAGCTCCCCTACAGCGTCGCCGCCCCCGGCGCCCTCATCGGCGCGAGCAACTTCTTCGAACTGGCGGTGGCGGTAGCGATTACCGTCTTCGGCCCGGAGTCGGGGGCGGCGTTGGCCTGCGTGGTCGGGGTGCTGGTCGAGGTACCGGTGATGCTCTCGGTCTGCGCCGTCTGCAACCGCACGCGGCACTGGTTTCCGCAACGGATGGGGCAGTAACCGTATAAATCATTCGGTTGGAGGCCCGGCCCGGCGACACTCGCCACCACCTTCACCTTAACCCTTTTCAACCCCTGCGAATCGGGCTATCCTGAGCGTCATTTTTCAAGACAGGGGGAACCGTGTCGCAGCCGCAGCTACCAACCTCACCCGACCAAACCGTGACCGATTTCCTGCGCCGCTGGGAAGCCTCCGGCGCCGCCGAGCGCGCCAACTATCAGCTCTTCCTCTCCGAACTCTGCGATCTCCTCGGCGTGCAGCGCCCCAATCCCACCGGCCCCTTTGATCGCGACAACGCCTATGTCTTCGAACGCTCCGTCGCCTTCGCCTATGGCGACGGCAGCAGCAGCGTCGGACGCATCGATCTCTACAAGCGCGGCTGCTTTGTCCTCGAAGCCAAGCAGGGGAGCGACCGCGTCGAGCCGCAGGTCAAGGAGCCGGAACCGGGCTGGCTCACCGCCCGACGCGGCACGGCGGTACGCGGCACCAAAGGCTGGGACGTGGCGATGCTCAAGGCCAAGGGGCAGGCCGAGCAGTATGCCCGCGCCCTGCCGGTGGAGGAGGGTTGGCCGCCTTTTCTCGTCGTCGTCGATGTCGGCCATGCCATCGAGCTCTACAGCGAATTTTCCTGCACCGGCAAAACCTATCTCCCCTTTCCCGACCCCCGTTCCTATCGCATCCCCCTGGCCGATCTGGCCCATGCGCCGATCCGCGAACGGCTGCGCCTGATCTGGACGACCCCGCACAGCCTCGATCCCGCCAAACAGAGCGCCAAGGCCACCCGTCAGGTCGCCGAGCGCCTTGCCACCCTGGCCAAGTCGCTGGAACAGGCCGGACATGGCGCCGAGGCTGTCGGCAATTTTCTCAAGCGCTGTCTCTTTACCATGTTCGCCGAGGATATCGGCCTCATCCCCCACCTCAGTTTCACCACCCTGCTGGGGAGTCTCAAGGGGCAGGCCGACGCCTTCGCGCCGATGGCGGCATCGCTCTGGACAACGATGAAGGATGGCGGCTTCTCCACCGTGCTGCGCGAAAAGTTGCTGCGTTTCAACGGCGGCCTCTTCGAAGACGCCACCGCCCTGCCGATCAACGAGGAGCAGTTGGCCCTGTTGATGGCGGCGGCCAAGGCCGACTGGCGCGATGTCGAACCGGCGATCTTCGGTACCCTGCTGGAACGCGCCCTCGACCCGACCGAACGCCACCACCTCGGCGCCCACTATACCCCGCGCGAATACGTCGAGCGGCTGGTACTGCCGACGGTGATCGAACCGCTGCGCGGCGACTGGGAGGCGGTGCTGGCCGGGGCGGTGACGTTGGACGCGCAGGGGGATAAGGCCGGGGCGATTGCCCTGGTCAAGACCTTCCACCGCACCTTGTGCAACCTGCGCATTCTCGATCCCGCCTGCGGCAGCGGCAACTTTTTGTATGTCACCTTTGAACATCTCAAGCGGCTGGAGGGGGAAGTCCTCAATGCCCTCGAAGGCTTCGGCGAAGAGCAGACGACCCTGGAGCTCGCCGGTCTCACCGTCGATCCCCACCAGCTTCTCGGCATTGAGGTCAACCCCCGTGCCGCCGCCATCACCGACATGGTTTTGTGGATCGGCTATCTGCAGTGGCATTTCCGCACCCGTGGCCATGTGCTGCCGCCGGAGCCGGTGATCAAGAAGTTCCACAACGTCGAGTGTCGCGATGCGGTGCTGGCTTACGACGGGGTCGAGCCGGTGGTCGATGGTGAAGGGAGGGCGGTCAGTCGTTGGGATGGGCGGACGACCAAGGTGCATCCGGTGACGGGGGAGCAGGTGCCGGATGAGGCGGCGCAGGAGCCGGTGCTGCGATATTTGAATCCGCGCCAGGCGGAGTGGCCGGCGGCGGATTTTGTGGTTGGGAACCCGCCGTTTATCGGCAATAAGCGGATGCGAAATGCGTTGGGTGATGGTTATGTGGAAGCACTGCGAAACGTTTGGAATGATGTGCCAGACACCGCTGACTTCGTTATGTATTGGTGGAATAAGGCGGCTGAACTGACCAGACTGGGCAAGCTGCGGCGGTTCGGCTTTATCACGACCAATAGTGTCACTATGGCCTTCAACAGGAAGATAGTTGAGCGTCATCTCATTGCACATCAATCGATCTCTTTGGCTTTTGCCATTCCAGATCATCCGTGGGTGGACTCTGTCGATGGGGCAGCAGTTCGCATCGCCATGACAGTTGGCAAATCTTCTCAAGAGGGAAACGAAGGTAGTTTGATCACTGTCACCTCCGAACGTGATGGAGATGGTGAAGGGGTTGCAGTGGAACTCTCCAGACAAAGAGGTGTGTTGCACGCAGACCTGACGGCTGGTGCAAATGTGGCTGGGGTTCTGCCACTTTTAAGCAATTCAGGCATCTCATTTATGGGGATGATTCCACTTGGAGCAGGTTTTTGGATTGATGAGCAGGATGCCGTCAATCTTGGATTCGGAAGAGTACCGGGACTTGAAGCACATATTCGTAGATATCGTAATGGCAAGGACTTAACAGATAAGCCGCGCGGTATTTTGGCCCTTGATTTTTATGGGATTACAGAAGGGGAACTGAGGCAGCGCTTTCCAGAGGCTTATCAGTGGGTTCTTGAGCGAGTCAAACCGCAACGTGACCAAGACAAACGACCAAGCCGACGCGATAATTGGTGGTTTTTTGCAGAAGCCGTCCCAAAGTTCAGATTGGCCGCAGCTGGATTGAAACGTTACATTGGTACTGCCGAAACTGCCAAACATCGAATGTTTGTCTTTCTAGATGCAGACATTCTTCCAGACCAGAAGATACGGACCGTGGCATCTGATGATGCATACCTTCTCGGCGTTCTTTCTAGCCGCGTTCATATCACTTGGGCACTGGCTGCTGGTGGTACGCTTGAAGATCGCCCTGTTTACAATACCACCCGCTGCTTCGAACCCTTCCCCTTCCCCGCCGCCAGCAACGAGCAGAAGCAGACCATCCGCGATCTCGCCGAACAGCTCGACGCCCACCGCAAACGCCAGCAGGCGCTCTATCCCGACCTGACCCTGACCGGCATGTACAACGTGCTGGAGAAGCTGCGGGAGATCGAAATCCCCCCCAACCCCCCTTTGACAAAGGGGGGAGTGGGCGTAGCGAGCAGGGGGATTTTGACCGCCAAAGAGAAAATTATCCACGAACAGGGGCTGGTTTCAGTTCTCAAGCAGTTGCACGACGAACTCGACGCCGCCGTCTTTGCCGCCTACGGCTGGCCCGCCACTCTGACCGACGCCGAAATTCTCGAACGTGTTGTCGCCCTCAACCGCGAACGGGCACGGGAAGAAGAGCAAGGCCTGATCCGCTGGCTACGCCCCGAATATCAGCAGCCACACGGCGAGAAGATTGTCGTCCAGGACGACCTCGACCTCGGCGCAAGCGAAACCGCGCCAGCCGCGCCCAAGGCCAAACTCCTCTGGCCAAAAACCCTCCCCGAGCAAGTGCAAGCCGTCCGAGCCGCCCTCGCCGGCGCCGCCGCCCCCCTCACCGCCGAAACCATCGCCCGCACCTTCCAACGCGCCCGCGCCGACAAGGTTGGCGAGTTGCTCGAAACCCTGGCGGCGCTGGGGCAGGTACGGGAGGTGGCACCGGGGAGTTTTGTGGTGTAAATCGTAGGTCGGGTTAGCGAAGCGTAACCTGCCGATAACTTTGGGAAAAATACAAAGAGAGAATTAAATGGCGAACAAGTCCGCAAGACCGAAACCCAAACAGGAAATAGCCGCCTCTGTTTCCCCGCAGACAGCAATTAAACTCTTATCGGGACAAATAAAAAAAGCTGAAGAAATGTTGCTCCGTCAACCTTTTCTATCGCCTGATCACACAGCGTGGGAAAATACTACACGGGAGATTTTGATTAAATCATTTGGATCTTTCTCCTTGAATATTGATTCTGTTCTTCAAGTATCTGGTAATGGGTTTGAATTGTATGGTTTAAGTGATCAAGATCACGATGCATATGGGGCCTCAAAGCTATCTAATCAACTGAAGATACTTCAAAGTTGCATTGATCAACTGGAAATTGAAATTGAGATGACGCGACCTGTTTCACGAAATATGGACGTAGCAAGGCACCCTCAACAAAATTCCAACCACGTTTTTGTTGTCCATGGACATAATGCCGGAATCAAGGAAAGCGTAGCTCGTTTCCTGGAAAAGCTTGATCTTGAGCCAATAATACTCCATGAAAAACCGAATGCCGGCCGCACCATCATTGAAAAGTTTTCGGATTATTCGAATGTGCATTTTGCCGTTGTATTACTCACTGGTGACGACGAGGGAAAGTCAAAGGGTACTGATGATCCCCTTCAACGAAGGGCACGACAAAATGTCGTACTGGAGCTTGGCTATTTCCTGGGCAAACTCGGGCGTTCAAGAGTTTGCGCCCTGTATGAGGATGGCGTTGATATACCTTCTGATTATCAAGGAGTTCTCTTTGTCCCCCTTGATCCGCATGAAAAATGGCGATTCGATCTTGTCCGAGAATTGAAGGCAGCGGGTTTTCCGGTTGATGCGAATAAAATTTATGCGCGCTGAGTAGCATAAATCACGAGTCGGGTTACACCTTTTGGGCTAACCCGACCTTGCTATCCAAACAGGAGGAATGAATGGCTGACATAATTTCTACGGTGTCCACTGCAATCACGCTCGCTGCGAGATTGCGTGAAATCAGCAAAAATATTGAAAATGCAGAATTCAAAAACCTGCTGGCCGATCTAAGCCTTGAGCTTGCTGAGGCCAAACTAAAATTTGCAGACTTAATCGCGGAGAACGCGGGTTTGAAGGAGAAAATCCATTCCTTGACTAGTGCAACAGGCGAACGGTGCCCGAAATGCAATAACCGAACTTTCGAGATCATATCTTCGAAGCCTCATCCCATTTTTGGTGAGGTTGGCTCAAAGGAGCGTGAATACAAATGTTCTGGGTGCGGCTTTTCTGAATCTAAACTCATACATTCATGAATTATGGCCATCTAGACGGCCAACGGGGAACCTGCTAAGTTGTCTAATCTATTTAGCGAGAAAATTTTCACTAAAGTGCAGGTCCGGCAAAAAGCCGTCCGGCAGGTCTCAGCCGTTGAACAGGGAGAATTGCTATTTATGTCTCAATCCTTAGACAAATTAACGATAAAAGGCTTCAAGTCGATTCAATCCTTAGAGAAGTTCGAGCTCACAAACTTGAATGTCCTCATCGGTGGAAATGGCGCAGGGAAAAGTAACTTTATAGATTTTTTTCGACTATTGCGGGCCATGATGGAATTGCCATTGCCGGGTCTTTCTAGTGCAAGTTTGCAGGCCTTTATCGTCGATGGTGGTGATAGTGATGATTTTCTTTTTAATGGCCCAAAGATAACGGAACAGATCGAGGTAGAAACACGATTTGGCTCTAACGGCTACCGTTTTAAGCTTGCGCCTACAGCAGATGCAACATTTATCATCAATGACGAGGCAAGGTTCTATGAAGGCGGCGCTACCGGTTGGTGGGAATTGGGGAGTGGGCACACAACGCCTGAATTGCTGAAAGACAAGGAAAGAAGAGGTGTTATAGGAAGACGCAACGTTGCGTCCCATGTTTATGACGCAATCTCTTCGTGGAAAATTTATCATTTTCACGACACCAGCAAAGTTGCTCCGATGCGACGGTATGAAGCCGTTGACGATTGTGATTATTTGCGATTCGATGCGGCTAATATCGCACCGTTTCTGCTCGATCTGCAAAATCATAAAAGAACGACAAGTACGTATGGCCAGATCGTGGATACGATTCGCTTGGTTGCGCCATTCTTCGACGATTTCATTCTGAAGCCAAACAAAAATGAAAAAGTCCGTCTCCGCTGGAGACAGAAGGGTTCCGACTATCCGCTCAAACCACAACACCTGTCCGATGGGACGTTGCGGTTTATCTGTTTGGCCACGGCCCTGCTCCAACCTGATCCGCCGTCAACCATCATTATTGATGAACCGGAACTAGGGCTACATCCCTACGCTATCGAGATTTTGGCGGAGTTGATCAAGTCGGCCTCCAAGAAGACACAGCTGATCATCTCGACACAGTCCCCCGCTCTCGTCGATTATTTTGAACCGGAAGACATCATTGTCGTGAATCGAAAGAATGGGGCCTCGGTCTTTAAGCGACCCAGCAAAGACGAGCTTTCATCCTGGCTTGATGATTATTCACTGGGCGACCTCTGGAGAAAAAATATTGTCACCGGTGGGCCTGACCATGAATAGTATTGAAATCTTTATCGTTGTGGAAGGCCCGACAGAACAGACTTTCGTACGCGATGTGCTGGCGCCGCAGATGGCCCATAAGGGGATATTTCTGTATCCGGCACTAATCGGGAAGCCTGGGCATAAAGGAGGCGACATTCGTTTCGACAAGGCCAAGAATGATATCGGCAATTTCCTCAAACAACGGAATGACACCTACATAACGACGATGTTCGATTATTTCAGGATCGATACCGAGTGGCCGGGAAGAGCAGAAGTTCTTCGACGATTACAAAACGGAACGACCCTGACCGCCAGTCATAAAGCCGAGATCCTTGAGGGCGCAACCCGGAATGAGATCATGAATGCCTTTCCCGGCTGTGATGCAGAAACCCGCTTTGTCCCCTATATCGAAATGCATGAATTCGAAGCGTTACTTTTCAGCGATGCGGATATTTTGGCAGAGAAGACCGAGATAAAGATATCGCTGATTCGGAAAATCATTGAAGTATATGATAATCCGGAAGAAATTAACGACGATCCCACAAATGCACCTGGGAAACGGCTTGAATCGTTAAAAAGTGGATATCGGAAGGTTGCCATGGGGAAATCAATTTCAGAGGCGATAGGAATCCAGTCCATACGGAAACAATGCCCCCACTTTAACGACTGGCTGACAAAACTTGAACTTTTGAAATGATCGAACGGAACGTTGATAGACCTGGAAAAGGGGGCTGGCACCTGCGGAGCCAGTCCTCGACCATTCTCCCGCTAAAAACAAAATCCCCCCTTGCCACCCCCCACCTCACCGCGCTATGATCTTACCAGTAAGAATACAAACCTAATG